>JBPBQX010000239.1:0-7326 GCA_050955025.1 Janthinobacterium lividum
GCGGGTTCAGGCCCAGCTCGGCCGCGTAGATGCGCTCGTTGTTGGAGCCGAACAGCACCATCGGCCGCGTGGTGCGCAGCTGCTCGCGCACCGCCTGGTTGTCGGGCTTGATCCCCGGGCGGCGCGCATGGCCGAAGGCGCAGGGGATGCCGAGCTCCTCGCCCAGGAACTGGCGCAGGCCGTGCTCGTAGGTGGCGGTCGCGACGACGGCGAAGCTTGCGGTGGCGAAGAAGTCCTGCGTCACTGAGCGCCACAGGTCCCAGATCGGCTTCACCGTGGACAGTTTTTCCGCCGCAATGAACGGCTCGGGATCGACGCCCGCGAGGCTTCCCAGCGCGCGCAGGAAGTTCGTGGTCGCGAACAGGCCGATCGGCGCCTGCAGGTAGGGTTTTCCCAGCTCTTCGCAGAGCATGCGGCCGAACTCGCGGTACAGGCAGACGTTCACGGCGGCGGCGGCGAGGCGGGGCGTGTCGTCGAGGTGCGCGCCCATCGGGTAGACGAGGTTGACCGCGCAGCCGACGCCTTCGACCAGGCGGCGGATCTCGGCAAGGTCGGACGGCATGTTGAAGGCGCCGTGCATCGCGCCGATGATGTTGACCAGCGGCCTCGCGTCGGCCGGGGGGGTGGCGGGGGCGTCGGCGCCGGTGCGGCGGACCACCGTGCCGCGTGCCTTGCGGGTGCCGAACTGGGCGTGGAGCCAGAACAGCGCGCGGTCGGCACACTGCCACTGGTCCTCGTCGATGGTGCGCGGGACGAAGCGCAGCAGGCCGGAGCCCTCGGGGGTCACGCCGCCGCCGATCATCTCCGCGATGGAGCCGGTGACCACGACGCCGGGCATGCCGGGGTGCTCGGCGCTGCCGGCGCGGTTGGCCTGTCGGAGGGCGCCTTCCGTGCCGTTCTGCGACAGGTCGTCCTCGGACAGGCCGGTCACGGCGATCGGCAGGTCGTGCGGCGGCAGGGCGTCGGTGTAGTGCAGCACCGCCGTGACCGGCAGGTTCTCGCAGCCCACCGGGCCGTCGATGATGACGCGCAGGCCGCGCAGCGCGCTGAACGCGTACACCGCGCCCCAGTAGCCGCCGGCCCGGTCGTGGTCGATCACCAGCATGGCGTCACATTCCCCCGGTGTAGGCGGAGAGCGCAGGCTTCGGCTCGGCCAGGCGGACCGGGCCGGCCTGCACCGGGACCGAGCCCGCGGGCGGCGGCTCCGGCGCGGGCGGCGGCAGCGGGGCGGGTTTCGCGAGCGCGGCGCCGGGGTCGCCGAAGAAGGCGACCATGCGGGAGAAGCGCTCGCGGCCGCGGGTCTGGGCGGCGACCGTGGAGGCGAGCGCGGCGGCGCCGGGGATGCCGAACAGCGGGCGCGAGGAGACGATGTTGGTGAAGTAGATCGCGGGCGTGCCGGCCTCCTTGGCGCGCTGCACGACGGGGGTCGTCCCGATCGCGAGATCCGGCCTCACCTCGCGGAAGGCGGCGAGGTCCTGCTCCAGCGAGGCGCGGAACTGCACGTGGGCGCCGTGGGCCTCGAGCCAGGCGCGGTCGTCCTCGTTCCAGGCGGTGCGCGGGCAGGCGGTGCCGACGTAGGGCACCTCCGCGCCGGCCTCGACCAGCAGGCGGGCGACCAGCAGCTCGGAGCCCTCGTAGCCGGACACGGTGACGCGGGCGGAGATCGGGTTGGCGGCAAGCACGCCGCGGAGCGCGGGCAGGCAGGCGGCGCGGGCGGCGTCGACGGCGGTGGCGCCCAGGCCGGCGGCGCGGCCGACCGCGGCGAGCCAGGCGTCGGTGGCCTCCACGCCGACGGGGCCGGAGCCGACGACGGGGCGGCCGGCGGCCTCGAACTCGCGGATGCTGGCCGTGTAGAAGGGGTGGACGGCGGCGGCGACGTCGCAGTCGAGCGCGCCGTACAGGTCGCGCCATTCGCGCGCCGGCGTGGGCGGGGCGACGGCCAGGCCCATGGGCGCCAGCAGGCCGGCGATGCCCACGGGGTCGGCGGGGAACAGCTCGCCGATCAGGGCGACGGTGGGCATCTCCGCCTGCGGGCCGCGCGGGCGCTGCACCGGACCGGACTCGGCCTCGGTGCGGGCGGTGCGCAGCATGGCGGCGGCGAGCACGTCCTTGGCCTCGGCGTGGGTCGGGACGCCGAAGCCGGGCACGTCGATGCCGATCACGCGCACGCCGTCGATCTGCTTCGGCAGCAGCTCGAGCGGCACGCCGGAGGCGGTGGGCACGCACAGGTTGATGACAACGACGGCGTCATAGTCCGCGGGCCTGGCGGTCTCGCGCACGGCGTTGCGGATGTCCTCGAACAGCTGGCCGCGCACCAGGGTCTCGGAGTTGAAGGGAACGTAGCCGACGCTGCGGCGCGCGCCGTAGAAGCGGGCGGTGAAGCTCAGGCCGTACACGCAGCACGCCGAGCCGCACAGGATGGTGGCGACGCGGCGCATGCGCAGGCCGACGCGCAGCGAGCCGAAGGCGGGGCACATGGACTGCGGCTGCTCGTGCGGGCCGCGCGGGTAGTCGGCGATCAGCTTCGCCAGTGCCTCGCCCTTGCCGGCGGCGCGGGCAGCATCGAGCATGGTCTCGCGGCCGCCGTGGCAGCCGCCGTCCGCGCCGGTGCCGGGCGGCTCGTCGGGCGCGAGCGAGGAGGGAGGGAGGAGCCCGTCCACGCTATGCGCCCTCGTAGACCACTTCGAGGGACGGGCGGGCGTCGGGCGAGATGCCCGCGCACATGTCGTCCATCGTCGCGGGGTCGAGCACCACGCCGCGGCCGACCGCCTCGCCCTTGAACAGCCCGAGCAGGCCGTCCTGGGTCAGGGGCGTGGGGCGCAGCGGGGGGGCGGCGGCGATCTCCGCGGCGAGCGTGGCGAACAGCGGCTCCCAGCGCGAGCCGGGGGCGCCCACGATCTCGTACTTGGCGCTCTTGCGGCGGATGTCGTCGTCGGCGGGGATCGCGGCCAGCACGGGGATGCCGACCGCGTCGGCGAAGGCCTGCGCCTCGCCGGTGCCGTCGTCCTTGTTGATGACCAGGCCGGCGACGCCGACGTTGCCGCCGAGGCGCTTGAAGTACTCGACGGCCGAGCAGACGTTGTTGGCGACGTAGAGCGACTGCAGGTCGTTGGAGCCGACGACGATCACCTTCTGGCACATGTCGCGCGCGATCGGCAGGCCGAAGCCGCCGCACACCACGTCGCCGAGGAAGTCGAGCAGCACGTAGTCGAAGCCCCACTCGTGGAAGCCCAGCTTCTCCAGCAGCTCGAAGCCGTGGATGATGCCGCGCCCGCCGCAGCCGCGGCCGACCTCGGGGCCGCCCAGCTCCATCGCGTAGACGCCATCGCGCTTGAAGCAGACGTCGCCGATCGCGACCTTCTCGCCGGCGGCCTTCTTGCGCGACGAGGTCTCGATGATGGTGGGGCAGGAACGGCCGCCGAACAGCAGCGAGGTGGTGTCGCTCTTGGGGTCGCAGCCGATCAGCAGCACGCGCTTGCCCTGCTGGGCCATGCAGTACGACAGGTTGGCGAGGGTAAAGCTCTTGCCGATGCCGCCCTTGCCGTAGATGGCGATGATCTGCGTCTCGACCTTTGCCGGGACCGGGGCGGCGTCGGTGTCCCCGGGGCGGGGGGCGGCGAGTGTCTCGCTCATGCGTGCGCTCTCCAGTCGAGGATCATCTTGAGGCAGGCGGGGTCGCCGAACGCGGTGCCGTAAGCCTCGTGGGCGTCGGCGGCGGCGCGCCGGTGGGTGATCAGGCCGTCGAGCGACAGCGCGCCCGACGCGAGCAGCGCGCGCACCGCGTCCAGGTCGGACGGCTGCCACTCCGCGGCGCAGCGCAGCCTGGCCTCGCGCATGAAGGCGGGGGCGAAGGCGAAGGCGACGCTGCCGGGGTAGAAGCCGGCGAGCACGATCTCGCCGCCGCGCGCCAGGCGGGCCACCAGCGTGTCGAGCAGCGCCGCGTCGCCGCTGGCGTCGAGGATGCAGCGGTAGTCGCGGCGGGCGTCGTCCTCGGGGGCCGCGACGGGGTAGCCGTGGGCTCCGGCGCGGCGCTGCGGCTCGGCCTCCCACACCGTGGGGGCGGGGTGGCCGAGGGCGAGCGTGATGCGCGCGACCAGGCGGCCGAGCACGCCGTGGCCCACGACCAGGTCCGGGGCCGCGGCGGGCCCGCCGGCGATGGCGTGGTGCGCGGTGGCGGCGAGCGCCAGCAGGGTTCCGCGCTCGCCGAGAGCGGCGTCGATCGGCAGGGTGCGGGCGCCGGGCAGCACCACGCGCGAGGCGGCGCCGCCGAACAGGCCGCGGACGTCCCCGAAGCATTTCGCGCCCGGGACGAACACCGATTCGCCCTCGACACGACCGGACTCTGCGCCGGCCTGCGCGACGCGGCCGACCGACTCGTAACCGGGGACCAGCGGGTAGCCCATGCCGGGGAAGTCGGGCATGCGGCCGGACCAGAGCAGGCGCTCGGTGCCGGCGCTGATGCCGCTCCAGTCGATGTCGACCACCACGTCGGCGGGGCCGGGCGCGGCAAGGTCGAGCCGCGACAGCACCGCCTTTCCGGGAGCCTGCATCACCACGGCGATGGCCTGCATGGAGGATCCTCACGCTGAGTGCCGGAGCTGAAGTGCCTGCCGGCGTTCCGTGTCAGCGGTGAGTGTCAGGCTGACAAGACACATTAGGCAGACAAGTAGACTGGACACAACGTCCCTGTGGGAAAATCCGCCTCCGCGTCGTGCCGCATCGCGGCGAGGCACCTGCGCAGGCAGCGGAACGGGCGCGACGGTTCGGCAGGAGACTGTCCGTTCAGCGTCCGGGGACGGTGGCGACGATCACCCGTGCCACCATCGGCGTGCGGGTGCACAGCAGGCGCGGGCGCTCGAACCCGGCATCGCGCAGCATCCGCGCGATGCGTTGCGGGGTGCGCGGGCGGCCGCTGCCCATCGCCAGGAGGTAGAGGCCGAAATACGCGTCGCCGGCGGGCTCGGCGCCGGGGGTGCCGGACATGGGCTCGCCCACGAGCACGGTGCCCCCCGGGGGCAGCGCCGCGCGGATCGCGCGCAGCAGGGCGAGGGCCTGGGGGTCGTCGTGATCGTGCAGCACGCGCACCAGGGTCGCGAGGTCGGCGCCGTGCGGCAGCGGGTCGCGGAGGAAGTCGCCGCCCACCGCCTCGGCGCGGGCGGCCGCGCCGGACGCGGCGAGTCGCTCGCGGGCGATCGCGGCGACGGCGGGGAGGTCGAACAGGGTCAGGCGCAGCCGGGGCGCGCGGTCGGCAGCGGCGAGCAGGAAGGCGCCGCTGCCGCCGCCGATGTCGAGCAGGTGGCGGTGGCGGCGCACGGGGTAGGCGGCCAGCACCTCGTCGGCGACGATGCGCTGCGACTCGGCCATCAGCGCGGAGTACGGCGCGACGGCGTCGCGGCCGGGTGGGGCGGCCGTCGCGTCGGCGTAGGGCCAGTAGGCGGCGAGCGCGGTGGGGCCGGCGGTGCCGCGCAGCAGGGCGAGCGGGTCGCGCAGATCGTCGTAGAGCAGGCCGTGGTGGGCGATCATCGCGGCCACGCCGGGGTTGTCGACGAGCGCCGCGCCGAGCGGGCCCAGGCCGTAGCGCGCGGCCCCTGCCCCGTCGGCGCCGCGCACCGCGAGCAGGCGGAGCGAGGCGGCGGCGGCGAGCAGGCGTTCCGCGGCGGCCTCGTCCAGCGACAGCTCGGGGGCCAGCGAGGCGGCGGTGCGCGGGCCGTCGAGCAGGCGGCGCGGCAGGTCGAGCCGCACCACGGCGAGCAGGATCTGCGAGTAGACGAAGCCCGCGCACAGGTCGAACAGCGCGCGGGCGCGGCGACGCGCGACCGGGCGCGTCAGGGGGAAGGCCGCGGCGAGGCGGCGGAAGCGGGGGTCGGCCTGCAGGCGCATCGCCGCGTGCGCCAGGCGGGCGCGCCAGCTGGCGGCCGGGGGGAAGGAAGGTTGAGGCTCCGCCTCAAACTCCGCCAAAGGCTCGCCTTTGGAATCCATCACTTAAGTCAGGCCAGTCCAGGGCGGCTCGCCCTGGCGGGTCCGGGCAGAGCCCGGCCTTACTTGCTGCCCTTGCTTTTCGCTCACGCCGCCGCGCGCATCACCAGCTCGGCGGGCAGCAGCCGGCGCATCTCGGCCAGGATCAGCTCGCGCAGCGCGGCGCGGTCGCGGCAGGGCGGGATCGCGTTGATCGCGCCGCTGACCAGCGCCTCCACGCGGCCGAGCGCGCCGCCGACGCCGTAGCGCAGGGCGGCGCTCGGGCGGCCGAGGACGAGGTCGCGGCCGGCGGGCTTGCCCAGCTCGGCGCTGCCCAGGGCGGCGTCGCGGATGTCGTCGGCCACCTGGTAGGCCTCGCCGAGGCTGTCGCCCAGCAGGCGCCAGGGCTCGGGGGGGGCGCCCGAGGCCAGGGCGCCGGCGGTGGTCGCGAGCGCGAACAGCGAGGCGGTCTTGGCGCGGTGGTAGGTGGCGAGCGGGGCGTGCGGCTCGCATTCCCAGGCCTGGCCGGCGACCAGGCCGTGCGGGGTGCCGGCGGCGCGGGCCAGCATCAGCAGCAGGGGCGCGAGACTCGGGGAGTTGGCACCGGCGCGGGCCAGGGTCTCGAAGCCGAGGACGATCAGGCCGTCGCCGGCGAGCACGGCGAGCGCCTGGCCGTGGGCCTGGTGCACGGAGGGCAGGCCGCGGCGGGTGTCGGCGTCGTCGAAGCAGGGCAGGTCGTCGTGCACCAGCGAGGCGCAGTGCAGCAGCTCGATCGCGCAGGCGGCGCCGTCGGCGAGCATCGGGTCGGCGCCGCCGCAGGCCTCGGCCACCGCGAGGCAGAGGCGCGGGCGCACCCGCATGCCGCCGGGGAACACGGCGTGGCGCAGCGCCGCGACCAGCGCGGGCGGGGCGCCGGGAGAGACGGCCTCGACCGCCTCTTCCAGGGCCCGCTCGATCCTGCCCAGAATGCCCATTGCCGATCCCCCGGGGTGCCGATGTGTCATGCGGCGTTGTCTTTTGGAGTGTCAGATATTATTGACATTACGGTCAACCAGGAACTGCGGATGGCCGGCGGCAGCGAGGGTGGGTTCCGGTGAGGGAGCGGGTGGCGGTGATCGGCGCCGGCATCGGCGGGCTGGCGGCAGCGGTGCGGCTGGCGGCGGCGGGACATGCGGTCACGGTGCTCGAGGCGCAGGACGCGCCCGGCGGCAAGATGCGCGAGGTGCGCGCCGGCGGTGGCGGCCGCGCGATCGACTGCGGGCCGACGGTGCTGACCATGGACTGGGTGTTCGAGGCGCTGTTCGCGGCGGGCGGGGCGCGGCTGCGCGAGCGGGTCGGGCTGGAGCCGGCGTCGGTGCTGGCGCGCCATGC
>JBPBQX010000240.1:0-7106 GCA_050955025.1 Janthinobacterium lividum
TCAGCGAGGCGAGGAAGTCCGGCGCCCTGCGCAGCCGGAACGACAGGCCGAGCCGCTGCAGCCGCTCGTCCACCAGGATCTGGCGCGCGAAATACAGCGCCGGCCGGTCGTCGCCCGCACCGCGCAACGCCTCGAGGCCCCGCGCGAGCTTGTGCGGCAGCCACACGTCGTCCTGGTCGGCAAAGGCCACCGTGGCCCCGGGCGGGGCGCCGCGCAGCAGCGCCAGGAAGCTCGCGGTGGCGCCGAGATGGCCGCGCGCATCTCCGAGCGCCACGCAGCGATCCCGGCCGGGCCCGCGCGCGAACGCCTCCAGCACGGCGACGGTGCCATCAGAAGAGCCGTCGTCGCGCCAGAACAGCGTCCACGCGGTGTGCGTCTGGGCCAGAAAGCTGTCGAGCTGCTCGGGAAGGAACCGCGCGCCGTTGTAGGTGGAAAGCAGGATCGCAACCGGCGCACCGTCGCCCGCCTGGAGCCAGTCAGGCAGCGGAGGTGCCTTCCGCCAGCAGCGCATCCACCGTGCGCGCCAGCCCGTCGCGCCACGGTGGCAGACGTGCCCCGAACGTCGCCGCGAGGCGGCCGCTGTCCAGACGCGAGTCGGCGGGGCGACGCGCGGGCGTCGGCCAGTCCTTCGTCAGGATCGCCTCCACCGTCGGCAGCGCGCGGCCGTGCCGCGCCGCCTCCTCGAACGTCGCGACTGCCAGCCCGTGCCAGGTGGTCGAGCCCTCGCCCGCCGCGTGGAACACACCGTGCCAGCCGTCCTGCCAGCCCGCGTCGATTCGCGCCGCCACCACCAGGATCGCCTCGGCCAGGTCGTCCGCCGACGTCGGGCAGCCCTGCTGGTCGCCCACCACGCGCAGCGTCGAGGTCTTCAGTGCGGCACCGAGCATGGTGCGCACGAAGTTCTTGCCGTCCGGCGAGTAGACCCAAGACGTGCGCAGCACGAGGCTGCGCGGGTTAGCGGCCAGCACCGCCTCCTCGCCCGCAAGCTTGGTGGCGCCGTACACCCCGGTCGGGCTGGTCGGGTCCGTCTCGACGTAGGGCTCGCCCTTGGCGCCATCGAACACGTAGTCCGTGGACACGTGGATCATCGGCACTCCGGCCGACGCGCACAGCCGGGCGAGCAGCGCCGGCCCCTCGGCGTTGGCGCGCGACGCCGCCGCCTCGTTGGCCTCGGCCAGGTCCACCGCCGTCCAGGCGGCGGCGTTGACCACCAGCGACGGCCGCACCTGCGCGAAGGTCGCGGCGATCGTCTCGGGATGATCGAAATCGAACTCCGGCCG
Organism: Janthinobacterium lividum; assembly: GCA_050955025.1. Lineage (GTDB taxonomy): Bacteria > Pseudomonadota > Alphaproteobacteria > Acetobacterales > Acetobacteraceae > CAXSEF01. The sequence continues at coordinate 1,281 of JBPBQX010000240.1, forward strand.
CCCGACTCGGCGCACCGCGCGATGGTGCCGGCCCGCCGCCCGCTCCAGCGCGAGCGCGAGCTGGCCGGAGCCGCCGGTGACCAGCATCGGCCCCGCCGCGGTGCTGCCGCTCATGCGGAGAACCAGCCCTGCGCGGCCTCGAAGCCCGGCAGCACGACATCCTTGTCCGACAGCACCGCCTCGCTCGCCTCGATCGGCCAGGGCAGGGCCAGCGTCGCATCGTTCCAGATCACGCCACGCTCGGACGCTTTGTCGTACGGCGCAGTGACCTTGTACGAGACCTCGGTGTCCGGCTCGAGCGTGCAGAAGCCGTGCAGGAAGCCGGGCGGCACCCAGATCTGCGTGCCGTTCTCCGCCGTGATCTCGGCCGCAACCCAGCGCCCGTAGGTGGGCGAGCCGGTGCGCGCATCCACGGCCACGTCCCAGATCGCGCCGCGCAGGCAGCGCACCAGCTTGCCCTGCGCGAACGGCGGCAGCTGGCAGTGCAGGCCGCGCACCACGCCGCGGCTCCGCGACAGGCTCTGGTTGTCCTGCACGAACGGACCATCGACGCCGGCCTCGGTGAAGCGCGCCGCGTTGAACGTCTCCGAGAAGTAGCCGCGCGCGTCGCCGAAGCGGGGCGGGGTGACCAGGATCACGTCCGGGATATCGAGCCGTTCAACCTTCACGCGCACAGCTCCTTCGTGGCCAATCGGGACCTCGCGCAGGACGCGGCGGCACGCGGGAACGACCCCGCGTCCCGCCGCCCCGCGCGGGGCTCAGGCGTGGACGCCGTCCGCCAGCTCCAGCAGCAGGCGGCCGAGGTCGGTCTTGCTCAGCTTCATCGCCTGCGCGCGCAGGGCGTCGGCGTCGATGAAGCCCATGCGGAAGGCCACCTCCTCCGGGCAGCCCACCAGCATGCCCTGGCGGGACTGGATGGTCTGCACGAAGGTCGAGGCCTGCAGCAGGCTGTCCGGCGTGCCCGCGTCGAGCCAGGCACAGCCGCGCCCCAGCTTCTCGACCCGCAGGCTGCCTTCCTCGAGATAGAGACGGTTGAGGTCGGTGATCTCCAGCTCGCCGCGCGGCGACGGCTTGATCGAGCGCGCCAGCTCCGTGACCCGCGCGTCGTAGTAGTAGAGCCCGGTCACCGCCCAGTTCGACAGCGGGGCGGCCGGCTTCTCCACGATCTCGCGCGCCCGCCCGTCGGCGTCGAACGAGACCACGCCGTAGCGCTCCGGGTCGCGCACCTGGTAGGCGAACACGGTGGCGCCCTCGGCGCGATGCGTGGCGCCCTGCAGCATGACGCTGAGGTGGTCGCCGAAGATGATGTTGTCGCCGAGCGCCAGCGCGCAGGGCTGCCCGCCGAGCCAGTCGTCGGCGATCAGGAACGCCTGCGCCAGCCCGTCCGGCGTCGGCTGCTCGCGGTACTCGAAGCGGCACCCGAAGCGCGAGCCGTCGCCCAGCAGGCGGCGGAACTGCGGCAGGTCGACGGGCGTGGAGATGATCATGATGTCGCGGATGCCCGACAGCATCAGCGTCGACAGGGGGTAGTAGATCATTGGCTTGTCGTAGACCGGCAGCAGCTGCTTGCTCGCCGCCAGCGTCATCGGATGCAGGCGGGTACCCGACCCGCCTGCCAGCACAATGCCCTTCATCGGGCAGTCCGGGACGGCCATCTCAGGCCGCCGTGCCGAGACGCTGGCCGCCGTAGCGACCGCCGCGGATGCGCTCCCACCACGGCCTGTTGTCCAGGTACCAGCCGATCGTGCGCGCGAGCCCGCGCTCGAAGTCGTGCGGCGCCTTCCACTCGATCGCCGCCTCCGCGCGCGACGGATCGATCTCGTAGCGATGGTCGTGGCCGGGCCGGTCGGTGACGAAGCGGATCAGCCGCTCGCGCGCGCCGGCGGGATCGGGCACGCGGCTGTCCAGCTCGGCGCAGATCGCGCGCACCACGTCGAGGTTGGAGCGCGGCTGGCGCGCCCCGATCGCGTAGGTGCCGCCCGGCTCGCCCCGCTCCAGCACGCGCACCAGCGCCTCGGCATGGTCGTCGACGTACAGCCAGTCGCGCGTGTTCAGCCCGTCGCCGTACACCGGCAGCTCCTTGCCTTCCAGGGCGTTGAGCGTGACCAGCGGGATCAGCTTCTCCGGGAACTGCCAGGGACCGTAGTTGTTGGTCGTGTTGCTCACGAAGGTCGGCAGCCCGTAGGTGTGCTGCCAGGCGCGCACCAGGTGGTCCGACGACGCCTTGCTGGCCGAGTACGGCGAGCGGGGGTCGTACGGCGTGGTCTCCGTGAACGGCGGGTCGCCGTCCTCCAGCGCGCCGAACACCTCGTCGGTGGAGATGTGGTGGAAGCGGAACGCTGCCTTGCGCTCGGCGGGCAGCCCCGACCAGTAGCGCCGCGCCGCCTCGAGCAGAACGAAGGTGCCGACCACGTTGGTCTGGATGAAGTCGCCCGGCCCGTCGATCGAGCGGTCGACGTGGCTCTCCGCGGCCAGGTGCATCACGACGTCGGGCTGGTGCGCCTCGAACGCCGCGGCCATTGCGGCCGCGTCGCAGATGTCGGCGCGCACGAGCACGTGCCGCGGATCGTTGCGCGCGGCCTCCAGCGCGTCCTCGGACGCGGCGTAGGTCATCTTGTCGATGTTGACCACGTCGTGCGCCGTGTCGCGGATCAGGTGGCGGATCACCGCGGAACCGATGAACCCGCAGCCGCCAGTCAGCAATATCCGCATGTGTCGCGTCCCGTCCCTGGGTGCCTGCCTCACGGGCCGGCAACGTGCCAGCCTGTCCGCCGCGCGGCAACCTGCACGGTTGCATGGACGGCGACCAGATGCACGGCCCCGCGGGCGCCTCCTTGTCGCACGGCAGGATTGACGAAGCGTTTCCGCCGTGCGGCACGGCGGTTGCCGCCGCGCGGCGCCGGGGGCTTTGCCGCCCGGGACGGGCCGCCTAGTCTGCGCGGGCGGGGCCTGCCGGCCGGCGCGAACACCGGAGGCGACCATGGCGCGTGCCCCAACCAAGCCCGGGCGCCGCGCCCCGACGCGTCCCGACGCCGCCGCCGTGCCCGCCCCGAGCCCCGCCGTTCCCGTCGCCCGCTCCGCGAAATCCGCCACCCGGCCTCCTGCCAGCCCGCCTCCAGCGCCCCCGCCCGCCGCGGCCGTGCCGCCGCCGCCGGACCGCACGCTTCCCCCCGGCAGCCTCGCCGTTGCCCTCCCCCGCCGCGACGGCGCGGTGGCGCTCGGCCTGCTGCTCGACGACGCGTTCGAGGGCACCCTGCCCATTACCGGCGCGCAGGAACGCACGATCGTCGTCCGCCTGCCCGCGCACCGGCTGCCGTCCTGGCTCGACATCGTCGACCTCGCGGATGGCCGCAGCGTGCTGGAGCGGCGCATCGACCTCAGGCCCCGCTTCGGCCTCGTGCTGCGCGCGCTCGCGATGGACGCGCTGCACGTCGCCGGCGGCTTCACGCTGCACGGCCCGGACGCGGCCCACGTCGGTGCCCACGTCGGCGTGGAACTGCTCGACGGCACCAGGATCGCCGCCGCCGGCATCGCCGCACGCCAGGACGCGGGGCGCCGGGATGCCCCGCCCGACGCCGCCTACGCCTTCCGCATCCCGCTCGCCATGCTGCCCCCGCGCAACGGCACGCTGACGCTGGTGCCGCGGATCGGCGGCGCGCCGCTGCCGGTCACCCTGTCCGTCACCCCCGCCGAGATCGGCATCGTCGGCATGCTCGACGGCCTGAGCCCCGGCGGCATCGCCGGCTGGGCGATGGACCTGCGCGACCCCGCGCGCCGCGTGCCGGTCTCGCTGGTGATCGACGGCGAGATCGCGGGCGAGGCGGTGGCCGACGCCATGCGCCACGACCTGCTCGCCGTGGGCGTGGGCAACGGCTTCCACGGCGTCGAGGTGGCACTGCCCGCCGAGCACCGACGCGAGCGACGCGTCGGCCTGGTGGTCGCCGGCACCGCGCTGCACCTGTCCGGCGGCCCGGTCACCCTGCTGCCTTCGCCCGCGATCGTCGGCTGCTTCGACACCTTCCACGGCCTGTCCGCGCACGGCTGGGCCTACGACCACCTCAACCCCGACCGCAAGGTGGTGGTCGAGGCCGTCGCCGCCGGCGAGCGCGTGCTCGGCCGCGCCACCGCCGAGCAGTTCCGCGGCGACCTGCTCGACGCGGGCATCGCCGGCGGCTACTGCGCCTTCAAGATCGACCTCGGCGCGCACTTCCTCGCCCTCGTCGGCCAGCCGGTCGCCGTGCGCGTGGTGTCCACCGGCGACTTCCTGCCGGGCTCGCCGCGCACCGTGACGCCCAACCCCAACCTCCTGCGCTTCGTGCGCCGCCGCGACCGCCTGACGCCGCGCATCCTCGCCCGCCTCCGCCGCCGCCTGAACCACGCCGCACGCGGCCGCGGCATCAGCCTGGTGATGCCGGTGTTCAACACCCGCGCCGAGTGGCTGATCCAGTCGATCTCCTCGGTGCTGGCGCAGTGGTGCGACCACTGGGAGCTGATCTGCATCGACGACGGCTCCACCGAGCCCCACGTGGCACCGCTCCTCGCCCACGCGGCAGCCCGCGACCCGCGCATCCGCGTGCTGCGCTCGGCGGACAACGTCGGCATCGCGCGCGCCGTGAACTTCGGCCTGCGCGCGGCGCGCCACGCCCACGTCGCCTTCCTCGACCACGACGACGCGCTCGAGCCCGACGCGGTGTGGCAGCTGCTGCGCGCCATCATCCGCACCGACGCCGACTTCCTCTACTCCGACGAGGCGCTCACCGACGAGAACATCGACGCGATCACCGAGCCCCGCGCGCGCCCAGCCTTCAGCCACGACTACTACCTGTCCCATCCCTACGTCGTGCACATGCTCTGCATCCGCACCGATCTCGCGCGCCGCATGAACGGCTGGGACGAGCGCATGTCGATCTCCGCCGACGTCGACTTCTTCCTGCGCGCCACCGAGCACGCCCGCCAGGTCGTCCACGTCCCCGCCGTGCTCTACCGCTGGCGCACCCACGCCAGCTCCACCGGGCACAGCAAGCAGGGCGACGTGATGGCCGCCACACGCGGCGCGATCCAGGCCCACCTCGACCGCACCGGAACCGGCGCCACCGTCGCCGACGGCGTGTGGTTCAACCAGTTCCGCGTCGACTGGCCCGAAGCTCCCGGCCTCGTTCTAGTGGTGATCCCCACCAAGAACCGCCACGAGCTGGTCGCCGCCTGCATCGAGTCGATCGAGCGCACCGCCGACCCCGCCCGCCTGCGCATCGTCGTGATCGACCACCAGTCCGACGACCCCGCCTCGCGCCGCTACCTGCGCGCCCTGGCCAAGCGCCACCTCGTGATGCCCTACGCCGGCCCGTTCAACTACGCCGCCATGAACAACGCCGCCGTGCGCGCCCACGGCGAGGGCTGCGAGTTCGTGCTGTTCCTCAACAACGACATCGAGGCGGTGCAGCCCGGCTGGATCGACCGCATGGCCAGCCTGGCGCAGCGCCCCGACGTGGGCGCGGTCGGCGCGCTGCTCATGTACGGCGACCACCGCGTGCAGCACGCCGGCGTCATCCTCGGCTTCAACGGCTCGGCCGAGCACGCCTTCAAGTTTAGCAACGTCTGGCTCGACGGCGGCACCCCCGACAAGCCCGGCCGGCGCAACCTCGGCTTCAACTGCGCGCTCACCTCGGTGCGCGACTATTCCGCGGTCACCGCCGCCTGCCTGATGACGCGACGCGCCGCCTTCGAGTCGGTCGGCGGCTTCGACGAGACCTTCGCCATCGGCTTCAACGACACCGACTTCTGCCTGCGCCTGCGCGCCGCCGGCCTGCGCGTGCTCTACGACGGCCA
>JBPBQX010000241.1:0-6745 GCA_050955025.1 Janthinobacterium lividum
GGCCAGCGCCGTGACCTGCGAGACCACCGCGTTGAGGTAGTTGTCCAGGCCGCCCTTGTAGAGCGTCAGCGACATGTCCTGCGCGCGCAGCGCCTGGCGCACCGCCTCCGCGCCCTGCTGCGACTCCCGGGCGAGCTGCGTCGTCAGCGTCAGCCCGTCCTCCACCTCGCCGAAGGCCGCGAGCACGGTGGCGCGGTACACGTCGCGCGTCTGCGCGTACTGCGCCCAGCTCCGCTGCAGCTCGGCCCGTCGCAGCCCGCCCTCGAACAGCGGCAGCACCGCCTGCGCGCCGATGGTCCACAGGCTGTTGGGCAGGCTGGCCAGGCTGAACCCGGTGTCCTCGAACCCCGCCACGGCGCTGATCGTCACCTGCGGGTAGAACGCCGCGCGGCTGACCCCGATCGCCGCGTTGGCAGCCGCCATGGAGCGCTCCGCGTTGGCGATGTCGGGCCGGCGCTGCAGCAGCGCGGAGGGCACGCCGGCCGGGACCACCGGCACCGCGACCCGCGCCTGCGGCTCCGGCGCCAGCGTGAAGCCCGAGGCCGGCACGCCCACCAGCACGGCGATGGCGTGCTGCAGCAGGGCCCGGTTCGCGGCCACGTCGGTCTCCGTGACCTGGGCGGCGGCGAGCTGGTTGCGCGCGCGCGCGACGTCGAGCCCCGAGGCGATCCGGCCCGCCTCGCGCAGCGAGGTGATGTCGACCGCTTTCTGGTAGTAGCCGATGGTCCGGCGCAGCACGTCGTCCTCGGTGTCCAGCCCGCGCAGCGCCATGTAGTCGGTGGCCAGCTCCGCCTGGATGGACAGCCGCGCCCCGGCCAGCGTGGCCGCGCTGCCCTGCGCCAGGCGCTTCTGGATGCGCGTGCGGTTGCTGATCGCCTCCCACACGTCGGGCACCCACGACGCGGTGCCGGTGACCCGGTTCGAGGACTCAACGCTCGGCCCGGAGGCGGGGCTGGCGCGGAACAGCCGGTGCGCGGACTGCCGGTTGTCGGTGGTGTTGCCGTCGGCGCCGACCTGCGGGAACAGCCCGGCGCGCGCCTCGGCGGCCAGGTCGCGGGCCTGGACGTACTGCTCGGCGGCGGCCTGCAGGTTGGGGTTCAGCTGCGAGGCCTGCACCTCAAGCCGGTCGAGCACCGGGTCGGCGAACACCTCCCACCACGGGCCGCGCGCCGCCGCGTCGTCGGGGCGCGCCACGGTGAACGGGCCGCTGCCCTGGTAGCCGGCGGGGAGCAGCATGTGCGGCGGGTCGTAGCGCGGGGCAAGGTCGCAGCCGGCCAGGGCGACCAGCAACAGAAAGCCAGCAAGGCCAGAGGCTCTGCCTCTGGACTCCGCCAAAGGCTCGCCTTTGGAATCCACTTGCTTGAGAAGATGGTTTCCGAAGGGCGAGCCCTCTGGCGGGTCCGGGCAGAGCCCGGCCTTGCTTGCTTTCGCGGCTCCGGCAGCTGTCAACGTACGTCGGCTTCCTCGCTGGCGGACGGCGCCTTGGCCGCGGGCTCCGGCTCGGCCGCATAGCCCTTGGCCGGCTGCGTGACCTGCACGGTCTCGCCCTCGAGCAGCCCCGCCGACGGGTCGTTGACCAGCCTGTCCTCCGGCTTCAGCCCGCCGACCACCTGGACGTTGCGGCCGAGGTTGAGCCCGAGCGTCACGTTCTGCAGGTGCACGCGGTTCTGCGCGTCCACCACGGCGACCTGCATGCCCTGCGCGCGGAACATCAGCGCCTGCTCCGGCACGATCAGCACGGCGGCGTCGGACGGCACGGTGAAGTGCACGTTGGCGAAGGTGCCGGGCCAGATCGCATGGTCGGCGTTGTCCACGGTCAGCTCCGTGGTCACGCTGCGCGACTGCGGGCTGAACGAGCCGGCAGTGGTCTCGTAGCGCGCCTCGAAGGTGCGGTTGGGGAACTGCGGCAGGCGGAGCGTCGCGGTCAGCCCGGGCTTGAGCACCTCGGCGTAGTCCTCGGGCACGGAGACGTAGACGCGCAGGCGGTGGATGTCGGCCACCGTGAACAGCTCCGAGGCGGCTGCGGTCGAGCCGGCGTCGCCGCCGGCGGCGTTGACGAAGCTGCCGACGTCGGTGCGGCGCGAGGTGACCACGCCGTCGAACGGCGCCACGATGCGCTTGAACGTCTCGAGCGCCTGGTAGCGCCCGACCTCGTGGCGCGCGGCCTGGACCTGCGCCTGCTGGGCGACGGCGCCGGCGACCTGCACGTCGACGTCCTGCTGCGCCACCGCCTCGGTGCCCGACAGCGCCTTCCAGCGCTTCGCGGTGACGTCGGCGAGCTTCGCGCGGGCGTCGGCGACGGCGAGGTTGGCCTGCGCGGTGGCGAGCTGCTCGTCGAGCGCGGGCGCGTCGATGGTGGCGAGCAGCTCGCCCTTGCGCACCGTGGCGCCGATGTCCCTGTCCCAGCTCCGCACGTAGCCGGTGACCTGGGCGTAGATCGGCGCCTCGGACCAGGCGTTGATGTTGCCGGGCAGGTCGAGGCTGCGCGTTGCCGGGCCCTTCTGCGGCGAGATCAGCTCGACGCGCGGCACGGACTCGTCCTCCGCCGTGGTCTTGAGCGCGGCGAGCGCCGTGCTGCGGCTCCACAGGCCCCAGGCCACGGACCCTCCCGCGGCCACCGCGAGGACGAGCAGGGCGAGCGTGGTGCGCTTCATCGGCCGGGATCCTGCAGCGGGAAGGCAAGGCAAGGCCGGGGGGCGAGGCCGCCCCCCGGACCCCGGCGCTTCCGGAGCCTTCGTTGCGCCGGTCCAGGGCGGCTCGCCCTGGCGGGTCCAGGGCAGAGCCCTGGCCTTGCTGACCGCCCGTTCATCCGGCGTGCGTCATGGCGTGCAGCGCGTCGCGCGCCGGCGCCAGGCGGGCCTGGGCGGCACCCTTCCGCCGGCCGTGGATCAAGGCGAACACGCAGGGCACGAACATCAGCGTGGCGAAGGTCGCGACCAGCAGCCCGCCGATCACCGCGCGGCCGAGCGGCGCGTTCTGGGTGTTCGACATCGACATCGGGACCATCCCGATCATCATCGCGAGCGCGGTCATCAGCACCGGGCGCAGGCGGCCGAACCCAGCCTCGACCGCCGCGCGGACGGCGTCGCCGTGCTCGGCCAGCCGCTCGCGCGCGAAGGAGACCACGAGGATCGAGTTCGCGGTGGCCGTGCCCATGCACATGATCGCGCCCGTCAGCGCCGGCACGGACACCGTGGTGCCGGTGAGGAACAGGCTCCACACGATGCCGGCGAGCGCGCCGGGCAGCGCGGTGATGATGATGAACGGGTCGAGCCAGGACTGGAAGTTCACCACGATCACCAGGTAGACGAGCGCCACCGCCAACGCGAGGCCGCCGAGCAGCTGCGTGTAGGCGCTGCCCATGGTCTCGGCCTGTCCGTGGAGTGCCACCGAGGCGCCGTGCGGCAGCTCGGGGCGCATGCGGTCGATCTCGGCCACCACGGCGTCGTTGACCGCGCCGAGGTCGCGCCCGGTGTTGCCGGCGTAGATGTCGACCACCGGCAGGATGGAGTAGTGCGACACCGACAGCGGCGAGCCGGTCTGGGTGATGCGGCTCAGCGCGCCGAGCAGCTGCGGCTGGGTTCCCGACGGGTTGCCGTCGCCGTGGTCGATCGGCACCGTCTCCAGGTCGCCCAGCGTGGTGAGCTGGGACTGCGGCGTCTGCAGGTTCACCAGCCGCGACACCCCGGTCTTCGTGTCGAGCCAGTAGGTGGGCGCGACCTGCCCGGAGCCGGACAGGGTGGACAGGGCGTTGCCGGCGATGTCGTTCTCGGTCAGGCCGGTACCCAGCGCGAAGGTGCGCGCCGACGCGATGCGCAGCGTCGGCTGGTCCATCGCCTGCTCGACGATCGGGTCGGCGATGCCGGGGATGCGGCGCAGCCTGGACGCGAGCTTCTGCGCGAAGGCCATGTTGGCGGCCTGGTCGCGGCCCGAGACCTGCACGTCGATCGGCGCGGGCAGGCCGAAGTTGAGGATCTTCGCGGTGATGTCGCCGGGCAGGAAGGTGAACTGGCTGCCGGGGAACAGCACGGGCAGGCCGTGGCGCAGCGTCGCCTGGTATCGCTCCACCGGGGCGGCCGCCTGCTTGAGGCTGATGGTGATGTCGCAGTCCTGCGGGCCGATGGTGCCCGACGAGTTGTAGGCCTGGTTGATCGAGCTGATCGGCAGGCCGCAGTTGTCGATCACGTTGCCGACCTGGCCGGGCAGCAGCTTCTCGATGGCCTGGTTGACCAGCACGGCGATCTTGCCGGCCTCCTCGATGCGCGTGCCGATGGGCGCGCGCATGTGCATGTCGATCTCGCCGGAGTCGATGCCGGGGAAGAAGTCGCGCCCCAGCGGCAGGATCAGCAGCAGCGAGGCCAGCGTCGCCACGCTGAAGCCCAGGATGAAGCGGCCGCGGTGCTCGACGGCGCCCGACAGCACCCCGCGGTAGCCGTCGCGCAGGCGGGTGAACCGGCTCTCGAAGCCGCGCTGGAACCTGCGGAACGGGCCGCCGCGCCTGGGCGTGCCGCGCTCGGCGGCCTCGGCCTCGGCGTGGTGGGCGGCGAGCTGGGCTGGCAGCAGGAACGCCGCCATCGTCGGCACCAGGGTGCGGCTGAGGATGAAGGAGGCGATCATGGCGAAGATGATCGCCTCGGCCAGCGGCAGGAACAGGTAGCCGGCTACGCCCGAGAGCGTGAACAGCGGCAGCCAGACGATGCAGATGCACAGGGTCGAGACGAAGGTCGGCACCACGATCTGGTTGGCCGCGTCGATGATCGCGGGCTCCAGCTCCGAGCCGTCCTCGAGGTGAGCGTCGATGTTCTCGATCATCACGGTGGCGTCGTCGACCAGGATGCCGACGGCGAGCGCGAGGCCGCCCAGCGTCATCACGTTGATGGTCTGCCCGAGCCAGGACAGCGCCAGGATCGAGCACAGGATCGACAGCGGGATCGAGGTCGCCACGATCAGCGTCGAGCGCCACGAGCCGAGGAACAGCAGCACGGTGAGCCCGGTCAGCACGGCGGCGGTGAGCATCTCCTCGACCACGTTCTCGACCGAGGAGCGCACGAAGGCGGAGGCGTCGTTGAGCGGGGTGATGGTCACGCCCGCAGGCAGCGTCTTCTGGACGACGGGGATCTTGGCCTTGATGCCCTCCACCACCGAGAGCGTGGACGCGCTGCCGGTCTTGATGACCTGCAGCAGCACCGACTGCAGGCCCTTGACGAGGACGATGTTGGTCAGCGGCTGGGTGCCGAGATAGACGTGGGCGACCTGGCCCAGCGTCACGGTGGCGCCGTCGACCTGCTTGACCGGCAGGGCGTTGAAGCTCTCGATCTGCAGCGGCGAGGCGTTGGTCTGCACCAGGTAGTCGAGCGCGCCGATCTTCTGGTCGCCGGCGGGCAGCACGATGTTCTGCGTGGCCAGCGCGCGCGACACGTCGGCGGCCGACAGGTTGTGGGCGAGCATCTTCTGCTGGTCGAGGTCGACCTCGACGTTGGAGGTGTTGCCGCCGTAGGGGAACGGGATCGCGGCGCCCTTCACCGAGACGAGCTGCGGGCGGATCAGGTTGGTCGCGATGTCGAACAGCTGCGAGCCGGTCATGCCCGCGCCCGCGATCTGCAGCGACAGCACCGGCACCGAGGACGCGTTGTAGACGAGCACCTGCGGGGGCGTGATGCCCGCGGGCATCTGCTTGAGCACGGTCTGCGAGGCGGCGGTGATCTGCGCCTGCGCGGTGGCGACGTCGGTGCCGGGCTGGAAGAAGATCTTCACGATGCCGCGGCCGTAGAGCGACGTGCTCTCGATGTGCTCGATGTTGTCCACCGTCGCCGTCAGCGAGCGCTCGTAGTAGTAGACGATGCGCCCCGACATGTCCTCCGGCGTGAGGCCGGTGTAGGTCCAGATCACCGAGACCACGGGGATGCCGATGTTGGGGAACACGTCGGTCGGCGTGCGCACCACCGCGAGCCCGCCGAACAGCAGGATCATGATCGACAGCACGACGAAGGTGTAGGGCCGCTTCAGCGCGACCACGACGACCGCGTTCATGCGGGCGACGTCACCGGAAGACAGCATGTCGGGAGGCGGATGCTCGGCATCGTCGGGCTGGACCTCGCGTTGCAGCGCAGCATGGAGCCGGAACGCCTGTGGCAGCGAGTGAAATAGCAGCAACACTGCCCGCGGTGCCACCGGCTGTCACCTAACGTTACCAGAGGCTTCCCGCGCGGCCGGGGAACGGCTTCCGCGCCGCGCCCCGCGGTGCCAGTGTCGGCCCCGGCGTGCCGACCCACCGGGCCGCCGCCAAAGGGAGCAGGCCGATGGACGAGAGCAGGCGGCGCGTGATCGGGATCGGCGCGGCGATGGCGGGCGTGCTGGCCGCACGCGGCGCGGCGGCACAGTCGGCGGCGGGCGAGGCGGCACCCGCCACGGCCGCGCCCGACGCGGCAAGGCAGGCGACCGCCCCGCCGGCGCTGCGCCTGCTCAGCTTCGCGGGCCCGGACGGCGCCCCGCGCCTGGGCGCGATCGGGGCGTCCGGCCGCGTGGTCGACCTCCGGGCCGCGTCCGGGGGCAGCGGGCCCGCCGACATGGTCGCGCTGATCGCCGGCGGCCCCGCGGCGCTGGCCGAGGCGCGGCGCCTAGCCGCGTCGCCGGGCGCCGACGCACCCGAGCCGGGCGCGCTGCGGCTGCTGGCGCCGATCGCGCCGCTCACCCGCAACGTCTACGCCGTGGGCTGGAACTACCTGGAGCACTTCGAGGAGGGCAA
>JBPBQX010000242.1:0-6693 GCA_050955025.1 Janthinobacterium lividum
GGACCAGCCGAACTCGTGCTCCAGGGGGACGATCAGCACGCCGGGCGTGGCGCGGATGCCGGCGCCGACGAGGAGCACCAGGAAGGTCGTCGCGGCCACCACCCAGGCGTAGTGGAACGGGAGGCGCGCGGGCCAGCCGGGGGCGGTGCGGGTGGGCGGCATGGGAGTCTCCTGGGCGGGCAGCGAGGCAAGGAAGCAGTTCTTTCCTGAAAGAAAGAACCAAAGAACTTTGCCCATGGGGTCTGTGGCCGCCGTGGCGGGGTTCTTCGTGGCAGAGTCTTTTTGCTTCTTTTTCTTCAGAAAAAGAAGGCCTTGCCTGCCTCGGCCTCAGGCGAGGCGCAGCTCGTCCACGGTGCGCATGATGCTGTCCTGCACGTCGCCGGGCAGCGGCAGCAGGGGGCGCGGGAGGGCGCTGCGGCACAGGCCCATCCGGCTGGCGGCGGCGTGGACGACGCGCAGGCTGGTGTGCGCGGTGAACAGGTCCCACAGGGGGCGCAGGCGGGCGTCCAGGGCGCGGGTTGCGGGTGCGTCGCCCGACTGCGCGGCGGCGGCGAGGGCCAGGCACGCGGCGGGGAACAGGCCGGCGGCGACGCTGTACCAGGCGTCGCCGCCGGCTAGGAGTGCCTCGGCGGCCTTCCAGTCGACGCTGTGGCCGACGGAGAAGCCGGGCGGGGTGCGCTGGCGGAGGTCGGCGAGGCTGGCGGGCAGGACGGCGGGGTCGGGCGCGGGGGTTTTCAGCGCGACGACGTTGGCGACCTGGGCGAGGCGGCCGAGAAGCTCAGGGCGGAAGGCGAAGTGCGTGGTCGAGGGGTTGTCGTAGACGCACAGGGGGAGGCCGACCTGCCCGGCGACGGCGGCGAAGTGGGCGAGGGCCTCGTCGTCGGTGAGCGGCGTGTAGGACACCGGGGCGAGCAGCACGGCGTCGGCGCCGGCGTCGCGGGCGTCCTGGCCGAGGCGCACCGCCTCGTCGGTGCGCAGGGCGCCGATGCCGGCCAGGATCGTGGCGCGGCCGCCGGCCTCGGCCACGGCGGCGGCGACGGCGCGGCGGCGCTCGGGGCGGGTCAGGTAGGCGTAGGTGCCGGTGCTGCCCAGGATGCCGAGGGAAGGGACGCCGGCCGCGACCAGGCGCGCGACCAGGCCGCGGAAGGAGGCGGCGTCGACCGCGCCGTGCTCGTCCATGGGGGTGAGGGGGAAGGCGCACAGGCCGCGGAACAGGGTCATGGCAGGCGCGCTCCGTGGTCCGGCCGCGCAGGATGGCGCGGGCCAGGCGCGGGCGGAAGGCGCATTGTCGCGCCGCGCGTCCGGGCCGGGCCCGGAGTCGCGGCCAGGCGCCCAGGGCGCCGCCGGCCCGGTCGCGCACGCCATGGGGGGATGCCGCTTGCAGACGACGCCGTTCCTGTTCGGGCCCTGGCACGACTTCTTCCTGCTCACGGGCACCGCGTCGGCGACGCTGGTGGGGCTGACCTTCGTCGCCGTCTCCGTGGGCACGGGCGTGTTCACGCAGGAGCGCCAGGCCGGGCTGCGCAGCTTCCTGTCGCCCGTCGTGGTGGCGTTCAGCGTCGTGCTGGCGGCGAGCCTGGTCGCGGTGATGCCGGTGTCGTCGTGGCGCGTGCCGGGCCTGCTGCTCGCGGGCATCGGGCTGCTCGGCACGGCGTACTCGTGGCGGGTGTGGCGTCGGATGGTCCGCAGCGGCTTCCTGGTCTCCCTGGATGGCGAGGACCGGGTCTGGTACGCCCTCGTGCCGCTCGGGGCGTACCTCGTGCTGGCTGCCGGCGGCGCGGCGCTGGCCGTCGATGTAGGGGACGCCTGCGCGCTGCTGGCGCTCGGCAGCGGGCTGCTGCTGCTCGCGGGGCTCAGGAACGCCTGGGACATGACGACGTGGATCGCGATGCGCCGCGGGGCGGGCGGGACCGGCGGCGGCGCGTGATGCGGCGTCAGTCCGGCGCGGGGAACAGCGTGTCGGTCCAGCCGCGCAGGCGGTAGGCGAGCAGGCCCATCCACTCGTGCGCCGCCCAGTCCAGCACCGCGAGCCGGTGGCCCATCGACAGCGGCAGCGCGCTGATCCGGTCGCGCGAGAGGTAACCGACCGGCCAGGGCAGCACCGTCCAGCCGGCGTGGCGGAACACGCCCACGGCGCGCGGCATGTGGCTCGCCGAGGTCACGAGCACCCAGCGCTCGCCCGGCTGCGGGCGCACGAGGGCGGCGGTGTCGGTCGCGTTCTCGCGCGTGGTGCGCGAGCGGTCCTCGAACAGGACGCGCCCGGGCGGGAGGCCGAGCTGGTCGAGCAGGGTGCGGGCGAACTCGGCCTCGTTGGAGACGCCCTGCGCGATGTCGCCCGAGCCGCCGGTGAACACCAGGCGCGCGTCGGGGTAGCGGCGGGACAGCGCCACGAAGGTCGTCAGCCGGTTGGCCGCGGCGGTGAGCGTCGGCGTGCCGCGGTCGCGGCTGGTCAGGTCGTCGATCGCGCCGCCGAGGACCATGATGCCGTCCACGTGGTCGGGGTCGGCCGTGACCTGCGGGAAGCGGTTCTCCAGCGGGCGGATCGCCCAGGCGTCCACCGGGAGCACCAGGCACGCCGCCTGCGCGGCCGCCGCCACGGCCAGGAGCAGCCGGCCGGCGGGCCAGCGCGACAGGAGGAGGCCGAGCACGGCGCACTCGGACAGAAGCGCGGTCGGCAGCAGGAGGAGCGTCAGCAGCTTGCCGGCTACGAACATCGGGGGTCTCTCGGGGCCAAGGAAGGAAGCAGTTCTTTCTTGAAAGAAAGAACCAAAGAACTTTGCACACTGGGCCTGTGCCAGCCGGGCGGGGTTCTTCGGGGCAAAGTCTTTTTGCTTCTTTTTCTTCAGAAAAAGAAGGCCTTGCCTGCCTTACATCCTGGCGTGCACGGCGGCGAGCGTAGCGACGGCGGCCTGGAGCGAGGCGAGGGTGCGCCGGGCCGTGGCGAGGGCGGCGGCGTCGGGGCTGTCGGTGTCGCCGATCTGCTCTTCGAGGTCGGCGGCGTCCTTGCCGAGGCTGTCCCAGACCTCCTCGATGCGGGCCTGAGCGGCGGCGGGGCTCATGTCGGGCTCGGCGGCCCAGGCGGCGACGATGCCGCCGACGGCCTCGGCGATGCGCGAGGCGGACGCGCCGGCGGCGGCGAGGCGGCCGAGCTGGTCGAGGGCGGCCTCGGTGGGGGAGGGCTGGTCCATGGGCGGGTCCCTAGTCGAGGCAGGTGACGGGGTCGCCGGAGCGCACGGTGCCCTCGGCGAGCACCGCGGCGTAGATGCCGGCGCGGCCTTCGTGCTGCTGGCCGACGCATTTCAGGATGGCGCCGTCCAGCGCGGCGGTGGCGGGGTCGAGCGCGATCATCTTGCAGCGGGGGTCGCGGTCGAGGATCGCCACGGTGGCGCGGTCGCCGAGGCGCAGGGTGCGGCCGACGAGGGCGTCCTCGGAGAAGCCGGGGGCCTCGGCGCCGGACTCGTCGTGGAGGTCGAGGACGACGTTGGCGCGGAAGCGGAGGGGGTCGACGGCGAGGCCGGACTCTTCGCCGACCTGGCGGGCGGTCTGGGCGGAGAGGAGGGAGACCGGGCGGCAGTCGGTCATGGCGTGGTGGGAGTGCAGCAGGCGCAGGACCTGGCCGTCGCGGCCGCCCTCGGACAGCCAGGCGGCCAGGGCGGGGTCGGCGACGGCGAGGCGCTCGCCAGTGGGGAGCTGCACTTCCAGCGCGGCGTCGTCGGGGGTGGCGTAGACGGGGGTGAGGCCTGGGGGTGCGGACTCGGCCTCGGCGAGGTTGGGGGGCGCGGCCATGCGGTCGGGGTGGAGGAAGGCGGGGCGGCACAGGAGCATGGCCTCGCGCTCGCGGGCGGTGAGGTAGGGGAAGCGGGGGTGCGCGGCGGAGCTGTGGAACGCGTAGATCCGGTCGCCGTAGACGCCGGCGTAGCCCAGGAAGGCGGAGGGCAGCGACTCGCCGGCCATGCTCTTGACCGGGAAGCGCCAGAGGCTCGCGACGTGGCCGACGGGCCGGCCGGCGGCTGCCTGGGACATGCTGTGCTCCGTCAGCGGGCGGGCAGGGGGGCGGGTCCCGGGGCGGGGCCGGCCGCCGCGGCCTGGGCGTCGAGGATAGGCCGGAACAGCGGCGCGCACAGCAGGAGAACCAGGGCCGCTGCGCCGACCAGGGCCGCGTGGAGCAGCCAGAAGCGCTCGGCGGGCATGGTGCCCAGCAGGCCGGCGAGCCAGCCGACGAGCAGGTTCGAGAGGAAGAGGTGCAGGGCGTAGGCGTTGACCACGGTGGCGCCGAGGGCGGGCGGGGCGGCGCGCGAGTACAGCGCCATGCCCACGGGGTAGAGGTTGGCGAAGCCGACGTCGTTGACGACGTGGAACGCGAGGCCCCAGCCCAGGCCGACGCGCCCGCCGCCGGCGACGTGGTGCGAGGCTGCGGCCAGGACCAGCGGGGCGGCGGCGGCGATGGCGGCGCCGGCGGCCATCCGGGTCAGCTCGTGCGGCATGCGCCGGCGACGCGCCCACCAGCGCCAGAAGGCGAGCGAGCCGGCCAGCGCCCCCACGCCAACGAGGGCGTCGAGGGAGAGCAGCCAGCTCACGGGCATGGCGTGGCCGGCGAAGGTCAGGGCGTAGCTGTCGCGGCCCCAGACTAGGTAGGCGTTGAAGATCTCCATGTTGCCGACGGAGGCCACGGCCAGCACCGGCAGGAGGGCGGCCAGGGCGGCCATCGCGCGGCGGTCCGCGGGGGCGAGGCGTGGCGCGCGCGTGCCCAGGGGGCGGCGGGGCGGCTCGGGGGGAAGCAGGCGGCGGCCGGCGGCGTAGGTTGCCAGGCCGAGCAGCATCCCGGTGCCGGCGGCGAGGAAGCCCCAGCGCCAGTCCACGGCCTCGCCCAGCGTGCCGCAGGCCAGGGGGGCGAGGATCACGGCGATGCCGATGGCGATGGAGTAGAGCTGGAAGGCGGCGGCGCGGCGGGGGTCGTCGCGGGCGTAAAGCGCGCCGACCTGCGCCTTGAGGGTGCCGGCCAGGCCCATGCCGCAGACCAGGCAGCACAACGCCACGAGGAAGCACGGCTCGAAGGCCATGAGGAGGTGGCCGGCGGTCATCAGCACCGCGCCCAGCGCCACGGCGCGCGTGCGGCCGAGCAGGCGGTCCGCGGCCAGGCCGCCCAGGATCGGCGTCGCGTACGCCAGCGCGCCGTAGAGGCCCATGATCGCGGCGGCCAGGGCGGCGGGGGCGGGATGGCCGAGGGCCGCGCGCAGGGCGGGGAGGCCGAGGACGCGCTCCGCGTGGCCGGGCTGGAGCAGGCGGGCGGTCATGAACAGCACCAGCAGCGACTGCGTGCCGTAGAACGAGAAGCCGATCCAGCCCTCGGTGGCGGCCAGCACGGCGAGGCCGCGCGGGTGGCCGAGGACGCCGCGGTCCGGGGCGGGCAGGCTCACGCGGCGGCGTTCCTGATGCGCGCGAGGTCGAGCACGCCCTTGGCCCCCCAGCCCTTCGTGCCGGGCGGCACCTCGGGGCGGAAGTGCTCGTAGAGGCGGAAGCCGGTGCGGTTCAGCTCGTCGGGCGGCAGGCTGTCGGCCAGGGCCTCCATCGCGCGGCGCACGGCGGGCAGGTGGGGGCCGAGCGCCTTCGCCACGTAGGCGCGGGCGGGGCCGGGCTCGGCCGCGCGGCCATGGTCGAGGGCGTGGTCGCTGCCGTCGTGCTCGGCCACCGGGATCTCGCGCCCGAGCAGGCGGACGGTGCGGGCGGGCTCGTGCGGCGGGGGCGGCCGGTCGGCGGCGTCGTCGTGGCGTTCCTCCAGGCCGATGGAGCGGGCCTTGACGCGCGCGCTCGCGCCAGCGACGGCGCGGCCGAGGGTGATCGCGGCGTCCTCGTCGTGGCCGAGTCGCTCGGCCACGATCGCCGCCCACAGGGTGAGCACCGGCGCGCGGTTCACCCTGATTTCGCCATCTTCGTCCGCCATCCGTCCTCCCCTCCCGCGTGGCGCCCCCGTCCGCGCGGGCGCATGACGGGGACGTGTCGGCCGCCCGGCCGACGATCCTTGACACACTCCCATACCGCGCGGCCATTCTCGGCCAGGCACTTACGCGCTATGGGCTTCGGCCGGGAACAACGGCCACGGAGCGGCGCGGATGCACGACACGCCTGGACAAGCCTGCGGATCGACCTGTCGCAGAGGTGCGGCGCGCGGTGGCCGGGCGTGACACAAGGGGCACGAATGTTCTCGGCGGACATCAGGAAGGCGTGGCGCAAGGCGCCCGTGCTCGCGGCCGGCTCGCCCGGCTGGAACTACCTGACGCGGATGCGCAGGGTGCCGGCGTTCAGCGTCAACAACGCCCTGTTCGGCGGCGGGCTGCGCGAGGGCGGCGACGGCACGGTCTGGGCCATGCACCAGGGCGCGCGCGGGCAGATCACCGGCTGGGAGATGCGCGGGCCGCGCCACAACGGGTTCAGCAGCCACGCCGGCAAGTCGCTGTTCCGGGTCGGCGAGCACATCAACACCACGCGCATCGCCGTGACCGAGAGCGTGATCGACGCGCTCAGCCTGGCGAGCATCGAGGGGTGGCAGGTCGGTACGCTGTACGCCTCCACCGGCGGCGGCATCACGCCGGCCACGCGCAGCGCGCTGCAGGTGCTGCTGTCCGCGCAGGTGCAGCTGGTCTGGGCGAGCCAGGGCGAGGAGGCCGAGGTGTCCGCCGCCGGGCTGCAGGCGCT
>JBPBQX010000243.1:0-6119 GCA_050955025.1 Janthinobacterium lividum
GTGGAGCGGTTCTCGCGGAAGATGCCGAGCATCCGGCTCGTGACCATGCTCACCCCGGTCTTGTGGACGCCGCGGCAGCTCATGCACTCGTGCGTGGCCTCGATGATCACCGCCGTGCCGTGCGGGTGCAGCACCGCCTGGATGGTGTCGGCGATCTGCGCGGTGAGCTTCTCCTGGATCTGCAGCCGGTGCGCGTAGGCGTCCACCAGCCGCGCGAGCTTGGAGATGCCGACCACGCGCCGGTCCGGCATGTAGGCGACGTGCGCGCGGCCCACGATCGGCACCATGTGGTGCTCGCAGTGGCTCTCCAGCCGGATATCGCGGAGCAGCACGATCTCGTCGTAGCCCTCGACCTCGGAGAAGGTGCGCTCCAGCAGCGCCACCGGGTCCTGCCCGTAGCCCTGGTAGAACTCCTCGTAGGAGCGCGCCACGCGGGCCGGCGTGTCGAGCAGCCCCTCGCGCCCCGGGTCGTCGCCGGCCCAGCGGATCAGGGTGCGCACGGCGGCCTCGGCCTCCTCGCGGCTCGGTCGTGCGGGAGCGTCGGTCACGGCGGGATCCTCCGGTCGTTCGGCAGGCGGGCGGCAGGCGGGCGGGCGGGCACGCGCGATCCCTGCGCCGCCCGGCCGCAGGGGGCGGGATATGCAGGGACGCGCGCGCCGGTTCAAGCCGCGCGCGTCAGCCGGCGCCCAGCTCGCGCAGCCGGATCGCGCCGAAGGCGATGCTCATCGGCCGCGAGTCGTCGTTCATCCCCAGGTCGCGCGGCGACATGGTCATCGGGTGGCTGAACGCGAAGCGCAGCCGCTCGCCGGTCAGGCAGGCGTCAGGCAGCACGCACGCGTACTCGCCGTTGCGCCGCACCGCGAAGGAGCGCACCTCCACGCCGTTGACGCTGACCGTGAGCGGCCGCGACATCAGGTGCGGCGCCAGCACGATGGTCGCCAGGTCCAGCTCCAGCCGCACCGCCCTGTCCGTGTCCGGCCGGGGCAGGGTGAGCGTGCTGGCGGCGCCGTCGGTCCAGACGTGGTTCGGCTCGGGATCGCTCCAGCCCGCCTCGCCCTCGGTGAGCAGCGGCCGCGCGAGCGTGAACCGGTGCTCGAACAGCAGCCGCCCCCCCTTGCCCGCCCCCGGCGCGGCATCCTCGCCCACGCCGGTCGCGCCCGCGCCTCCCGCGCCGCGCCGCGCCGCGACCGCCGGGCGCAGCGACGCGTCGATCTCGGCGAGGAACTCGTCGGCCGTGCGCACGGGGTCGCGCAGCACGAAGCTGTGGTCGAACCCAGGGGCCGGCGGCCCGGGCAGCATGTCGCCCTCGGGGAACAGCGTCAGGCTGCGCGCGTCGTTGGCCTGGTCGAGCAGCCGCTGGTTGCTCAGCATGGTGGCCTGGAACGACAGCGTCAGCATGTCGCGCCCGGGCGCGAAGATCGCGGCGTGCATCGCCGAGCCCGCCCAGCCCGTGAGCATCGCCGTGTCGCGGAACAGCCGGACCTGCTCGGGGAAGTCCAGCGTCTCGGGATAGACGATCTCCACCCCGCGCGACTCGAGCCGGTCGCAGAACTCCGCCTCGTTGGCCAGCCGCGCGACGCCGGCGCGCATCCGCGCCTTGGACAGGAACACCGGCGCCGCGCGCGGCACCGGCGGCAGGTGCGCCGTGAGCAGCGCGCCGATGCGGTTGCACAGGCGCGCGAACACGCGGTGCGAGAAGTTGTGCTCCTCGATCGCCGGCGAGGGCACCACCAGGCGGGCGAAGCGCACCGGCGCGCTGAACCCCACGACGTTGTGCGGCCCGAGCCCGAGCTGGCCCAGGATGTCGCGCAGGAACGCGCTCTCGAACAGCGGCTCCAGCGGCTCGGGGTTGAGCACCACGAAGCGCATCCGCGGGTCCGGCGCGAAGCGCAGCGGCCACAGCCGCCCCATGCTGCCCAGGATGAAGTGCCCGAAATGCGCGGTCAGCGTGCCGAGGAACAGGTAGGTGAACCCCTCGTCGGCGTGATCGAACCGCGTGGCGTCGAGCGTGGTGAACGGCGAGCCGAACATCACCGGGTCCGGCGAGGCGCGGAAGTAGCCCGCCGCCGTGACCGCCTTGCGCCCGCGGTCGAAGATCCCCGGCGCCGTCTCCCCGTGCACGGCCGGCACGCACAGCACGTCCGTGTAGGTCTCGCACATCGGGTCGTCGTCGAGCAGGGTCGTGTAGCCGAACAGGTCGGTGCAGCGCGTCAGGGCCATGGGAAGCTGTGCTCGCCTCGGTGAGGGGTAGCAGCATACGCCTTCCTGGCGCGGACGGGAGCGGCCGGCGCGGCCTGCGTCGCGCGCCCGGCCTCCTGCCGGCGGCACCCGCCCCGGGCCCGCGCCGTCGCCCGCCAGGCGGGTCCCGGCCGCGCAGGGCCACGTCCCCATCCTACAGGAAATCCGCCCGCCCCGGTGAGGTCGTTTTCCCGCCCCGCCCCGCCCCGTCCCGCCCCGCCGTGCGTTCGCCGCGCGGCCCCCGGCCCCGCCCGCCGCCCCGCGCTACTGGACGCGCAGCCCGTGCAGGTCGCGCCCGTTCTGGTCCAGCACCAGCGACACCGCCCGCCCCTTCGAGTCGAAGGCGAAGTCCAGCCGCGCGTTGACCTGCTTGAAGAAGAACCGCCCGTCGCCCCCGTAGAAGATCTCCAGCGGCCGCTGCCCCGTGGTCTGCACGAACAGCCGGTCGCCGAGCCTGGCCACGTCGAGCATGAACACCGGCGCCACCGAGTACAGCCCGACGTAGGCGTCGAGCCGCGCCGGGTCGATCGGCGCCTGGCGGGGCAGGGCGGCCAGCGGCGACTCGGGGTCGATCAGGTGCAGCCCGATGTCGTCCAGGCCGGGCGGCACCTGCGCGTTGCCCAGCACCACCGCGCACCGCCCCGAGCGCCGCGACCACCCGGCGTACGACGAGAACCCCCCCGTGCCGCCGTTCTTCCACGCGACCTCGCCGCCGGCGCGCCGCGTCACCATCCAGCCGAGCGCCGCGTCGGTGTGCAGCCCCTCGCCCGGCCGGCGCGTGTCCAGCAGCGCCGCGAACGCCGGGGCGAGCGGCGTGGCCGTCCGCCCGCTCGCCGCCGAGAGGAACACGAGCAGGTCGCGCGCCGTCGACCGCAGCGCCGCCGCCCCCGCGAGCGTCGGCATCGACCACGGCTCCACCGGCGAGAGCGCCGCGTCGTGCCCCGCCGCCAGCCGCGCCCGCATGCCCGCGTCCGGCGTCACCGCCGTGCTGTCCAGCCCGAGCGGAGCGC
This sequence comes from Janthinobacterium lividum, assembly GCA_050955025.1. Taxonomy (GTDB): domain Bacteria; phylum Pseudomonadota; class Alphaproteobacteria; order Acetobacterales; family Acetobacteraceae; genus CAXSEF01. The sequence goes on from JBPBQX010000243.1 coordinate 3,249, forward strand.
AGATCCGCGTGCGCACCAGCGCCTCGAACCCCGCCCCCGCCCTGAGCGACAGCGCGTGCCCGAGCAGCCCGAACCCGAGGTTGCTGTACTCGTACGCCGTGCCCGGCGTGCGGCTCAGCGTGGCGTTGTCGAGGAAGTCGTAGAGCTGCCCCACCGTGTAGTCGGCGTAAGGGTCGCCCGGGTCGGCCGGGTGGAAGTTGCCCGGCATGCGCGGCAGCCCGGAGCTGTGCGTCGCGAGGTCCAGCAGCGTGATCTGCGCGTCCCCGAAGCGCGGCACGCGCACCGACGCCGGCAGCAGCCGCGCCACCGGCTCGTCCCAGGCCACGAGGCCGCGCAGCGCCATGTCGGCGAGCAGCAGCGCCGTGAACACCTTCGTGATCGAGCCGATCTCGAACACGGTGTCGATGTCGGGCACGCGCGGGTCGGGCTGGTCCAGCCGCCCGCGCCCGACCACGCGCCGCTCGCCGCCCTCGGTGATCACCCCGGCCACCATGCCGACGCTGCGCCGCTCCGCCCCGATCCGCTCGTCCAGGATCGCGCCGATGGCGTCGTCGTCCGGCCCGCCTGCGGCAGCAAGCCCCGGCACGAGAGCGGTCGACAGGCCGGCAGCCAGGAACGAACGGCGACGCAGCATCACGTGTGCCCCACAACCGCGGCCATCAGGACACACGGCCTGCGCCAGGGGCAAGCATCCGCTGCACCACGAAGGGGGCAGGGGTGATCAATGTCGTGGGGGCGGCACCGCGCATGGTGCCCATATTTGTCGCGAAGGCAGGCCAGCAAGCATGGGCTCTGCCCAAACCCGCAAAGGGCCGTGAGGCCCTTTGATCCCCTTACTTAGAGAAGGCGATCCAAGGGCCCTGCCCTTGGCGGAGTTTGAGGCAGAGCCTCAACCTTGCTTGCTTACTCGGCCGCGTCGACCGGCACCGGCTTGGCCGGCTTGGCGTGGCGCAGCTCGGCCATCTTCTCCTGGACGTGCTTGCTGAACACGAACTCGGCCGGCCGCTGGTTCTCCAGGCTGATCTCGGGCGCCATCGGCCCGTCGGTGCGCGGGCCGCGCAGGGCGACCATCATGGTCTTGATGGGGCTCTTCACGGCGTCCATCACCGCAGTGCTCTCGTAGCCGGAGTGCACCATGCAGTCGGCGCACTTCTCGTAGTTCCCGGTCCCGTACTTGTCCCAGTCGGTGGTGTCCATCAGCTCCTGGAACGTGCTGGCATAGCCCTCGCCGAGCAGGTAGCAGGGCCGCTGCCAGCCGAACACGTTGCGCGTGGGCTTGCCCCAGGGCGTGCAGTGGTAGGTCTCGTTGCCGGCCAGGAAGTTCATGAACAGGGGCGACTGGGTGAACTTCCAGCCCTTGCCCTTGCCGCGCGCCAGGATGTCGCGGAACAGCTGCTTGGTCTTCTGCCGCGACAGGAAGTGCGCCTGGTCCGGGGCGCGCTCGTAGGCGTAGCCGGGCGAGGTCATGATCCCGTCCACGCCCATCGCCATGACCTCATCGAAGAACTTCGCGACCCGGTCGGCCTGCGCGCCGTCGAACAGCGTGCAGTTGATCGACAGGCGGAAGCCGCGCTCCTTGGCCCGCTTGATGGCGGCGATGGCGCGGTCGTAGACGCCGTCCTGGTCGACGGCCGAGTCGTGCATCGCCTTGTCGCCGTCGAGATGGATGTCCCACGAGAAGTAGGGGTGGGGCTCGTACTGGTCCATCTTCTTGTCGAGCAGCAGGGCGTTGGTGCAGAGGTAGACGAACTTCTTCTTGGCCAGGATGCCGCGGACGATCTCCGGCATCTCCTTGTGCAGCAGCGGCTCGCCGCCGGCGATCGCCACCACCGGCGCGCCGCACTCGTCCACCGCCGCCAGCGAGTCGGCCACCGAGACGCGCTGGTTCAGGATCTCCGTCGGGTAGTCGATCTTGCCGCAGCCGGAGCACGCCAGGTTGCAGCGGAACAGCGGCTCGAGCATCAGCACCAGCGGGTAGCGCTTGCGGCCGGCGAGGTGCTGGCGGACGACGTAGGCGCCGACGCGCAGCACCTGCTTCATGGGAACGGACACGGCGTTTCTCCTGAGCCTCGACCCGCGGGGCGGGTTCACGCGTGGACGGCCCGACCGCCCGCCGCCGCCCGCACGGGGCAGGGCGCGAGCCGCCGCGACGATGCGCGCCGGGGGCCTGTGAACGGGAACGGAGGGCCGCTGGCCTCTTCCCCACACGGGGGAAGGCCGGCTTGCGCGCCGGTATCGGTTTGTATGGCACCGCGTCCGTGCCCCGGCAATGCCGCAGCCGCGAAGCCGGCCCGCGCCCGCGCCCGGGCTGGCGGGGCTGGCAGGATCGTGATGGCTGCCCGCAGACCCTCTCGGGGAGGGCGGGGGACCCGGCCCGCACCTCGCTTGCCCTGGCACGGCGGACATGGTTTCTGCGCCGCGACCGACCCGGGCAGGGCCGGGCGACCCGGCACCCGGGGCGCGAGCCGTAGTGACACGGGCGGAATGCCGTGACGATCGTGCCGACGCTGTTGCATTTCTGCACCATCGGCCCCCGTGGCCGGGCTGCCCTGCGCCATGGCTGTCGAACGGGGGCCGGCGGGATGCGTTGGTCCCGGAGGCATGGCGGGAATCGGGCGGCGCGGCCTGCCGGGGCGCGCGGCCCGCGCCCGGTCGGGCGCAGGGTGCTTTGCGGGACGCGGCGTCGGTGTCATATCGAGCGCCGCGCGCCGGGGCTGCGGGATGGGTGTTGGAGCAATGGCATTGGATTGGGTGTGGGCATGACGCCTGTTCTGGACCGTGTTCATGTCCCGTCCGACATGCGCAACTTCTCGGCCGAGCAGCTGCGGCAGCTTGCGGACGAGCTGCGTGCGGAGACGATCGACGCGGTGT
>JBPBQX010000244.1:0-5976 GCA_050955025.1 Janthinobacterium lividum
GATGTCGCCGCCCGCACCGAGCCCGCCGCCGCCCGCACCGTTCGCGCCGCCCGACGTGCCGGCCGCGCCCGCGCCCGCGCCGAAGCCGCCGGCCGCCCCCGCGCCGACGGTGCCGCCCGCCGTGGCGGAGCCGCCGCCGCCGCCGCCGCCGCCGAAGCCGCCCGTGCCGCCGGTGCCGCCCGCGCCGCCGTCCGTGTTGACGACGTTGCCCTGGGTGCCGGTCCCGACCCTGGCCAGGCCGAGCCCGGCCGCGCCCGCGCCGCCGCCGCCGCCGCCGCCGCCCAGCGCCCCGGTGCCGCCGGTGCCGCCGGTGCCGCCGCCCACGGTGGAGCCGTTCAGCACGCCGAGGCTCAGCGGGACCACGGTCGAGGCGCCGCCGCTGGCGCCGCCGGAGCCGCCCGCGCCGCCCAGGCCGCCGCCGCCGCCGCCACCGCCGCCGCCGCCGCCGACGATGTTGGTCGAGACGATGCCCACGACGCCGGTGCCGCCGCCCGTGCCGGTGCCGCCGGCCGTGCCCGGCGCCGGCGCGCCGCCCGCGCTGCCGCCCGTGCCGCCCGCCCCGCCGCCGCCCGCGCCCACCAGGCTGGACAGGATGCCGCCGCCGGTGCCCGCCGTGCCCGTGGCGCCCGCGTCCGCGCCGGTCGCGGCCGTGGCACCGCCCGTGCCGCCCGCCCCGCCCTGCGCCGCGTCGTGGCTGAACGCCACGCCGGACAGCGTGACCGCCGCGGCGCTGCCCACCAGCAGGCCGGCGCCGAGCCCGCCGCCGCCGCCGCCGTCGCCGCCCGCGCTGCCGCCCTGGGCCAGCATGTCCGAGATCGTGAGGTTGGCGAAGGTCACCTGCCCGCCCGTCACCACGAAGCCGTGCTGCGTGCCGCCGCCGTCCACCGCGTAGCCGTTGCCCTGGATCACCAGGCTCGAGCCCGACGGGACGCCGATCGCCGCGAGCGGCGTGGTCACGGCGATCGGGCCGGAGAGGCTGATGGTGTAGGCGCCCGCCACGCCGCTGTTGACGGTCGCGATCGCCGCGTTGAGCTGGGCCTCGTTGGTGACGAAGAGGGTGGGCGGGGTGCTGGTGGACATGATGACCTTCCGGGCCGGTCGCCGGCCCTGTTGCAGTTCTGCCGGATGGCTTCGCGCCGGCATGACCGGCGACGGCCGGTCGCCTGTCGTCGCCGTCGGCAGGAGTCCTTGCCCGCGCCGCCGCGGGTCAGGCTTCTTCCGGCCGGAATTCTGGCGCGTTACTGGATCTCGCGGGGGCGTCCTTGTCTGGATACTGCCGGGGCGGCGTGCGGATGCAGCTCTCCCAACAATTCCGGCTTGCGTTCTTGCATCTGGAGCCACCCTAGCCGCGACATGCTTAACAAGCCCTGAATTGACGGACAGCATTCGGGTGGTAATGGCTTATGTTCAGACTATAGCGACGTTCCATTTCTGGTTCTGTAGTGTATAGAACCGTACACATCCCGCCCGCCTGGCCGGCAGCGGCGCAACGACGCGCGCCGCGCCTCCGGCGCGCCCGCCCCGCCGCGCGCCCCGCCCCGCGCCTGTTGACGTCCGGCGCGCCCTGCGCCATCTGGGCGCCCACACGCCGGAAGAGACGGTTGCGCAGACAGAACGGACTGCCCGCCCGCCGCGGCGCGCCCGCGTGACGCCCGGCCCCGCGCCCCTCGCGCGACGCTTCCCCGACCTCACCCGCGCCCCCGCCATCCTGCTGGCCTGCCTGCTGCTCGCGGCGCCCTTCCTGCTCGCGGCGATCCCGCCGCTCACCGACGTGCCCGGCCACATGGCCGCCGCCCTGATCGCGGCCCACGCCGGCGACGACCCCGCGCTCGGCCGCTTCTTCGCGTTCCGCTGGCACCCCGTGCCCAACCTCGGCACCGACCTGGTCGTGGCCGCGCTGCAGGGCGCGCTCGGCGTCCCGCTCGCGTTCCGCCTCGTCGCGGCCGCGATCCCCGCCCTGCTCGCCGCCGGCATCCTGCTGCTCGCCCGCACGCTGAACCCGCGCGGCGCCGCCGCCGCCCCCTGGGCGCTGGTGTTCGTCTGGTGCTTCCCGCTGAACACCGGGTTCCTCAACTACATGCTCGGCGTCGCCGGCGCCCTGCTCGCGCTGTCCGCCTGGATCCGCCTCGACCGCCACCCACGCCTGCGCGAGGCCGCGACCTGGCTCGCCGTGCCGCTGCTGTTCCTGTGCCACGTCGTCGCCGGCTGCCTGTTCGTCATGCTCGTCGGCTCGCGCGAGCTGGCGCCGCTGGGCGGCCTGCGCGCGCTCGCCCTCGTGCGCTCGCGCGACGGCTGGCGGCGGCTCGCGCCCCTGCTGCGCCGCGTCCGCCCGCTGCTGTGCGCCCTGCCCATCCTCGTGGCCTGGCGCCTCGACGCCGCCTCCTTCGCCGGGCGCAACCGCATCAGCCTGCGCGCCAAGGCCGACGCCATCCTGATGATCCTGCGCGACCAGGACATGGCGCTCGACGTCGCCTCCCTCTGCCTGGCCTGCGCCGTGCTCGTCGTGGGCTGGCGCCGCGGCGCGCGCCCGCACCCCGCCGTGACGCCGGCGCTGCTCGCCCTGTGCGTGCTGTTCGCGGTCATGCCGTCCTCGCTCAGCGGCTCCTCCTACGCCGACGAGCGCCTGCTCCCGCTGCTGCCCATGCTCGCCTTCGCCACCCAGGACTGGAGCGGCGTCCGCCCGCGCCTCGCCCGCGCCGTCTCGCTGTGCGGCCTGGCGCTGCTCGCCGTGCGCCTGGCCGCCACCGCCGCCGGCTTCGTCGCCTACGACGCCAGCTACCGCGCCGAGGCGGCCGCCCTGCCCCACATCGCCGAGCACAGCCGCGTCCTCGTGCTCAACACACGCGAGTGCTCCTTCGCCCGCAACTGGCGCGGCGACCGTCTGGACCACATCGGCGACCTGGCCATCGTGTTCCGCAGGAGCTGGACCAACGCGCAGTGGGACGTCGACGGCGCCCACCTGCTGCAGATCCTCTACCGCCCGTCGCCCGCGTTCTTCGACGACCCCTCCCAGTACGTCTGGCCGTCCAAGTGCGGCGGCATCGAGCACAAGCAGCCCACGATCCACGACGCCCTCGCAGCCGTGCCCTTCGACGGCATCGACGACCTCTGGCTGATCGACACCGCCCTGCCCCGCGGATACCGCAACCCGCGCCTCGTCGCGCAGTGGCACAATGCGGACAGCACGCTCTACTCGGTGCTGCCACGCTGAAGGAAGCAGGCAAGGCCAAAGGCTTCGCCTCTGGACTCCACCAAAGGCTCGCCTTTGGAATCCCCTCCTTAAGCAAGGCCAGTCCAGGGCGGCTCGCCCTGGCGGGTCCAGGGCAGAGCCCTGGCCTTCCTGGGGCCCCCGCATGACGATCCCCGCCCGCCTGCACTTCTGCTGGATCGGCCCGTCCCTCCCCTGGGCGTACGCCTTCGCCGTGCTCTCCGCCGCCGCCCGCGCCGGCCTGGACGAGGTCGTGCTCCACCACACGGACGCCCTGGCCGACGACGCCCCCGTGCGCGCCCTGCGCGCCGCCGCCGGCGTGCGGCTGTCGCGCGCCGACCCGCCGCGGCTCCTGGACGGGTGCGGGCGCGCGCTCGGGCTCGGCGGGGGGCTGGCGCGGCTGTACGGGCGGCTGGGCGACGCGGCGCAGCGCTCGGACGTGCTGCGGGCGGCGATCCTGCACCGCGACGGCGGGATCTACCTCGACCTGGACACGCTGACCGTGGCCTCGCTGCGACCGCTGCTGGCGGCGCGGCAGTTCGTGGGCACGGAGCGCATCGTGTGGCCGCAGCGGGCGCGCGAGTCGCGCTCGCCGGCGCTGCTGGCCAGGCACGGGGCGCTGGACCTGGCGCGCAAGGCGATGCGGCGGCTGCCCGGCGGCTGGCGGGCGTTCCGCCACGTGGAGGGCGGCTTTCCCTGCGCGGTGAACAACGCGGCGATGGGCGCGGAGGCGGGCGCGCCGCTGCTCGAGGCGTGCCTGCGCGCCATGGCCGCGGTGCCCGACGCGCGGCTGGCGCAGCGCACGGCGCTCGGCCCGGCGCTGCTGCAGGCCGTGGTCGCGGGCGGGGCGGCGGAGGGCCTGGTGGTGCACGCGCCGCGCGTGTTCTCGCCGCTGCCGCCGGAGGTCTCCGAGCACTGGTTCCGCGCCGGCCGTGCGGCGCCGCGCCTCGACCTGGCGCTGTGCGGCGAGACGCGCGCCGTGCACTGGTACGCGTCGGTGCGCACCCGCGCGCTGGTCGCCGCGATCACGCCCGAGAGCGTCGCCGCCGACCGCGGGCGCCAGCTCTACAGCGCGCTCGCCGCCGCGTGCGTGCCGGGCCTCGCCGCGCCGCGCGGCCCCTGCGCGCCCGGACTGCGCGCGTGACCGGCCCGCAGCCCCCGCCGCTGTTCACCGCGCCGCCCGCGCGCTAAGGGAGGCGCCCCGCAGCCCGTGCCTGCCCGCAAGGCGGCGCGCACGCCGAGCATGGAGGCGGACCGCACGTGACCGCCGCCGCGCCGAACCCTGCTGCTGCCGCACCCGGCGCCGCCGCACCGGGCACCGCGCCGCCCGCCTCCCCCGCGTCCGGGGGGGCAAAAGTCCTGTTCGCGTTCGAGAACCCCCTGCCCAGCCGCCAGGCCGACGCCGAGGTGTTCGTGTCCACCGCGCGCCACCTGGCCCCGCTGCTGCGCCAGGCGTGGCTGCACGTCCCGCTGCCCGCCACGGACGAGGCGCGCGCCGCGGCGGAGGCGCTGGCCGGCATGCCCGTGGTCCGCGCCCGCGCGCCGCTGCGCCCGGCGGCGCTGCGCCACCTGTGCTGCGGGCTCGGCCTGCCGTTCCGCCGGGCGTTCCGCGAGGCCGACCTCGTCTACACGCGCAACCTGTGGATCGCGTTCGTGGCGATCCTGTGCGGGCAGCGCGTGGCGTTCGACCACTACCGCCCCTGGGCCGCGCAGGTGCCGCCGCTGCAGCCGCTGATCGCGCGCCTGCTCGCCCACCCCCGGTTCCTGGTCAACGTCTGCCACTCCGACTACACGCGCGAGCGGTACCTCGCCCTTGGCCTCGCGCCCGCGAAGCTGGTGCGCGTGCGAAACGGCTTCGACCCCGCCCGCTTCCGCGCCCGCCCGCCGGTCGAGGCGGCCAAGCGCGCGCTCGACCTGGACCCGGCGCGGCGCACCGTCGTCTACACGGGCCGCCTGAACCACCGGAAGGGCTTGGCGCTCGTGGTCGAGGCCGCGCGGCTGCGCACCGACCACCTGTTCCTGCTCGTGGGCTCGGTGGGCGAGGGCCCGGTCGAGGCGCTGGCCGCGGCGGTGCCCAACGTGCGCGTGGTCGGCTGGCAGGAGCCCGACGCGCTCGCCGCCTGGATCCTGGCCGCCGACGTGCTGCTGGTGCCGCCGTCGTGGAAGCCGCTGGCCGAGTTCGGCTCCACCGTGCTGCCGCTCAAGCTGTTCCTGTACCTCGCGGCCGGGCGCGCGATCGTGGCCGGCGACACGCCCGACGTGCGCGAGGTCCTGCGCCACGGCGACAACGCCCTGCTGTGCCGCCCCGACGACGCCCCCGCCCTGTCCGACGCGCTCGACGCCCTGGCGCGCGACCCCGCGCTGGCCGAACGCCTCGCGACGCAGGCCCTGGCCGACAGCCGCGACCTGACCTGGACCGCGCGCGCACGCACCATCGCCGCCCTCCTCGCCGCCCGCCTCGCCGCGCCCCCGCCGCCCGCCCCCGGCTGGGGCCGCGCGCAGTCGCTCGCTTGGCGCCGCGGGTCCGGGCTCTGGCTGCGCCACCTGCTCCGCACCCGCTCCTGGGTCCTCCCCCCCGCCCTGCCCGCCGCGCCGCAGCCCCTCGCGCCGCAGCCCCCCGCGCCGCAGCCTGTCGTGCCGCAGCCTGTCGCGCCGCAGCCTGTCGCCGCGCCGCCCGACGCGCCGCCGCCCGACGCGCCGCCGCCCGCCGCTCCGGCCCCGCGCGCCGCCGCCCCGGCGCCCGCCCCCTGACCGGCGCCCCCCGCGTG
>JBPBQX010000245.1:0-5925 GCA_050955025.1 Janthinobacterium lividum
TCTGCAGCGAGGTGATGCCCGCCTCGGTGCCGGCCACCTTGAAGTCCATGTCGCCGAGATGGTCCTCGTCGCCCAGGATGTCCGAGAGCACCGCGAACCCGCGGTCCTCCTTGATCAGCCCCATCGCAATGCCCGCCACCGGACGCGCCAGCGGCACGCCCGCGTCCATCAGCGACAGCGACGTCCCACACACCGTCGCCATCGACGACGAGCCGTTGCTCTCGGTGATCTCGCTCACGACGCGCAGCGTGTACGGGAACGCGGTCTTGGCCGGCAGCACCGGACGGATCGCGCGCCACGCCAGCTTGCCGTGGCCGATCTCGCGGCGGCCCGGGCTGCCCATGCGGCCGGCCTCGCCCACCGAGTAGGGAGGGAAGTTGTAGTGCAGCATGAAGTGCTCGCGGTACTCGCCGTCGAGCGCGTCCACGATCTGCTCGTCCTGGCCCGTGCCGAGCGTGGCCACGCACAGCGCCTGCGTCTCGCCGCGGGTGAACAGCGCCGAGCCGTGCGCGCGCGGCAGGATGCCGACCTCGGCCACGATCGGGCGCACCGTCTTGGTGTCGCGCCCGTCGATGCGGATGCCGTTGTCCAGGATCGCGTTGCGGACGATATCGGCCTCGAGATCCTTGAACAGGCCCTTCGCGGCGCCGACGTCGAGGCCCTCGGCCACGAGCTGCTCGGTCGCGGCCTTCTTCGCCGCGCCGACCCTCTCGTAGCGCGCCTGCTTGACGCGCTCCTGGTAGGCGCCGGCGATGGACGTGCGCGCCAGCGCGTCGATGCGGCCGCGCAGCGTGCGCACCGTCTCGCTCTCCTCCGGCAGCGTCCACGGCTCCTTGGCCGACTGCTCCGCCAGGTCAATGATCGCCTGGATCACCGGCTGGAACTGCTGGTGGCCGAACTCCACGGCACCGAGCATGACCTCCTCGGACAGCTCCGTGGCCTCGCTCTCCACCATCAGCACGCCCTCGGTCGTGCCGGCGAGCACGAGGTCGAGCGCCGCGCCCTCCATCTGCTCGACCGTCGGGTTAAGGACGTAGGCGCCCTGCGCGAAGCCCACCCGCGCCGCCGCCACCGGCCCCATGAACGGGATGCCCGAGATCGTCAGCGCCGCCGAGCAGCCGATCAGCGCCACGATGTCAGGGTCGTTCTCCATGTCGTGGCTGAGCACGGTGGCGACGACCTGGACCTCGTTGCGGAAGCCCTGCGGGAACAGCGGGCGCAGCGGGCGGTCGATCAGGCGCGAGGTCAGCACCTCGTTCTCCGACGGGCGCCCCTCGCGCTTGAAGAAGCCGCCGGGGATCTTGCCGGCCGCGAACGCCTTCTCCTGGTAGTTCACGGTCAGCGGGAAGAAGTCCTGCCCCGGCTTGACCGAGCGCACGCCGACCGCCGTGCACAGCACGATCGTGTCGCCGTAGGTGACGAGGACGGCGCCGTCGGCCTGGCGGGCGATCTTGCCCGTCTCCAGCACCAGCGTGCGGCCGCCCCACTCGATCTCCTTGCGGACGTGGTTGAACATCGCGTTCTCCATCCTTGCCGACCCGGCGCACGAGGCGCCCCGGCCGGGCCGCGGACAGGCGGGCTGCGCGATCTGGAGTGGCTCCCGCGAACGGGGAGGCGGCGTTTCGGGCGGCATGGGAGCGGTCTGCCCCGGCCTGGACCGGATCGTGCAGCCGCGAAGCCATGTGGCCGGAAACGCCGGGCCGGATCGAGCCCCCGCCAAGCCTGGCGGCAGTGCCCCGCGCCCCATGGCGCAGGGTCGTCGTGCCGGACGCGACCGCCCGGCGGCGCCGGCGCCCGCAAGGGGCGCCGGCCGTCGTCTAGCGGCGCAGGCCCAGGCGCCCGATCAGCGTCTCGTAGCGCGTCTTGTCCTTGCGCTTGAGGTAGTCGAGCAGCCGGCGCCGGCGCCCCACCAGCATCAGCAGGCCGCGGCGCGAGTGGAAGTCCTTCGCGTGCGTCTTGAGGTGGTCGGTGAGGCTGGTGATCCGGTCCGAGATCAGGGCCACCTGGACCTCGGGGCTGCCGGTGTCGGCCGCACCCGTGGCGTACTCGCCGATGAGCGTCGTGCGACGCTCCGCTGTCTGCGACATCATGAACTCCGTGGCTGGCCGCGGCCGCCGCCTGTGCGGTCGGCGCGGCGGGGTTACAGCAGGCGCTCGGGCTTCAACCAGCCGTCCTCGAGACGGCACAGCCCGATCACGCGCTCTCCCGCCATGGCCCGCGCCAGCCCGCCATCGGGGTCGGCCAGGTCCGGAATCCGCCCCATCAGGTCGACCAGGCTGACGGCCTGTCCCTGCGTGAAGCGGATGGCCTCGTGCTCCGTCAGGGCCAGCGCCGGGATGTCGGCCAGGGCGGTCAGGACGGGAAGCAGGAGGTCCGGGGAAGCTGGCGGGGTATCCTCCTCGCGCGTCGCCCTGTCCAGGGAAATCGCCTGCGCCTCCGTGAACGGCCCCACCCGCAGCCGCCGCAGCGCCGCCACATGCCCGAGCGCCCCGCACGCGAGCGCGAGATCCCGCGCCAGGCTGCGCATGTACACGCCCTTGCCCGACTGCACCTCGAACACCGCCGTGTCAGCGTCCACCCGCTCCACCAGCTCGAAGCGGTCCACCCGCGCCGGCCGCGCCGCGAGCTCGGGCGCCCTGCCCTCGCGCGCCATGTCGTACGCCCGCTCCCCCGCCACCTTGATCGCGGAGTAGACGGGCGGGACCTGCATGATGTCGCCCTGAAACGCCGGCAGCGCCGCCCGGATCGCCTCGTCCGTCGGCCGCGCGTCCGAGTCCGCCGTCACCGCGCCGTCCGCGTCGTCCGTGTCGCGCGACTCGCCGAGCCGCAGCGTGAAGCGGTACAGCTTCGTGCCGTCCATGACGTAGGGCACGGTCTTGGTCGCCGCTCCGAACGCGATCGGCAGCACCCCGGTCGCCAGCGGGTCCAGCGTGCCGCCGTGCCCGGCCTTCTGCGCGTCGAAGCCGCGGCGGACGCGGTTGACGACGCTGGTGCTGGTGATGCCGGACGGCTTGTCGATGATCAGCCAGCCGTCAAGCGGCAGGCCCTTCTTGCGGCGCATGTTCTGGAACCTAGAAAGAAAGCAAGGCCGGGCTCTGCCCGGACCCGCCAAAGGCCTCGGCCTTTGGAAACCATTTACTTAAGGGAAGCCAGTCCAGGGCGGCTCGCCCTGGCGGGTCCAGGGCAGAGCCCTGGCCTTACTGCTCCAGGTCCCGCAGGACCTCCGGTTGGTGCAGGAGCTTGTCGACGTGCATCGCATACTCCAGCGCCGTATCCGGCTGGAACGACACGTCCGGCGCGACCCTCAACCGCATCGCATGGGCAAGCTGCCCGCGCAGGTACGGCGCCACGCGCTTCAGGTTCGGCAGCAGCGCGTCGATGTCGCTGCGTCCGAGCCGCGCCACGAACGCCGTGGAGTGCTTGAGGTCCGGCGAGATCCGAACCTCCGTGACCGTGACCTGCGCCGCGGCCAGGTCCGGGTCGCGGAACTCCGCGCGCGCGAAGATCCCCGCCAGGATGTGGCGGATCTCCTCGCCCACGCGGAGCTGGCGCTGGGTCGGGCCCTTCGGGGTGACGCGCTTGCTCAAGCCGGGATCAGCTCCGGCTCGTAGCACTCGACCATGTCGCCCTCGCGCAGGTCCTGGAAGCCGGCGAAGGAGAGGCCGCACTCGTAGCCGCGTGCCACCTCCTTGACGTCGTCCTTGAACCGCTTGAGCACGCTGAGCTCGCCCTGGTGGATGACGACGTTGTCGCGCAGCAGACGCACGCCGCAGCCGCGCTTGACCACGCCCTCGGTGATCATGCAGCCCGCGACCTTGCCCGACTTGGTGATGTCGAACACCTTGCGGATCTCGGCGTAGCCCAGGAACTTCTCGCGATACTTCGGGCTGATCTTGCCCTTCACGAGCTGCTCGATGTCGTCGATCACCTGGTAGATGATCGAGTAGTAGCGGATCTCCACCTCGTCGCGCGTCGCCAGCGCCCGCGCCTGCGCGGTGGCGCGGACGTTGAAGCCAATGATCATCGCGTTGGACGCCTTGGCGAGCTGGATATCGCTCTCGGTGATCTGCCCCACCGAGGAGTTCAGCACGCGGACGTTGACCTCCTCGTGCTCCAGCTTGAGCACGGTGGCCTGGATCGCCTCCGCGCTGCCCTGCACGTCGGTCTTGATGAGGAGCGCCACCTCCTTCTGCGCGCCGGCCACGGCACGCGCGAGCATCTGCTCCATCGTGCCGCGCGCCGCCGTCAGCCCGGCCGAGGTCTTGGCCCGCACCTTGCGCTGGCGGAACTCGCTGATCTCGCGCGCCCGCATCTCGTTCTCCACGACCACGAACGGCTCGCCCGCCCCCGGCACGCCGCTGAGGCCGAGGATCTCGACCGGCGTGGAAGGACCCGCCTCCTTGAGCGCCTGCCCCTTGTCGTCGAGCATCGCGCGGATGCGGCCCCACTCGGCGCCGGCCACCACGATCTCGCCCTGGCGCAGCGTGCCCTTCTGCACGAGCATCGTCGCCACCGGGCCGCGGCCACGGTCGAGACGGCTCTCGATCACCGCGCCCTCCGCGGTGCGCTCCGGGTTGGCCCGCAGGTCGAGAACCTCGGCCTGCAGCATGATCGCCTCCTCGAGCTTGTCGAGGCCGGTGCGCTTGGTCGCCGACACCTGCACGTCCTGGGTGTCGCCGCCCATGTCCTCGACCACGACCTCGTGGCTGAGCAGCTCCTGTCGCACGCGCTGCGGATCCGAGCCTGGCTTGTCCATCTTGTTGATCGCCACGATCAGCGGCGCGTTGGCCGCCTTGGCGTGGCGGATCGCCTCGATGGTCTGCGGCATCACCCCGTCGTCGCCGGCCACCACGAGGACCACGATGTCCGTGACCTGGGCGCCGCGCGAGCGCATCGCGGTGAACGCCTCGTGGCCCGGCGTGTCGAGGAAGGTGATCTGCTGGCCGGACGGCATGGTCACCTTGTAGGCGCCGATGTGCTGCGTGATGCCGCCGGCCTCGCCCTTGGCGACATCGGTGGCGCGCAGCGCGTCGAGCAGGCTCGTCTTGCCGTGGTCGACGTGGCCCATGATCGTGACCACGGGCGCGCGGGTCTGCAGGTCGGTGTCGACGTCGACCTCGCCCTCGATGCCCTGCTCCACGTCGCTCTCGGACACGCGGCGCACGCGGTGGCCGAACTCCTGCACCACCAGCTCGGCGGTGTCGGCGTCCAGCGACTGCGTCACCGTGGCCATGACGCCCATCTTCATGAGCGCCTTGATCACGTCGGCCCCGCGCGTCGCCATGCGGTTGGCCAGCTCGGACACCGTGATCGAGTCCGGCAGCACCACGTCGCGCTGCACCTTCACCTGGTTCGAGCGCAGCGCGACCAGCTCGGCCTTGCGGCGCTCGCTCTCACGCTGGCGGCGCACGGACGCGAGCGAGCGCGACTTGTCGTCGTCGCCCTCGATCGCGGCCTGCACGTCGATGCGCGTCGGACGCTTGTTGGTGCCGTCGCCAAGGACCTTCTTGGGCGGCGGCGCGGGCGGCTTGCGGCCGGGGATGATCGGCCCGGTGCTGCGGCGGCGCGGCGCCTCGTCGTCCTCGCCGGCGCGCTGCGGACGCAGGCGCAGGGTCTCGGACGGCGACGCGGGGGCCGCGGTCGTGGCCGGCGGACGCACCGCGCGGCGCGGCTCCTCGGCGGCCTTCGCACTCGGCGCGGCGGCCGCGGCGGCCTCCGCGGCGGCACGCGCCGCCTCGTCGGCCTTGGCCTGCTCGGCCGCATCGCGGGCGCGGCGCTCCTCGTCCTCGGCGGCCCTGCGGGCCTCCTCCTCCTTGCGGCGCGCCTCCTCGGCGGCGGAGAGGATGTTGATCTTCTCCTGCTCGCGACGCTCGATCTCGCGCTTCGCCGCCTCGACCTTCTGCTCCTCGAGCACCCGCTGGCGCG
>JBPBQX010000246.1:0-5635 GCA_050955025.1 Janthinobacterium lividum
TCGGCGGCGCCCAGGCCCTCGCCGTCCGCCTGGGGCAGCGGGGCGGCGACGGGGCCGGGCGGCAGGGTGTCCAGCAGGTCGGCGGCGGCGTCGAGGCTGCCGGCCAGCTCGTGCAGGCGCAGGCGGATGCGCGCCGCGGCGTCGCCGGCGTGGGAGACGGTGGGGGCCGGCGCGGGGCCGAACAGCAGGCGGGCGTCGAAGCCGCGCCCGGACGCGCGGCCCGCGACGCCGCCGGCGCCGAGCAGGGCGGCGGTGCGGGGCGTCACCACGCCGAGGCCCTCGGCGCGGCGCAAGAGGCCGTCGCAGCGGCGGACCAGCTCCGGAAGGGCGGTGGCGGCCTGGTCGAGGGTGGCGCGCAGCCCGGACAGGCCGGCGGGGGCGGGGTCGGCGGACAGGCCGCCGGGCAGCACTGCGTCGAGCATCAGTCGCTGCCCGAAGGCGGCGCCGCAGCCGCGCAGCACGCGCTCGCGCAGGAGGCCGAAGCCGGACGCGCAGGGGGCGCCCGCCGTGTCGGCGATGTGGTGCAGGGCGCCGAGCAGGCCGGCGACGCGCTCCAGCTCGAGGGCGGCGGCGCGGACCGCCTCGGCGCGGGGCGGCGGCTGCAGGCCTGTCGCGGCCTCCACGGCGCGGGCGAAGGCGGCGGCGTGGGCGACGGCGGCGTCGGAGGCGAGGCGGGCGGCGAGCGGGGCGGCGGCCTGCGGCGTCCTGCCGCGCATCGCGGCCAGCACGCCGCGGTGGCCGTAGCCGCCGAGCGCCTCGGCGCGCAGCACGGTGTCGCCGGAGACCGTGAGGCGCAGGTGCGCGGCGCCGTCGAGGCCCCAGCGGTCGCCGCCGACCGGGCCGAGCGGGACCTGGTGGGTGCCGTCGGCGGGCTCGCCAAGGAACTCGGGCGGCTCGGGGGCCTCGGCGGGCGTGGGGCGCGGGCTCATCGGGCGGTGGTTCGGCCAGCGGCCGTGGTCGAGCCAGGGGCGGCTGTCGGTGCCGCCGGCGGCCTCGTGGCCCCACAGGTCGCGGATCGCGCGCTCGAACCAGGCGCCGGCGGGGCGTGCGGGGGAGAGCGCGGGGTAGGCGCCGGCGTCCACGGCGACGGAGGCCAGGACGGGCTCCGGGCCGTCCGCCAGGAACAGGGCGTGGACGTGCGACGTGTCCGCCCACAGCGCCAGCAGCGCGAGGGGGTCGTGGTGCAGGCCGTCGGCCAGGGCGCGCCAGGCGGCGGTGCCCAGCAGGCGGCGCGGCCACGGACGGGCGGGCAGCGACGTGGACTGCGCCAGCAGGGTCGCCGCCGTGGCAGGCGTGTCCGCGGCGTTCACGGGACGGGCTGCCTGGGCCGCGTGGCGCGCAGGGGGCTGGGGGTCGGGAGGAGACTCACGGGGCGCGCCTGCGGACGTTGCGGAGGACGCCAATCCTGCACCGCATCGCGGCGGGAACAAAGCCGTCGGCGTGGCGGCGGCCGGGGTTGGAGGAGGCGGCGCCGCGGGAGACTGTTCCGGGATGCGGCAAGGTTCCGGTGCCTGCAGCGGGGGACGGGCGGTCGATGTGACGATTATTTACATTGATGGCGCGGAGTACCGGAACTAGGCGGCGCAAGTCCCGTTTGCGGACCGGACGCCGTCGAGGCGTTCCCGCTGCGGCTTCGGACTGTCCCGGCAACCGGGGCGCAAGTGCAGGGACTCCGGATCGCATCCGGCGTACTCTGCGCACGCCTGGGTTGACGGGTTCGTGTCCGGTTCCTGCTTGCGGGCGTGCCTTTGCCCGGGTGGAAACGTGTCGCGCGAGAATGGCGACTGTCGCGTCTCCGCCCTGGCTCCTTGAGCGGCAACGTTCCGCGAGCAGAAGGGATGCGGATCATGGCGCGCTGCCAGTGCCCCCCGGCGGGGCGATCCGACCTGCCGCCCGCGACCGCGTGACTGCCCGGGACCGCATTCTGCCGACTGCACCCTGCCCGACACACAAACTCCAGGAACACCACGCATGACCGACCATACGATCGTCGCGGTCTACGACACCGCAGCCCATGCCGAGGCCGCCGTCCAGGCGCTCGAGGCCGCCAACGTCCCGTCGTCCGCGATCAGCCGTCACAGCCAGGGCGGCACCACCAGCGGCGCCACCACGACCGCAGCCCCCGTGGCCGGCGAGGAGCGCGGCTTCTGGAGCAGCCTGTTCGGCGCCGAGCCCGACCACGACACGGCCGTGTACGACCGCAGCATGGCGAGCGGCGCCACCGTGGTGTCGGTGAAGGTGCCCGAGGACCACCACGAGTCCGTGGCCGCGATCCTTGAGAGCCACAATCCGATCGACATCGACGAGCGTGCAGAGAGCTACGGCCTGCGCGCCGGCTCGACGTCGGGGCTCTCGTCCTCGCTGGGCATGTCGGGCCAGACCATCGGCGCCGCGACCACCGGCACCGCCTCCACCGGCGCCCTGGACACCGCCGGCCGCGACACGCTCGATGTCGGCGAGACCCGGGACGGCGTGATCCGGCTGGCCGAGGAGAGCCTCGAGGTCGGCAAGCGCGCCGTGGTCGGCGGCACCACGCGCATCCGCCGCTACGTGGTCTCCACGCCGGTGGAGAAGGACATCTCGCTGCACAGCGAGCGCGTCGTGGTCGAGCGTCGCCCCGTCGCGGGGACTGCGACGACCGGGGCGGTCGATTTCTCGGACCGCACGATCGAGATGACCGAGACCGAGGAGCAGGCGGTGGTCTCCAAGACCGCGCGCGTCGTCGAGGAGGTGGCACTCCGCAAGGAGGCGGCCGATCGCGTGGAGACCGTGCGCGACACCGTGCGTCGCCAGGACGTCGAGATCGAGACCGTGCCCGGCGAGACGACCCTCACCAGCACGACCGGCACCCTGAAGACGCCGGCCTCCAAGATCTGATCATCGACAAGCGGCGAGGCTCCGGGGGTTTCCCGGGCCTCGCCGTGCTTTGCGTCGTCGACCGGGTCAGGTTGCCGGCGTGTGAGGTCAGTAGCCGTAGATTGCGTAGAGCGCGGCGAGAACGGGCATCAGCACGACCACGCCCCAGGCGGCCATCGCGCACAGGGCAAGAAGTTTGCCCATCCTGTGATTGGCGCGGCGGCGCCGTCGGGACGGCCCCATGCGGGGCGCCTGCGGGCGGGACAGCGGCGCGTCGGCCTCGGCCGGGGCGGGCATCGACTTCGGGATGGCGGACATCCGGCCTCCGGGGTTCTCCAGAATGCCGCGACCTTACACCCGGAGTTCGCAACGGGGTGTAAGACTTTGTTTCGGCATGCCGGTATGCGCCTGCGGAATGGGCACGAGGCACCGCAGGCCGGGCCGGCGCGTTCACCCGACCGAGCGGCAGAAGGCGGCGATGCGCCGGCATGCTTCCGCGAGCAGCTCGTCGCCCGTCGCGCACGACAGCCGCAGGAACGGGCTCATGCCGAAGGCGGCGCCGAACACCGTGGCGACGTGGGCCTCCTCCAGGATCGCCATGCAGACGTCCTCGTCGGTGTCGAGGGCACGGCCGCCCGCGCTGCAGCGTCCGATGAGGCCGGCGACGGACGGGAAGACGTAGAACGCGCCGTCCGGGCGGTGGCAGCGCAGGCCGGGCACGCCGGCGAGCGCGTCCACGACCAGGTCGCGGCGCCGGCGGTAGGCGTCGCGCATGCGCTCGGCGTCGTCCTGCGGGCCGTCGAGCGCGGCGGCCGCGGCGGCCTGGGCCGGGGCGCACACGCCGGCGGTGGCATGGCCCTGCACCGTGGCCATCGCTCGGACGAGCGCGCGCGGCCCTGCGCCGTAGCCGACGCGCCAGCCGGTCATCGCGTAGGTCTTGGACACGCCGCCCAGCGTCAGGGTGCGCTCGCGCAGCGCGGGCGCGGCGAGGGCGAGCGTGGCGTGGGGCTGCCCGTCGAAGCGCAGGCGCTCGTACAGGTCGTCCGACATCACCCAGACGTGCGGGTGGCGCTCCAGCATCGCGCCGATCGCGCTCAGTTCGGCAGCGTCGCACACCGCGCCCGTCGGGTTGTTGGGGAAGTTCAGCACCAGCCAGCGGGTGCGCGGGGTGATCGCGGCCTCGATCGCCTCGGCGCGCGGGCGGAAGCCGTCGGCCTCCAGGCAGTCCACCGTCACCGCGACGCCGCCCAGCAGGCGCGCCATCAGCGGGTAGGCGTTCCAGTACGGGGCGAGCACGATCACCTCGCTGCCCGGGTCGAGCGTGGCCATCAGGGCGTCAAAGATCACCTGCTTGCCGCCGTTGGCGACCACGATCTCGTCGAGGCCGTACTCCAGGCCGTCGCGCGCCAGGCGGCGGCGGATCGCGGCCTTGAGCGCGGGGGTGCCGTCCTGGGGCGGGTACTTGGTCTGCCCGTCCAGCGCGGCGCGGTGCGCGGCCTCGATCACGTGCGGGGGCGTCGCGAAGTCGGGCTCGCCGATGGTCAGGGAGATGACGTCGAGGCCCTGCGCACGCATCTCGCGGGCACGCGCGGTCAGGGTCACGGTCGCGGCTGTAGGGGCGGCGGCCAGGCGTTGTGCGAGCTCGGGCATCAGGAGAGCAAGCAAGGCCAGAGGCTCTGCCTCTGGACTCCGCCAAAGGCTCGCCTTTGGAAACCTCTACCTAGGGACGGGTTTCCAAAGGCCCCTGGCCTTTGGCGGGTTTGGGCAGAGCCCATGCTTGCTGGCTTCCTGGTCAGCGCAGGCCCTGGCAGAAGCGCTGGATGCGGGTGCACGCCTCGCGCAGGCTGTCCGTGTCGGTGGCGTAGCTGATGCGGAAGTGGCCGGGGAACATGAACGCCGCGCCGTGCACGGCGGCGACGCCCTCCTCGTCGAGCAGGGCGATCACGAAGCTCTCGTCGTCGGTGATCGCGGCACCGGCCTTCGTCGTCTTGCCGACGCAGCCGTGCATGGAGGGGAACACGTAGAACGCGCCCTCCGGCTTGTGGCAGTGCAGGCCGGGCGCCTGGTTGAGCATGTCCACGACCAGGTCGCGCCGGGCCTGGTAGGCGTCGGCCATCGTGGCGACGGAGTCCTGCGGGCCGTTCAGGGCCTCGACGGCGGCGGCCTGGCTGATCGAGGAGGTGCTCGAGGTGGACTGGCTCTGCAGCTTGTCCATGGCCTTGATGAGGGCCAGGGGGGCGCCCGCGTAGCCGATGCGCCAGCCGGTCATGGCGTAGGCCTTGGACACGCCGTTCATGGTCACGGTGCGCTCGCGCAGGCGCGGCTCGACCTGGGCGATCGTGGCGGGCTGGAAGCCGTCGTAGACGAGCTTCTCGTAGATGTCGTCGGTGAACACCCAGACGTGGGGGTGGCGCAGCAGGACGTCGCAGATCGGGCGCAGGTCCTCGGCGGAGTAGGCGGCGCCGGTGGGGTTGTTGGGCGAGTTCAGCATAAACCAGCGGGTGCGCGGGGTGATCGCGGCTTCCAGGTCCTCGGCGCGCAGCTTGAAGCCGCTGTTCTGGCTGCAGGGCACGGTCACGGGCGTGCCGTCGGCCAGCGCCACGATGTCGGGGTAGCTGACCCAGCACGGGCTGGGGATGATGACCTCGTCGCCGGCGTCCAGCGTGGCGAGCATGCAGTTGAAGATCACCTGCTTGCCGCCGGTGGAGACGATGATCTCCTCCGGCCTGTAGTCGAGGCCGGAGTCGCGGGCGAACTTGGCGGCGATGGCCTGGCGCAG
>JBPBQX010000247.1:0-5429 GCA_050955025.1 Janthinobacterium lividum
GGTCGAGGACGCGGAGCACGACGGTCTCGCCGTGCAGCGAGGGGATGGTGGAGACGCGGAAGTCGATCTCCTGGCCGCGCACGGCGAGCTTGATGCGGCCGTCCTGCGGCAGGCGGCGCTCGGCGATGTCGAGGCGGGCCATGATCTTGATGCGCGAGGTGATGGCGGCGACCAGGCGCGCGGGCGGGCTGTCGGCCTCGTGCAGCGTGCCGTCGTAGCGGTAGCGGACGCGCAGGCGGTCCTCGAACGGCTCGATGTGGATGTCGCTCGCCTGGGTTTCCACGGCGCGCGAGATGATCTGGTTGACCAGGCGGATCACCGGGGCCTCGCTGGCGAGGTCGCGCAGGCGCTCGGCGTCCTCCTCCAGCGGGGCGCCGTCGGGGTCGTGGGCGTCCGCTGCGGCTTCGCCGGAGGGGTAGAGGCGGTCGAAGGCGGCCTCCAGCTCGATGGGGACGCCGACCATGAGCGACACGCCGCGGCCGGTGGCGGCGGCGATGGCGGCGGGGGCGAACGGATCGAGCGGGTCGGCGGCGGCGACGGTCAGCACGCCGTCGTGCTCGGACACGGGGAGAGCACGGGCGGCGCGCAGGAAGCGGGGCTGCAGGCGGTCGGGGTGGAGCGGGACCGCGTCGGCATAGTCCGCGGCGGTGGCGAGCGGGAGGGCGAGGAGGGTGGCGTACGCCTCGGCCATGCCGCGCTCGTTGACCAGGCCGAGCTGGAGCAGGACCTGGTCGAGGCGGCCGTCGCTTTCGGCGGCGACGCGGCGGCCGCGGTCGATCGTGCGGGCGTCGCACTGGCCGGAGTCGACGAGCAGGGCCGCGAGGCGCTCGATGCGGTCCGGCGCGGTTCCCGGAGGGGAGACCGACGCGAGCTGTCCTCCATCCGCCATGGCCGGGCCTCTTGTGCGTGGGCGTCGCGGGCCCCGGGCGGGGCGCCGGGCGGCGCGCGGCACAGCATTGCGTCGCCTGGGCGGGGCGAGGCAAGGGGAACCGTGCGGCCGCCGGCCGTGCGTGGGCGGCGTGGCTGCGGGATGCGGCGCCGGGGCGTGGCTGCGCCCTGCCCTGCCCCGTGGGGAGATTGCCTGATGCCGAGCTGGGTTCTGGTGCTGCTGGTGGCGCCCGTGATCGGGAGCTTCGCGGGCGTGCTGATCCGGCGCCTGCCGGAGCAGCGGCCGGTCGCGGTGGCGCGCTCGGCGTGCGAGGCGTGCGGGCATGAACTGGGGCCGCGCGAGCTGGTGCCGGTGCTGAGCTTCGTCGTGCAGCGCGGGCGGTGCCGGGCGTGCGGGGAGGCGATCCCGCCGTTCCATCTGTGGGTGGAGCTGGCGGCGGTGGCGGTCGCGGGGTCGGCGGTTCTGGCGGCGTGGGTTCGTGGCGGCGCGGCGCCGGGGTGGGACGGCGGGGCGCTGTGGGCGACGTGCGGGCTGGGGTGGGCGCTGATGGCGCTGGCGTGGATCGACGCGCGGCACTTCCTGCTGCCGGACGTGCTCACGCTCCCGCTGCTGCTCGGCGGGCTCGCGGCGTGCGAGGCGCTGGAGCCGTGGGCGCTGCAGGAGCGTCTGGTGGGCGCGGTGGCGGGGTATTGCGGGCTGCGGGGGGTGGCGCTGGCATACCGGGCGCTGCGCGGGCGCGAGGGGATGGGCGCGGGGGACGCCAAGCTGCTGGCGGCGTGCGGGGCGTGGCTGGGGTGGGCGGCGCTGCCGGACGTGCTGCTGTTCGCGGCACTGGCGGGGC
Organism: Janthinobacterium lividum; assembly: GCA_050955025.1. Classification (GTDB taxonomy): domain Bacteria; phylum Pseudomonadota; class Alphaproteobacteria; order Acetobacterales; family Acetobacteraceae; genus CAXSEF01. Next base: position 1,731 of record JBPBQX010000247.1, read on the forward strand.
TGGCGGCGGCGGGGGCGATGCGGCTGCGCGGGGTCGCGGTCGGGCGGGCAACGGCGGTGCCGTTCGGGCCGGCGCTGGCGGCGGGGTGCTGGGCAGTGCGGCTGTGGGGAGGCTAGAAAGCAAGGCCAGAGGTTCCGACGACCTGCTCCGGTCGTTGGAAGAGCCGGGGCTCGCTCCTGGCGGGTTCGGGCAGAGCCCAAGCTTGCTTGCTCAGCAGGCCGCGCGGATCGCCGCAATGTTGGCGGCGTAGCGGTCGGCGCCGCCGCGGAAGACCGCGGAGCCCGCGACCAGGACGTCGGCGCCGGCGGCGGTGACAAGGGGGGCCGTGTCGGGCGCGATGCCGCCGTCGACCTCGACGTGGATCGGGCGGCCTGCGACCAGGGCGCGGACGCGGCGGACCTTGTCGGTCATGGCGGGGATGAAGGACTGACCACCGAAGCCGGGATTGACGGTCATCACCAGCACGAGGTCGGCCTTGTCGATCACCCACTCGATGGCCTCGACGGGGGTGGCGGGGCAGAGGGCGACGCCCGCCTTCTTGCCGAGCGAGCGAATAAGGGCGAGGGAGCGGTCGAGGTGGGGGCCGGCCTCGGCGTGGACGGTGATGACGTCCGAGCCGGCGTGGGCGAAGGCCTCGATGAAGGGGTCGGCGGGGGCGATCATCAGGTGGGTGTCGAAGGTCGCTGTGCTGTGCGGGCGCAGGGCGGCGACCACGGGCGGGCCGAAGGTGATGTTGGGGACGAAGTGGCCGTCCATGACGTCGAGGTGGATCCAGTCGGCGCCGGCGGCCTCCACGGCGCGCACCTCCTCGGCGATGCGGGAGAAGTCGGCGGACAGGATCGAGGGGGCGATCAGGGGCATGCGCGGGTCCTTGGGCGCGGGGGCGGGGTCCGGTCGGCCTGGACCGTCGGAAGGACAAGGAAGCAAGGTTGAGGCTCCGCCTCAAACTCCGCCAAAGGCTCGCCTTCGGAATCCTTCACTTAAGTCGTGGTTTCCAAAGGGCTCGGCCCTTTGGCGGGTTCGGGCAGGGCCCGACCTTGCTTGCTGCCTGCTACGCGGCTTTGCGGCGCCGCTCCATGAGCTGGAGGATGATGGGCGTGAGGATGAGCTGCATGGCCAGGTCGAGCTTGTTGCCGGGGATGCAGATGGAGTTGGCGCGCGACATGAACGAGCCGTGCAGCATGCTGAGCAGGTAGGGGAAGTCGATGCCCTTGGGCGTGCGGAAGCGGATCACGACGATGGACTCGTCGGCGGTGGGGATCCAGCCGGCGATGAAGGGGTCGGAGGTGTCGACCGTCGGGACGCGCTGGAAGTTGATGTCAGTGTTGCTGAACTGCGGGCAGATGTAGCGGACGTAGTCGGGCATACGGCGCAGGATCGTGTCGGTGACGGCCTCGGTGGTGTAGTTGCGCACGGAGCGGTCGCGGTGGATCTTCTGGATCCACTCGAGGTTGATCACGGGGACGACGCCGATGCGCAGGTCGGCGTGTCGGCCGAGGTCGAGGTCGTCGACCTGCACCGCGCCGTGCAGGCCCTCGTAGAGCATCATGTCGGTGGGCCGGGGCAGGTCCTCCCAGTCGGTGAAGGTCCCGGCGGGCGCGCCGAGGCGGGCGGCCTCCAGGGCGTCGTGGACGTAGTGGCGGGTGCGGCCGCTGCCGTCGCGTCCGTATGCGGCGAACAGGGCGTCGAGCTCGGCCAGCAGGTTGGTGCCGGGGCCGAAGTGGCTGAAGGTGTGGTGGCCGCGCTCGGCGGCCTCGGCGGTCAGGCGGGCCATGGTTTCGCGGTCGTGGCGGTGGAAGGCGTCGCCCTCGATGTAGACGGCGTCGATGCGCTCGCGGGAGAAGATGCGCTCGAAGGTGTTGCGCACCGAGGTGGTGCCGGCGCCCGACGAGCCGGTCACGGAGATGATGGGGTGGCGGGCGGACATCGGGCGGGCTCAGCGTCCGGTCGTGGCGCGGGGACGGGCGGCGAGGGTCGCACGGCGTGGCAGCGTGTCGGCCCGCAGGGTCGTGTTCCAGCGTCGGTTCATCTGCCGCTTCCTCAACGGGGGCCGGGCCGCGCTGCGCGCCTGGCCGCCGGTGGTCCCGGGCCCATCATCGCGGAGCGGTGCGGCGCCGCCAACGGGAGAGATGGCGTCCGGTGCCGCCGAAGTAACGGTGGTGGCCTGGCAGACGCGGGCGGGACCTGGCATGGCACGGGCTTGTTCGCAGGTGCAACATGAGACGCGGGGCGGCGTCTGCATTGCAGAGGCGGGGCGCAGGGCGCGTTTCTTGGGCGCGGGTTCGTCAAGTGTTTTCCACAACCTTGCCTTGCAGGTGCAGTTGTTGACAGATTTACCGATTGTTGTTGCCTTGGGGTGGTGCAAGGCGGCACGATATGACCAGTTAATGAACAACGAACGCGAGGGGAGGGCTTCGGGATGGACAATGGTTTTCTTGTCGCTTCGACCGCGCGCCGTCCGGGCGAGGAGATGCCCGACCTGCTGTTCGTGGGCGAGATGACGCCGCACAACGCCGAGCGGCCATGGCTTGCGATCCGGGGCACCGCTCCGTCGATCGAGGCGGCCGAGCCCATGGCCGTTCTGCTGGTCGAGCGGCCCTGAATTGGCGGGGGTCGCGTCCGTGGTGACGCGGTCCCCGTCCTGAGCGATGCGCGTCCCTCCGGGGACGCGCTGGCGCTGCCCCCGGCCCCGTGCCAGGGAGATCGTCGCGGCAGAGACGATCCCGCCGGGGGCAGCGCCCTAATCCTCATCCTGGTCCGCCATACCCCGGTGCTGGTCGTGCCAGGGCTTTGCTACGGTCGGCTCGACGTCGCGTTGCGCGCGGAGGCGGCCGACGATATCGCGGCGGTTGTGACGCGACTGGGCGGGGTTCGTCCGGACGCGGTTCGCACCAGTCCCTCGTCGCGGTGCCGGCTTCTTGCGGACGCGATCGCGGAAGCGCAGGGCGGCCTGGTCGTGGAGGATCCGCGGCTGCGGGAGCTGGACTTCGGGGCGTGGGAAGGCATGGCGTGGGACGACGTGCCGCGCGCGTCGCTGGATCGCTGGGCGGCGGATCTGTCCGGGTTCGCGCCGCCCGGCGGCGAAAGCGGGGCGGCGCTGGTGGCGCGGTGCCGGGCGGCGTACGCGGCGCTGCCGGCGCGGGGATGCCAAGTGGTCGTGTCGCACGGCGGGCCGTTGCGTGTGCTGGCAGCGCTCGCCGCGGGGGCGGAGGTGGACCTCGGGGTGGCGGCGCAAGCGCCGGGCGAGGTGCGGGTGTTCGTCGGAGCGGCGGCGCCAGCGGCCTGAGGCCGGGGCTCCGCCACGGGCCCGGCACCAGGCCCCCCGAGCGCGGAATCTGCACCGGATGGCACGGAGTCTGCTACCGGACGGCGGGCTGCCTAGTCGATCCGTGGTGCTCCACGATCGCGATCAGCGCTGCGACTCCGTCGACACGCTCCATCTCCGCGCTGCTCATCTGCCAGCCGAACTCGGTTTCCAGGGCAAAGACGATCTCGACGGTCGCGAACGAGTCCCAGCCGGGCACCTCGGCGGCCAGCGTGTGCGCGCCCAGGGCCGGCCGGTCGCGCAGCACTTGGTGGATGCACGCGACGACGGTGTCGAAGGTCGGAGTCATGCGTGGCCCGGCTGCGGCTGTCCGGCGAGGCTGTCGTGCGCGCTGCGGAGCAGGTCCGGCCACATCTCGCTCCTGATCGCCGTCG
>JBPBQX010000248.1:0-5190 GCA_050955025.1 Janthinobacterium lividum
AAGTCCACGCCGGCCGAGACGGTGGCCTGCCCGCCGGTGGAGTCGTGCACGCCGTTGTCCAGCAGCACGTGCAGCAGGTCCGGCTGCCACGCGCCGATCGTCGCCAGGCTGCCGAGCTTCATCAGCGCCGCGCCGTCGCCGTCGAGCACGAGGGTGCGCGTGCCCGCGGTGAGTGCCACGCCCAGACCCATCGGCGCGGCGCAGCCCATCGAGCCGACCTGGTAGAGGTGCTGGTCCCGGTCGGAGAGGGTGAACAGCTCGCGCCCGGTCTTGCCGGTGGTCGCGATCACCGGCACCTGCGGTGGCACCAGGGCCAGGACCCGCTCCAGCAGTTCGAGCCGCGACGGGCGGGCGCCGCCCTCGCGCAGGTCGACGCGGCGGCCGGCGGGTGGGGGCGCGCGCGCCGGCTCGTCCAGCGCCTCGTCACGCAGGCTGCCCTTCTCCATCACCAGGGCGAAGGGCAGGCCGGTGCGCTCCATCGACAGGCGCGCCTCGTCCATGACGGCGGCGAGCGCATCGGGCTCGTCCGGGAAGCGGCGGTGCGGGACCTCGATCACGTCGAGCAGGCGCTGCGTGACGCGGCCCATCAGCGCGTGCTGCGGCTCGTCCGCAAGGCCCGGCTGGCCACGCCAGGTGACGACCAGCAGGGTGGGGATGCGGAACGGCGCGTTCAGCGAGGTGAGCGGGTTGACGGCGTTGCCCAGCCCGGAGTTCTGGCACAGCACCGCGGTGCCGCTCCCGCCGAGCCAGGCGCCGGCCGCGATCGCCACCGCCTCGCCCTCGCTGGTCGCGCCGACGTAGCGCAGGGTGCGGCTGCTGGCCGTGGCGTTGATCAGCGGCGTGAGGAAGCTGCACGGCACGCCCGTGTGGAAGCCGATCCCCGAGGCCGCGGCCGCGTCGAGGAACGCCTGGGCGCCCAGCACCTAGGAGAAGTTCCGCGCTTCGGCCAGGTCGGTCAGCGTGTCGACGTCGAGCCAGTGGCCGTTGATGTAGTGCACCGCCACCTTGTCGCGCCGTGCCAAGCGCTCCAGCAGCGCCGGCAGGTCGGCGCCCGCCAGCACGCCCTCCGCGGCCATGGACGACAGCTCCTCGCGCACCAGGGTTGCGCCGCGTGCGCTCAGCCGCATCAGGCCGATCCACTCCCCGCAGGTCTCACCCGCAGCCCTCGCCATGCCGGTGAACAGCACGGGCGCGTCGTCGAGGTAGCCCGCCGAGGCCGGCCGGTCGGCCGACACCAGATCGCGCGGGTTGGGGGACGCAGCGTCGTCCGCCTTGCCTCGATGGTCCTGCCCGCGCGTGGAGTCGACCACGATGGTGACGTCGGCCGGGGACTCCAGCAGGCCGTCGAGGATGTAGCGGCGGAACAGCACGTCGCCGTACACCACCACTGTCTCGCCTTGGAGAAGATGGGCGGCACAGGCCAGGGACGACGCTTCGCCGGTCTCGGCGTAGGCGTCGTTGTCGACCGTGACGATCCCGTCGGGGGCGATCGCCTCCTTGCGGTAGCCGCGCACGACGGCCACCTCGCCGACACCGCACTCCTCCAGCGTGCCCACCAGATGGCGCAGCAGCGGCCGGCCGCGGATGTCGACCATGCACTTGGGCAGGTCGGCGGTGGCCTCGCCCAAGCCCCCGTCGGCGCGGGCGCCCTGCCCCGCCGCCAGCACGATCGCGCGCACGGAGCGCGTCGTCGGCAGGTAGCGCAGGGACGCGCGCTCCAGCTCGTCGTTGCCGGTGAGCGCGAAGATCTCGCGCACGCTCGCCACCCGCCCCTCGACCTGGAGCAGCGACTCGCTCCGCGCGATCTGCTGCGCGGTGTCGCGCATCGCAGAGATCGACGAGCGCACCAGGTGGTTTGCCCAGATCACCAGGGAGACGCCGGCCTCGCGGAACACGTCGGAGGGGGTCGCATAGTACATGGTCGGCACGATCACCACCGGGCAGCGCCGGTCCCAGCGCCGCATGAAGCCGGTGATCTCCGACGCGTCCTTGCGCTTGGAATGCACCAGGATCGCGTCGGCGCCGGCGGCATGGTACGCCTCGGCACGGCGCAGCGCCTCGTCCATGGAATGCCCGGAGATCAGCGCCTCGGTGCGGGCGACGATCGAGAACGCGTCGTCGGCCTGCGCGTCCTTGCCGGCGCGGATCCGGCCGCAGAACTCCTCGATGTCCGCGAGCGGCTGCCGTTCGCCGAGGAACGAGTTGGTCTTGGGGAACAGCTTGTCCTCGAGGCACACCCCGGCGATGCCGCGCTCGCCCAGCTTGCGCACCAGGCGGCGGACGTTGTTGAAGTTGCCGTAGCCGGTGTCGCCGTCCACCAGGATCGGCAGGCTAGACGCGTCGGCCATGAACTCGAGCACGTCGACCACCTGGGTCCAGGACGCCTCGTTGTTGTCGCGCAGGCCCAGCATCGCCGAGATCGACAGCCCCGACGCCCAGATGCCGGCGAAGCCCGCCTCCTCCACGATCTTGGCGGAAAGGCCGCTGTGCGCCTCCATGATGAACGCCAGCTCCGGCGCCTGCAGCAGGGCGCGCAGGCGGGTTGGGCGGGATGGCTCGACGGGATCGGGGAAGGCTTCGACGCGCTTGAGACTGGTGGACATCAAGGCCTTCCTTGCAGGACGGGCCGTTCCGGTCGTCCATGGCGGGGTTGTGCGCTGTACGCGCTTTGTCATACTCGGACAATGTGTTGCGAGGACCATGCCATGTCGACAGCCTCTCGCGGCGTCACCGCCCCGTGCGCGGTGATCCTGGCGGCAGGGGTCGGGCGCCGCCTGCACGGTGACATGCCGGAGTGGGAGCAGCGCCCGAAGTCGCTGCTCGCCTTCGACGGTCGAACCCTGCTGGACCGCCACGTCGCCGTCCTGCGCGCGGCCGGCGTCCAGGACATCACCGTGGTCACCGGCTTCCAGGCTGGCGAGATCGAGGCCGCCCTTGCGGCGCTGCAGGACGGCACGCCGGTGCGCACCATCCTCAATCCCGACTTTCGCGAAGGCAGCGTCGTCTCGCTGTGGTGTGCCCGCGACGTGCTGGCCGCCGGTGGCCCGGTGCTGCTGATGGACGCCGACGTGCTCTGCGACTTCCGCCTGGTGGCCCGCCTGCTCGACAGCCCTCGCGCAGACTGCCTGCTGCTCGACCGCGACCTGGAGCCCGGCGACGAGCCGGTCAAGGTCTGCGTATCGGGCACCCGCATCGCGGATTTCCACAAGCGTCCGACGGCCGACCACGACTGGCACGGCGAGTCCGTCGGCTTCTTCCGCCTCTCCGCAGCCACGGCCGCCGAGCTGGCCGGTCGCGCCGGGGACTACGTGTCCTCCGGCCGCCGGCACATGGAATACGAGGAGCCCTTGAGGGACATGATGCTGGCACACGCAGACCGCTTCGGGTTCGAGGACATCACCGGCCTGCCCTGGACGGAGATCGACTTCCCCGCCGACGTCGAGAAGGCCCGCGCCCTGCTGCCGGAGCTGGCCGCGTGAGCGCCGCCCTGCGTTCCCCGGCCGACCTCGCGTCGGACGCCGCCGCCGGGGCCGGAGGCAGGCCCGCCAGCCTGCGCGATCCCACCGAGGCCGAGCGGGCCGCCATGCGGCGCGACGGCTACCTCGTCGTGCCCGGCTTCTTCGGCGCCAGGGATACCGCCGACGTGCTCGCCTGGACCCGCGAGCTGGAGCTCGCCCCGGAGGCTGCCGGACGGCATTGGGTGTATCACGAAGACAGTCTGACCAAGCCCGGCCGCCGCGTGGTGCAGCGCATCGAGAACTTCTGCCCCTTCCACGACGGCTTCGACCGGATGATCCGCGACGGCGCGCTGGGCCGCTGGACGGCCGCGCTGATGGGCGGCCCGGTCGTGCTGTTCAAGGAGAAGATCAACTTCAAGATGCCCGGCGCTCCCGGCTTCAAGGCGCACCAGGACCAGCAGGCCGGGTGGACACGCTATGCTCCCCTGTTCGTCACCGCGCTGGTCACGGTGGACCAAGCCACCCTGGAGAACGGCTGCCTGGAGATGGTGCCGGGCCGCCACCGCGAGGGCCTGCTCGGCGAGGAGTGGAACCCCCTCGACGAGGACACGCTTGCCCTGTATCCCGTGCCGACGCAGCCGGGCGACGTCATCTTCTTCGACAGCTTCGCGCCCCACGCGTCCAAGCCCAACTTCACGGACAGCGCACGCCGCATCCTGTACCTGACCTACAACCTGGCCAGCGAGGGCGACCATCGCGCGCAGTACTACGCGGAGAAGCATGCCGCCTTCCCCCCCGATATCGAGCGCGACGGCACCAGGGCATACGTGTTCCGCGTCTGAAGTCCTGCCCCGCCAGCATCCGCTGGCCCTGGTGCCCGCCCGTCCTGCCGCGTGGCGGCCCTGGCACGCCATCTCCGTCCTCTGAAGCGAGGGACGTGCAAGGCGTCGGTTGCGACGTTGCCGGAATGGTGCAGAGTTCCGACAGGGACGGCGAACCCGGACAGGCCGGGTCACGCGGGAGATGGCTGGATGCAGGATCAGGTGCCCAGGCGCGGTGCATTGGGATTGGGGCTCGGCCTGACGGCTCTGGCCGCGGGGCTGCGGCGTGCTACGGCCGAGCCTGTGCCCTCGGCACCGCCCGGTGTTCCCGACTGGACGCACGATCTGGGCGCACCCCTTGTCACCCCACCCTACGGAGTGCCGGCCGCATCGGAGAAGGACGTGGTCCGCCGGTTGTGGCACAGGACGTCGCAGCCTGGCATCGGAGTGAGCGTCACCCCGTTGCAGGACCTGCAAGGCATCATCACCCCGGCGGGCCTGCACTACGAGCGCCACCATGCCGGCGTGCCGACGATCGACCCCGACCGGCACCGCCTGATGGTCCACGGCTTGGTGCGCCGTCCGCTGCTCTTCACCATGAACGACCTGCTGCGCCTGCCCTCGGTGTCGCGCATCCACTTCCTCGAGTGCTCCGGCAACTCGTCGCAGCTGTGGAAAGACGTTCCGGCGGATGCAACGGTGCAGGACACCCACGGCCTGCTGAGCTGCTCGGAGTGGACCGGGGTGCGGCTGGCCGACCTGCTGGACCAGGCGGGCGTGCAGCCGGAGGCGCGCTGGATGCTGGCCGAGGGCGCGGACAGCGCGGCGATGACCCGTTCGATCCCGGTCGCCAAGGCGATGGACGACGCGATCCTCGCCTATGCGCAGAACGGCGAGCGGCTGCGCCCGGA
>JBPBQX010000249.1:0-4630 GCA_050955025.1 Janthinobacterium lividum
GCGGAGATGGTGCGCGCAGGACGTGACTTCGTGGTGTACGACGCCAAGACCAGCGACGACATCACCCGCTCCGTGCTGACGCAGATCATCGTCGAGGAGGAGAGCAAGGGCGGCGCGATGCTCCCCACGCCGTTCCTGCGCCAGCTCATCGGCCTCTACGGCGGCAACCTCCAGGGCCTGGTGCCGCGCTACCTCGAGCAGTCCATGGGCGCCTTCGCCGAGCAGCAGTCCCGCCTGCGCACCGCGGTGACGCACACCATGGGCACCTTCATGCCGCCCGGCTTCGAGGAGATCGGCCGCCAGAACATGGCCATGATCGAGCGCGCCCTCAACCTGTTCACCCCGTTCTACCGCGACGGCGCCCCCGGCGCGGAGCCCGGCGCCGCGCCCGACCCCACCCGGCCCGCGGGGCCCGCCGCGCCGCCGCAGGGCGCGGAGCGCGCCGAGATCGACGCCCTGCGCGCCGAGGTCGAGACCCTGCGCCGCCAGCTCGCCTCCGCCCGCGAAACACCGGACTAGCCGCCGCACCCCGCGGAGTTGATGCGCGCCGCGCCCGGCCAGGGAACCCGTGCCCGGCCCGTGCGTCCGCCACCATGCCACCACGGGAGCATCAGCGATGTCGGGCGAAGACCACACCGAGCAGCAGCGCGAGCGGGCCTACGAGCTCTGGGAGCAGGCCGGCCGGCCCGAGGGACGCCACGACGAGTTCTGGCAGCAGGCGGGCGAGGAGCTCGGCGACGGCGGCGCCTCCGCCGACGAGCGCGTCGACGTCGCCATGGAGGACACCTTCCCCGCCAGTGACCCGCCCGCCAACAGCGGCATCACCGGCCCGGAAGAGGCCTGACACGCCCCACCCCCCCTCCGCCGCCCGCCATAGCGGCACCGCGCGATGCTGACGCTCTCGCTGTCGCTGGTGTGCGCCGGCGCCCTGATCGGCCTCACCCTCGCCGTGCTGCACGGCCTGGGCCGCGTGCCGCCGCTCTGGCCCGGCCTGGTCCACGCGACGGTGGGGCTGGGCGGCCTCGGCGTCCTGCTCGCGGCCCTGGGCGGCCCGCCGCGCGGCGTGGCGCTGGGCGGCGGCTCCTTCGGCACGGTCGCCGCGGCCATGCTGTGCGCCGCCGCCCTGGCCGGCGCCCTCATCCTGACGCTGCGCCTGCGCCGCGCCAGGCCGTCGGTCATGCTGATCGGCCTGCACGCCACGCTGGCGCTGTTCGGCGTCGTGGTCCTGGCGGCCTACCTGTCGCTGCCCGCCTGAACCCCGCTGCCGGGCCGACGCATCCCGCGCCGGCCCTGCCACGCATCAAACCGTCTTGAGGTAGTCCACGAGCTTGGTCGCCGCGACCGTCTTCTCGGTCTGGTCGAGCGCCGCCAGCTCCGCCGCCAGCCGGTCCATCGCCGCCTCGTAGATCTGCCGCTCCGAGAAGCTCTGGTCCGGCTGCCCGGCGTTGCGGTGCAGGTCGCGCACCACCTCGGCGATCGACATCGGGTCGCCCGAGTTGATCTTCGCCTCGTACTCCTGCGCGCGACGCGACCACATGGTGCGCTTGATCCGCGCGCGCCCCCGCAGCACGGCCAGCGCCTCGTCGAACATCTTGCGCGTGGCCAGCTTGCGCAGCCCCGCGCTGCGCGCCTTGGAGACCGGAACGCGCAGCGTCATGCGGTTCTCCTCGAAGGTGATGTGGATCAGCTCGAGCTTGTGCCCTGCGATCTCCTCCGTGGCGATGCGCTCCACCCGGCCCACGCCATGCGTCGGATACACGACGTGGTCGCCCTCGACGAAGTTCTCCGCCTTGGACGGGATGCGCGGCGCCGGCGTCGGCCGCCCGCCGAGCTGCGGCGAGATCGGCCGCATCCCCGGACGCGCCATGCCGCCGCCCATGCCGGGCATGCGTGCGCCCGAGCGCGGCGCCTCCTCCTCTTCCTCGTCCTCCTCCTCGTCGTCGGCCGCGGCCGGCGCCGCCGCCCCGATCTCGCCGACCTCGACGCCCGGCTCGTCGCCGGCCTCGCCGACCGCCGCCGCCAGCGCGTCCTCGGCGGAGCCCGCCGCATCCCCGGCATCGTCGTCCACGACGGCCGACGCCGCGTCGTCGGGCTCGCTCCCGGGCACGCGCCCGTCCGACACCGCAGCGGTCTCGGCCGACGCCACGACGGCATCGTCCTCGTGCGACGGCGCCACGGCCTCGTCCGCCACGGACGGCACGGCGGCCGCATCCACGGCGCCGGCCTTGGCCGCCGGGCGCGCGCCCTTGGCGGCCGGCTTCGGCGCGCGCGACCGCGACGGCCTGGCGCTGTCCGGCACGCCCGCGTCGACCGCCGCGGCAGAAACCTGCCGGGCTGGGATATGCTGATCGGTCATGGCCGCTCCCGTGGATGTCCGATCACCTGCGACGCCGGAAGCGCATGCTCCCCGCGGTGCCGCGAGCGGTGTCGTCCTGGATGAATGGGTGGCCTCGTGGTCAGGTGCGGCCGCCGGTCTGTGTCACCCGCATATCACGGTTTTGACGCACTTTCCACCCTGGACCCCCGCCCGGGTGCCACGCGAACCATTCGCACCCGGAACGGCGTCACGCCCGCGCCGGAACCTCGCGGGGGCGACCCGACCACGCCCGCCCGCCGCGCATGCGGCAGGCGTCGTGCGCTCTAGGGCGTGCCGGGCGCGGTGGACATCATCGGCCCCTTGCCGGGCTTGTCCTTCCACTCGTCGGAGTCCGCCGGCGGCTCGCCCTTGCGCGTGATGTTGGGCCACTGCGTCGAGTACGTGCGATTGATCGCGGCCCACGGCGTCGCGCGGTCGTCGCTGTCCGGCAGGATCGCCTCGGCCGGGCACTCCGGCTCGCACACGCCGCAGTCGATGCACTCGTCCGGGTGGATCACGAGGAAGTTCTCGCCCACGTAGAAGCAGTCGACGGGGCACACCTCCACGCAGTCCATGTACTTGCACTTGATGCAGTTCTCGGTGACCACGTAGGTCATCGCCATCTCCCGGAAAGCGGCCGTCAGCCCGGCCAGCGCCGCGGCGCCTCGCATGAAAACCCGCACCTCGGCAGGCCCGCCTGCCAGGCGAGCGGCATATGACGGCGTTCGAGGCGAGGCGCAAGGCGAGGCAGGGAAAGCAAGGTCGAGGCTCCGCCTCGAGCTCCGCCAAAGGCTCGCCTTTGGAATCCTCGACTTAGAGACGGGTTTCCAAAGGCCTCAGGCCTTTGGCGGGTCCGGGCAGAGCCCGGCCTTGCTTCCCGCCGGCTCCGGCTCCGCGACCTCCTCGTAGAGCCCGCGCGCCTCGGGCGCCGGCCCCCGCCGCCCGGCAAGCGCAAGCACGCGCAGCACGCGCACCCGCGGCCCGAGCGGGAAGGTGAGCACGTCGCCGGGCCGCAGCCGCGCGTGCGGCTTGTCCGTCGCCTGCCGGTTGATGCGGACCACGCCTTCCGCCACAAGGCGGGCGCAGTCCGCGCGTGCCTTCAGCATCCGCGCGCACCACATCCACTTGTCCAGCCGCTGCCAGTCGCGGTCCTCGCCCATGCGCCTCCGGTCCCCGTCACGCGGACAGGTGGAGGGGACACGCCCGCGTGTGAAGCCCGGCCTGTGGGCCCGGGCGCGCAAAGCCCCGGCCGCCGCGCCACGCGACGCCCGCCGGGAAGGCCCGCCCGCACCCGGCCGCGCCGGTCCCTGCGCCAAGGAACGCTCGCCACGAACCCGGCGACGGAGACGCCTGGCGCGCTCGCGTGCAGGTCCCGCGAGCGGAAAGCCACGCGCCCGCACGCACGTGCCCGAGGCTCTCCGTACGGTTCTGCGCGCACCTCCGGCCCCCGGAGATCACGTTTCCGTGATAAGCACACGGGTACTCCGACTCTTCTGGAAAAACATTTTTGAGCAAAATATGGTATTTTCTACACGGCAATCTCGATTTAAGAGACATAGCTAGTGTTTTGCGTGCCGCCCAGGATCCCGGAACGGGGCCTGGTGACAAAAGCCCAACTGCTCCTGTCGTCCCTCCTCGTCGTGCCGCGCCTGGCTCAACCCTCAACCCCGTCAACGACGGAACATGAAAGCGACGCCGATGGCTGACGATACGCACGAGAGCCTCGAGGTCCTCATCCGGCACCAGATGGGCGCGCAGCCGCCCGGCCGTGCCCGGCAGGACGGCCTTCCCGTCGGGAGCCCCTACCTGTGGCTGGCCATCGGGCAGGAGCTGCGCAGGGCGAGGACCGTGCTGGCGCGCGCCAGGACCACCGCCGAGATGGAAGCCGCGGCAGCCCGGCTGCGCGAGAGGCTGCTGGGGCAGGGCGCCGGGAACACCGTCGTCCTCGCGGGCACGGCTGCCCCCATGGTCGACGGCGCCGAGGCCTAGCCGCCCGCGCCCGGCCGGCCCGCCCCGTTCCGCCGGGCCGGCCCCCGGGCGCGCTGCCCCGCCCGCACCCGACGCCACCTCGCCTGCCCGCGTCCCGGCGCCGGGCCGTTCGCCGCGCCTGCGCCCGCAACGCTGCCCCAGGCATAAAAGGCCAGAGCCCATGTCCCGATCCGACGCCATCGAGCTGGTCAAGCGCGCCACCGGCATGACCGTGCAGACCGGGCTGTTCTCCGGCATGAGGATGACCCCGCTGCAGAGCTGGGGCGCCGGCGAGGACATCGCCCC
>JBPBQX010000250.1:0-4413 GCA_050955025.1 Janthinobacterium lividum
CCCTCGGCGCGGCCGTCGATCAGCTCGTGGTGCAGCAGGCCGGCGCGCTCGTCCCAGGCGGCGTCCCACAGGTGGATCGCGGCGATCGAGGCCTGGCCCATGAAGTCCGGCCGGCCCAGCCGCTCCGCGGTGCCGGCCAGCGCCGCGATCGCGAGGCCGTTCTCCGCGACAACGAGCTGCGTGTTGCGGCGCGGCTGAGGGCGGGCGTCGCGCACCGCGAGCAGCGCCGCGCGCTCCGGCGCCAGGGAGGCCAGCAGCGCCGCCGCGTTCGGCTGCCGCGTGCGCTGCAGCGTGTCGGCGATCGGCACGCGCAGGCGCAGCACGCCACGCTCCGGCTCGCCGTGCGTCGCGGGCTGGTCGCTGCTGATCGCGTAGGCGTCGAGGAAGCGGGCGGCGGCGTGGGCGCCGAGTGCGGCTGCGATCTCCTCGCGGCTCCACAGGTAGCTGGCGCCCTCGGCGTCGCCGCTGCGCGCGTCCTCGGAGTTGCGGAAGCCGCCGTCGGGCGTGCCCAGCTCGCGGATCATCCAGGTGCCGGTGGCGATCGCGACCTCGCGGTAAAACGGGTCACGCAGCAGCGACGCTGCGTCGGCATACGCGGCGAGCAGCTGCGCGTTGTCGCCGAGCATCTTCTCGTAGTGCGGGATCGCCCAGGTCTCGTCGGTGCTGTAGCGGTGGAAGCCGCCGGCGAGCTGGTCGTCGATGCCGCCGAACGCCATGCCGTCCAGCGTGGCGCGCAGCCAATCTGCGGTCTGCGCGTCGGGGTGTGCGCGCTGCGCGGCCAGCATCAGCGCGAGCACGGAGGCGTGGGGGGACTTGCCGCCCTCGCCGCCGAGGCCGCCGTTCGCGGCGTCGAGGCGCGACAGGAACAGGGCCTGGGCGCGCGCCATCCAGTCGTCGGGCGCGAGCGGCACCTGCCCGACGGCGGACTGCGCGGCCTGGGCGTCGCGCATCGCGTCGACGGTGCGGTCGGCCTTGGCGACGGCCTGGTCGCGGTGCTGCGCCCACAGGTCGCGCTCTGTGGCGAGCACGGTGTCGAAGCCGGGCTGGCCGAAACTGTCGTCGTGCGGCGGCATGTAGCTCACGTCGGCGAACGGCTTGCCGTCGGGGGTGAGGAACACGTTGTTGGGCCAGCCGAACTGCCCGGCGAGCACGTCGGCCGCGAGTCCGTACAGCGCGTCCAGCTCCGGGCGCTGCTCGCGGTCCACCTTGATCGCGACGAACGAGGCGTTGAGCACGGCGGCGATCGCGGGGTCGGAGAAGCTTTCGCGCTGCATGGTGTGGCACCAGAAGCAGGCGCTGAAGCCGACCGAGAGGAAGATCGGCTTGTCCTCGCGCCGCGCCTTGTCCAGGGCTTCCGGGCCCCACGGGTACCAATCCACCGGGTCGTGCGCGTGCATCAGCAGGTAAGGGTCGTCGGAGCGCGCGAGGCGGTTCTCCGCGGCGGCGGCCGGCATGGCGGCGGCCAGCAGCGCGAGCAGGGCCAGGCGGCGCAGGCCGGGGCGCGGTCTCTGGTAACGGGTTGCGCGGGCGGAACGTGCAGGCACGCCCGTGTGTGCCGATCGGCTCATGTCAGCGTCGCTCCCGTGCGCCGGGATCATTGACACCGCCCCGGGCGGTGCCGACCTAGCACATCATGAAGGTCGGTTCGATGCTGTCGCGACGCCAGGCGCTGTTCTCCGGGTTCTGCCTGTGCTGCCTGCCGACGCTTGGCCGGGCGGCGGCGGTGGACGAGGCGCCGTTCGCGATGCAGGAGGTCGCGCAGGGGCTGTTCTTCCAGAAGGGCCTCGTCGAGAACGCCACCTCGGCCAACCAGGACGCCATCGCCAACACCGGTTTCGTGGTCGGGCGGGACTGCGTCGCGGTGATCGACCCGGGCGGCGACCTCGCCTGCGGGCGCCGGCTGCGCGGGGCCGTGCGTGCGGCGACGTCGCTGCCGATCCGCTACGTGGTTCTGACCCACGTCCATCCCGACCACCATTTCGGCGCCGGCGCGTTCCTGCCCGACGCGCCGGTGTTCGTGGGCCACGCACGTCTGCCGCAGGCGCTGGCATCGCGCGGGGCGTTCTACCAGGCGGGGCTCGACGATACCGTTGGCGCGGGGCAGGCGGGGCCCGTCGTGCCGCCGACGCTGCTCGTGTCGGACGGGGCGAAGATCGACCTGGGCGGGCGGGTTCTGTCGCTGCACGCGCACGGGCCGGCGCATACGGACAACGATCTCAGCGTGCTCGACGAGGCGACCGGCACGCTGATGTCGGCGGACCTGGTGTTCGTCGAGCGCGTGCCGTCGCTGGACGGCGACCTGCGCGGCTGGCTGAAGGAGCTGGCGGTGCTGAAGGCGATGGGCGCCGCGCGCGTCGTGCCGGGGCACGGGCCGCTGCGGCTGTCGTGGGACGAGGCGTCACGGCCGATCGAGGGGTATCTCAAGGCGCTGCTGGACCAGACGCGGGCGGCGATCCGCGACGCGGTACCGATCGAGCAGGCCGTGGGCACGGTGGCTGCGGGCGAGCGCCCGCGGTGGGCGTTGTTCGACGACTACAACGGGCGCAACGTCACCGAGGCCTACAAGGAACTCGAGTGGGAGTGACGGCGCTGGCGCGCTGCAACATGGCACTGCCCGCACGAGGCAGGCCCAAGGGGAGCCGAGACATGAAGCGAACCGCCCTGCTGGCCCTGCTGCCGGCGCTGATGCTGTCCGTGGCGTTGCCGCGGGGCGCGCGGGCCGAGGACGAGGCGGAGCGCGACACGCGCTGGACCGACCTCAGCCACGCGATCTTCGGCGACCGCGTGGTGGAGGACGGCGCCGGGGTGGTGACGCTGCAGGCGCCGCCGCGGGCGCTGGACGCCGCGCTGGTTCCGGTGACGATCCAGCTTTCGGGCGGCAAGCCCGTCAAGGCCGTGTACCTGGTGATCGACGACAATCCCTCGCCGCTGGCCGCGACCTTCACCTTCGGGGCGCTCGCCGATCCGGGCGAGATCAAGCTGCGCGTGCGGGTGAACCAGTACACGCGCATGCAGGCCGTCGCGGAGACCACGGACGGCAAGCTCTACATGACGCAGGATTTCGTGAAGGCAGCCGGCGGCTGTTCCGCGCCCGCGGGCTCGAACGACGAGGACGCGCTGCGCGTGATGGGCCAGATGAAGCTGCGCCTGCTCACCGAGTTCGCGCCAGGCAAGCCGCTCACCGCGCAGCTGCTGATCCGCCACCCGAACTTCAACGGGATGCAGATGGACCAGGTCACGCGGCTGATGACGCCGGCGCGGTTTCTCGACAGGACGGACATCACCTACGACGGCAAGCCGGTGATGCAGGTCTCGTCGGACATCTCGCTCAGCACCGACCCCGCGATCACCTTCAGTTTCGTGCCGCCCGGCCCGGGCAAGCTCGACGTGGTCGCGCACGACAGCAAGGGCTCCACCTTCGAGCACGGCTTCGACGTGCCCGCCCAGGGCACCTGAGCCAAGCCGTGCGTCGCGCACGGGGCTGCACGCGGGCGCTGCTGGCGGCGGTGCTGGCGGGTTTGGTCGTGGCAGCGGCACCGGCGCCGGAGCCGCCAGGGCTGTGGACAGGCGAGGAGCGCGGCGCGGTGCCGGCGACGCTGGCCGGTGGGCGGGTCTTGGACACGGAAGGGCTGCAGGCCTTGCTGGCCTACGGCGGCGCGGTAGTGGTCGACGTCAGCGTGGCGCAGCGGCGGCCGGAGGGGCTGCCGGCGGGTGCGGTCTGGCTGCCGCTCGTGCACCGCGACATCGCCGGCAGCGTATGGATCCCGGACGCCGGGCAGGCCGCGCTCGCGCCGGCCACGGAAGCGTGGGTGCGCGCACGCCTGGACGCGCTGACGGGGGGCGATCCGGCGCGGCCGCTGGTGTTCTACTGCCACCCGGAATGCTGGCGCTCTTGGAACGCGGCAAAGCGGGCGGTCGGGTGGGGATACCACGCGGTAGCCTGGTATCCGCAGGGTATCGAGGGCTGGGCCGAGGCGGGAGGCGCAATGGCGTCGCCAGGAGCGGAGATGGCGCCCTAGGAAGGAAGGTTGAGGCTCTGCCTCAAACTCCGCCAAGGGCTGGGCCCTTGGATCGCCTTCCCTAAGTAGAAGGGATCAAAGGGTCCTTGGACCCTTTGCGGGTTTGGGCAGAGCCCATGCTTGCTTACTCCCTGTGGTCGAGCCCGATGTCCAGGACTGCGGCGCTGTGCGTGAGCCAGCCGACCGAGATCAGGTCCACGCCGCTTGACGCGATCTCCGGCGCGGTCTGCGGCGTAATGCGGCCCGAGGCCTCGGTGATCGCGCGGCCGCCGACCATGGCGACGGCCTGGCGCAGGGTGGCGACGTCCATGTTGTCGAGCAGCACGGCGTCGACGCCGACCAGGAGCGCCTCCTCGAGCTGGGCGAGGGTGTCGACCTCCAGCTCGATCTTGAC
>JBPBQX010000251.1:0-4044 GCA_050955025.1 Janthinobacterium lividum
CCGAGCCCACGATGCGGGCGATGCCGGTGTCGGGGACGTACACCCCCTTGTCGCCGGTGACCACCTCGGTGGGCGTCTGCACGCGGACGTGGCCGAAGCCGTCCACGCGCTGCAGCTTGCCCGAGGAGGCGAGCGGGTCGGCGCCGGGCTTGGCGGGGTCGGGCGCCTTGGCCTTGGGCACGACGGAGCCGGCGGCGGGCGCGGGGGCGTTGGGGTCGGCGGTGTAGCCCACGAGCACGTCGGCCTGCACGCGCCGGCTGTCGTTGGTGGTCACCACGGCGTCGCCGCGGCCCACGGCCATGTGGCGGGCGGACCAGTACTCCATGGCGTCGCGCGCGGTGAGCACGTCCTGGGGGGTGACGAGCTTCAGGCCGCTGCCGGTCAGCACGAGCACGGCCTGGTCGATGTCGTAGGTCGCGTGGTCGCCCCAGGCCTGGTCGGTGGCGGTGAAGATGTGGACGTGGCCGCGCGCCTCCAGGCGGAAGATCTCGTTGGCGCCGGCGTCGTCGCCGATGCCGGGGGTCGTGGGCTTCGGCGCGGCCACGGCGGGGTCGGGGGCCGCTGCCGCGGGGTCGGGCGCCGCGGGCGTGGCGCCGGGCGGCGAGGGGTCGAAGGCGACCGGGGCAGGGGCGGCGGGCTTCGGGGCCGGGGCGGGCTTCGCGCCGGGGGCGGCGGCCTTCTTGCGGTAGTGGGCGACCAGCTCGTCGGCGGTCACGGTGACGTCGCCGCGGATGGCGCGGGCGTCGCCGCGGGCGGTGACGATCTGCTCGCCCTGGTTCCAGTCGATGCCGTCGCGCGCGGTCACGGATATCGGGCCGCCGTGCGACAGGTCGATCGCCTGCGCCCGGGCGCGGTGCGCCGCCAGCGGGCCGGCGGCGAGGGCGGCCGCGAGCAGGAGCGCCGGGGCGCGTGTCATGTGGTCGCGGCTCACGGCCTGCCCCCGTTCAGCACCATGTGGGCGGGGCCCTGGAACTGGATCACCGCGCCCTTGTCCACCAGCGTGAAGCCCTGGGCGTCCAGCGTGCCGAACGGGCCCTCGGCGTGGGTGCGGTCGCTGCTGGCGGCAGAGTCCTGCTTGAGGTCGACGTCGGCGGTGTCGGACGTCATCACCGTGCCGTCCTGGCGGTACAGCGTCACGTCGCCGGACAGGTCGAGCTGGCCGGTGTGCTGCATGTAGACGCCGTCGCGCGACTGCAGCATCAGCCAGGCGCCGTTCTGCAGCACCACGTCGCCCTTGGGCGCGGTCAGGTCGACACGCTCCGGGCCGGCCTCCTTGGCACTGTCCGCGGTCACGGTGTAGGGGCGGCCGCGCGCGTCCACGCCCCGGTAGCGCGGCGAGACCATGCGCCCCGTGCCCAGCTCCACCGCAGCCAAGCCCCGCACCGCCAGCCGCCCCGCGCCCAGCGCGCGGTTCAGCTCCGGCCACAGCGCCACCGCGCCCAGCAGCAGCAGCGCGCCCGCCGGCAGCAGCCACTTCACCGCGGTCAGCGTCACGCGCCGGCGCACCATGCGGCCGGGCGTGGGCGGCCTGCGCCGCGCCTCCGCGCCGGGGGGCAGACGCGTGTCGGCGCGTGCCGCGCCCGCCTCGGGCCGGGGGCCGGCGCCGCTCACGCGAGCCCCGCGCGCAGCAGGTCGTGCAGGTGCAGCAGCCCGACCGGGCGGCCCGCCTCGACCACGAACAGGCTGGTGATCGGCCGGGCACGCGCGGTCATGCGGCGCAGCGCCTCGGCGGCCAGGGCGTCGGGGCCGATGGTGCCGGGCGAGGCGGTCATCACCTGCCCCACCGTGCGCTCCAGCAGGCCGGGGCGCGCCGGGCCCGGGCCGGCAGGGCCGGGGTCCATGGCGCGGCGCAGGTCGCCGTCGGTGATGACCCCCGCCAGCGCGCCGTTCGCGTCGAGCACGCCCAGGCAGCCGAAGCTGCGCTCGGTCATCAGCACCAGCGCCTCGGGCATCGGCGTGCCGAGCGGGGCCAGGGGGATCGCGTCGCCGGCGTGCATCAGCTCGCGCACCCTGCGCAGCCGCGCGCCCAGCGAGCCGCCGGGGTGGAAGGTGCGGAAGTCGCCCGCCGTGAAGCCGCGCCGCTGCAGCAGCGCCACCGCCAGCGCGTCGCCCAGCGCCATCTGCATGGTCGTGCTCGTCGTGGGCGCGCCCGTCACCGCGCAGGCCTCCGGCGCGGCCGGCAGCACCAGCGCCACGTCGGCGGCCCGCGCCAGCGTGGAGCCCGCGCGCCCGGTGATGGCGACCAGCGGCAGGCCGAAGCGGCGGGCGTGGGCGACCAGGTCGGCCAGCTCCGCGGTCTCGCCGGAGTTGGACAGGGCCAGCACGCCGTCGGCGTCCAGCACCATGCCGAGGTCGCCGTGGCTGGCCTCGGCGGGGTGGACGAACAGCGCGGGCGTGCCGGTGGACGCCAGCGTCGCCGCGATCTTGCGCGCCACGTGGCCGGACTTGCCGATTCCGGTGACGACGACGCGGCCGGACAGCCCCGCCAGCAGCGCCACCGCGTCGGCGAAGCGGCCGTCGAGCGAGGCGGACAGCGCGCGCAGGCCGGCCGCCTCGGTGGCCAGCACCGAGCGCGCGGCAGCCAGGTCGTCGTCGGTCGTGGCCAGGGCGGCGGTCATCGCATCAATCTCCCCCGTCCATGTATGGGCAGGGGCACGGGCAGGGTCAATTCGCGGGGCAAGAAGCAAGGTTGAGGCTCCGCCTCAAACTCCGCCAAAGGCTGCGCCCTTGGAACGCATCCCTCAAGTCAAGGGATCAAAGGGCCCCGGGCCCTTTGCGGGTTCGGGCAGGGCCCGACCTTGCTTCAGTGTTCGAACACGTCGCCCTCGCCCGCGTAGCCCAGGAGGTCGAGGCGGGCGCGCGCGGGC
This sequence comes from Janthinobacterium lividum, assembly GCA_050955025.1. Classification (GTDB taxonomy): domain Bacteria; phylum Pseudomonadota; class Alphaproteobacteria; order Acetobacterales; family Acetobacteraceae; genus CAXSEF01. Next base: position 2,868 of record JBPBQX010000251.1, read on the forward strand.
AGGAAGGCGAAGCACTGCTCGGCCAGGGCGAGGCGGCCCTCGCGCTCCAGGGTGGCGCGGAGGCGGGCCCAGAGGGCGTGGAGGTGCAGGACGTCGGAGGCGGCGTAGGCGAGCTGCTCGGGGGAGAGCTCGGGGCTGCCCCAGTCGGAGGACTGCTGCTGCTTGCTCAGCTCCACGCCGAGCAGGTCGCGGCACAGGGCGGCGAGGCCGTGGCGCTCGGTGAAGGTGCGGACCAGGCGGGCGGCGATCTTGGTGCAGGCGATGGGGCCGACGTCGATGCCGAGCGAGTGCTGGAGGACGGCGACGTCGAAGCGGGCGAAGTGGAACAGCTTCAGCGTGGCGGGATCGGCCATCAGCGCCGCGAGGTTGGGGCAGTCGAAGCCGCGGCCGCCGAGGGAGGCGGGCACGAGCTGGACCAGGTGCGCTGTGCCGTCGCCGGCGGAGAGCTGGACGAGGCAGAGGCGGTCGCGGTGGGGGTTGAGGCCCATGGTCTCGGTGTCGACGGCGACGACGGGGCCGAGGGACAGGCCGTCCGGGAGGTCGCCGCGGTGCAGGTGCAGGGTGGCGTGGGGGAGGAACTGGGTGGTGGCCACGGGAACAGGCTCCGGAGGGGGAAGCGCTGCCTCGGGGCTTGTGGCGCGCCCGCGTTCTAGGAGGAGGGGCCCGCGACGCGGCGTCGCCTGGCGTCGGGGGTTGGTGCCCAGGAGAAGACTCGAACTTCCACAGCCTTGCGGCCACAGGTACCTGAAACCTGCGCGTCTACCATTTCGCCACCTGGGCATCGGGGCGCCGGGCACCGCCCGGGGAGCGGGCGATGTAGCCGCCCGGCCCGCGGGCGTCAACCGGCAAGCAAGGTCGAGGCTCCGCCTCGAGCTCCGCCAAAGGCTGCGCCCTTGGAACGCGTCCCTTAAGTCAAGGGATCAAAGGGCCTCGGGCCCTTTGCGGGTTCGGGCAGGGCCCGACCTTGCTTTTCGCCACCGCGCGAGGGCGACGAGCGACCAGACGCCCTCGACGAGCCCGAACGGCCAGGCGCCCTGGAGGAAGCCGTAAGCCGAGCCGGCCACGCAGCTGAGCGCGAAGCCGAGGACGAACCGGGGCGAGCGCGGCTCCAGGGCGTAGCAGGCCAGCATGGCGGAGACGGCGAGGAGGCCGAACAGGGTCAGCGCGTCCATGCGCC
>JBPBQX010000252.1:0-3816 GCA_050955025.1 Janthinobacterium lividum
GTGGAGCAGGAGCCCTCGTAGACGGACCAGGCGCGGGCGGCGGGCTGGTGGACCAGGGGGTCGGGGTGGGTGAGGCGGGCGAGGTAGGCGGCGAGGACGTCGCCGCGCTCGGACTCGGGGAGGTGGGAGAGGAAGGCGGCGTGGGCGTCGGGGAAGACGCGGGCCATGCCGTGGAGGAACCAGTCGACCTCGGGGGCGCGGCCGAGGAAGACGCCGCGCAGGACGAGGCCGATGACGCGCTCGGGGTGGGCCTGGGCGTAGGCGAGCGCGAGGGTGGAGCCCCAGGAGCCGCCGAACAGGAGCCAGCGCTCGAGGCCGAGGTGGACGCGCAGGGCCTCGATGTCGGCGACGAGGTGGGCGGTGGTGTTGGCGTGCAGGTCGCCGAGCGGGCGGGAACGGCCGGCGCCGCGCTGGTCGAAGATGGCGACGCGCCAGAACTGGGGGTCGAAGAAGCGGCGGTGGACGGCGCCGGCGCCGGCGCCCGGGCCGCCGTGCAGGAACAGGGCGGGGCGGCCGCGGGGGTGGCCGACCTGCTCCCAGTACATGACGTGGCCGTCGGTGAGCGGCAGGTAGCCGGTCTCGAAGGGGCCGATCTCGGGGAAAAGGTCGCCGCGTGGCATGGGGCGGGAGTGTAGGGGCGGGGGCGTTGCGAAGAAAGGCTGGGCTCCGCCCAGACCCGCCAGGGGCGAGCCGCCCCTGGACCGGCCTCCCTAAGGGGCGCGTTCCAAGGCCGCAGCCTTTGGCGGAGTTTGAGGCAGCGCCTCAACCTTTCTTCTGCCCCTTTGGCTCGTGGATCGGGCAGCCGTTGTGCGTGGCGCGGAAGCTGGCGGAGCTGGTGTAGGTGGAATTGCGGGCGCGCATGACGCCGCCGAGCGGGCGGTGGGCGGCGAGGCCGTGCCAGGGGCTGAAGGCGAGGCCCTCGTCGACGGCGGCGACGGCCTCGGGGCTCCAGGAGTCCTGGGGGGCGGCCCTGAGGCGGGCGACGGTGACGTAGGGGCTGGCGTCCTCGGGCCAGGCGACGGAGGCGTCCTCGATGGGCATGGTGTCGAGGTCGGTGCAGAGCTGGACGCGGACGTCCCACTCGCCGCCGTGGGTCGCGAAGTGGGCGGCGACGGAGTCGCGCAGCGCGTCGGGGGCGGCGAGGTCGACGGGGGTGCCGGTGAGGGCGGAGAGCGCGAAGACGGGGGCGACGGCGATCTTGGCGACGTGGTCGCCGTAGAGGACGGGGACCTGGGAGTAGAAGGTTTCGCCGAGGATGCTGGTGGCGGGCTGGCCGCCCATGCTGGTGATCGTCGGGCTCTTGCCGCCGAGCGCCTCGATGGCGGATTCGGCGCCGCGGGCGACGGCGGACAGCGCGGACTTGGCGCCTTCGGCCTTGTCGGTGGTGGCGGCGAGCAGCTTCAGGTTGCCGAGGAACTTGGCGGGGGTGGGGGCGCCGAAGGCGGGGGCGTTGACGAGCACGAAGTCCTGGGTGGTGTCGGACTCGCTGCCCGGCAGGCGGGGGCCCTCGACGCCGATGACCTTGATCGCCAGGCCGCGGGGGGTGGAGACGCTGTCGTCGAGGATGTCGCCGGGGTTGGTGGAGAAGCGCAGCACGGCGTCGTACTCGCCGGCCCTGGCGAACAGGCCCTGGGCGAGGGCGGGCGGCAGGCCGGGGTGGACGGCGAGGGTGGCGCGCAGCACGCCATGGCTTTTCGCGTGGACGCTGCGGATGGCGTGGCCGGAGTGCGCGAAGGTGGTTTCGCTGATTTTGCCCAAGGCCTCGATGAGGGCGGCGTTGGTTTCGGCCTCGTCTGGGGCGGGGACCTCCATGTCGGGGGTGAAGCGCAGGGGCGCGGCGGGGGCGTGGGCGGACATGGGGGGATCTCCGGCGGGGCAATGCTTGCGGTGCTACGTGCGATCGTCCGGTTCGGTTGCATTGCCGGGCAAAGACCGGGGCAGTCGGGGGGGCTGTTCCTGTTGCGCGGAAGAACAGTGGTATCTCTTTACTCGGGATGCGGCAGGCGGCGGTGTATCCGCCCGGCGCGCGTGTCGCGGGCAGGAGGCGGGCGGGCGGCGGCGCGGCCTTGTGTTTCCGCCGGGTCCTGCGACAAGCGGGGGATGCACAGGATCTGGATCCCGCTGGGGGCGTTCGCGGGGCTGACCGCGGTGGCGATGAGCGCGCTGATGGCGCATGCGCTGCCGCAGCGGCTGGACGCGGCGCGGCTGCAGATGGTCGCGAACGCGGTGCAGATGCAGGGGTGGCACGCGCTGGCGCTGGTGCTGGTGGGCGTGTGGGCGGCGCGGGGCGGGACGCTGGCGACGCTGGCCGGGGGGTGCTTCGCGGGGGGGCTGCTGCTGTTCTGCGGCGGGGTGTACGCGATCGCGCTCGGGGGCCTGCGGGTGGGCGGCGTGGCGCCGACGGGGGGCGTGCTGCTGATGCTGGGGTGGCTGCTGCTGGGGCTTTCGGCGGTGCGGGCGCCCTGAGGGGACCGGGCGAAGCAAGGCCAGAGGCGCTGCCTCTGGACTCCGCCAAAGGCTCGCCTTTGGAAACTTGGTGTTCCGGGGTGGTGCCAGGCGCTGCGGGCTTGTGTTCTTCGTGCGCGGGTCCGGGGGCGCCTGCCCCCGGCGGGTCCAGGGCAGCGCCCTGGCCTTGGCTTCGCGCGCCCTGCCCTGCCCTCGCATGATCCGCAGCGCGTACCTGGCGGCCGAGGGGTTCGAGGCGCCGCTGGCCGAGGAGCTGGCGCGGGTGGGCGTGGCGGTGGAGGCGTGGCACGGGCGGCTGGCGCTGTCGCCGGACCTGCCGCGGGCGGCGGCGTGGGCGATCGACGCGTGGGTCGAGCCGCGCGAGGTCGCGGTGGCGTCGGTGGGCGAGGCGGCGTCGGCGCTGCGGGCGGTGCAGCGGAACTGGGGGCTCTACGGGGCGGCGCACCACAGGCGCTGCGCGCTGGTGGAGGCGCGGCTGCCGCCGGTGCGGGCGCGGGCGCTGGTGTTCCCGGAAGCGGCGCCGGAGTCGCACCTGGGGGCGTGGACGCTGCTGGCGCCGGGGCGGCTGCTGTTCAGCGCGCGCAAGTCGAGCGCGTTCGTCAACGGCGAGTGCCGGTTCGTGGAGGACCACATCGGGCCGCCGAGCCGGGCCTACCTGAAGCTGTGGGAGGCGTGCGCGGTGTGGCGGGACTGGCCGCGGGCGGGGCAGGTGTGCCTGGACCTCGGGGCGTCGCCCGGGGGGTGGACGTGGGCGATCGCGTCGCTGGGGGCCGGCGTGGTGGCGGTGGATCGGGCGCCGCTCGCGGACAAGGTCGCGGCGATGGGGGGGGTCGCGATGCTGCGGGAGAGCGCGTTCGCGCTGGAGCCGGAGGCAGTGGCGCCGGTGGACTGGCTGTTCTCCGACATCATCGCGTATCCGGAGAGGCTGCTGGCGCTGGTGGAGCGGTGGATCGCGTCGGGGCGGGTGGCGCGGGTGGTGTGCACCGTGAAGTTCCAGGGGGAGACGGACCACGCGGCGGCGGAAGGGTTCGCGCGCATCCCCGGGGGGAGGCTGGTGCACCTGTTCCACAACAAGCACGAGCTGACGTTCCTGTGGCGGCGGGAGGGCTGAGCAGAAGCAAGGCCGGGCTCTGCCCGGACCCGCCAGGGCGAGCCGCCCTGGACCGGCGCTACTCAAGTATAGGATTCCAAAGGCGAGCCTTTGGCGGAGCTCGAGGCAGAGCCTCGACCTTGCTTGCTGTGGCGGAGGGCTAGGCGGGCTCGGGGACGGTCGGGGGCTCGTGGTCGAGGTTGGTGCTGGCGAGGATGTCGGTGATCACGGCGGTCACGGTCAGGGAGTCGAAGCCGGCG
>JBPBQX010000253.1:0-3654 GCA_050955025.1 Janthinobacterium lividum
CGGCGATGCGCTCCTGCAGCGTGGCCTTGTTCACCTGGTACGGCAGCTCGGTGACCACGATCATGAAGCGGTTGCCGCGCATCTCCTCGAACGCCGCGCGCGCCCGGATGATGATCGAGCCGCGCCCGGTCTCGAAGCCGGAGCGGATGCCCGCGCGCCCGAGGATCAGCCCGCCCGTGGGGAAGTCCGGGCCCGGCACGACCGTCATGATCTGCTCGAGCGTGGTGTCCGGGTCGCGGATCAGCATCAGCGTGGCGTCGATGATCTCGCCGGGGTTGTGCGGCGGGATGTTGGTCGCCATGCCCACCGCGATCCCCGCGGCGCCGTTCACTAGCAGGTTCGGGAACGCCGCCGGCAGCACGCGCGGCTCGCTCTCGCTCTCGTCGTAGTTCGGCTGGAAGTCGACGGTGTCGCGGTCGATGTCGGCCAGCAGCGTCATCGCGGACCTGGACAGACGCGACTCGGTGTAGCGCATCGCCGCGGGCGGGTCGCCGTCGATGGAGCCGAAGTTGCCCTGCCCGTCGATCAGCAGCACCCGCATCGACCAGGGCTGCGCCATGCGCACCATCGCGTCGTAGATCGAGGCGTCGCCGTGCGGGTGGTACTTGCCCATCACGTCGCCGGTCACGCGCGCCGACTTGCGGAACGGCTTGTCCGGCGTGTAGCCGCTCTCGTACATCGCGTACAGGATGCGACGGTGCACCGGCTTGAGGCCGTCGCGCGCGTCGGGGAGCGCGCGGCTGACGATCACCGACATCGCGTAGTCGAGGTAGGAGCGCTTCATCTCCTCCTCGAGCACCACGGGGAGCATGTCGGCGTGGCCGGTCGGCGTGTCGGTGTCGCTCAATGCGGGGTCCTGTCAGGAAGGGAAGGCAAGCAAGGCCGGGCTCTGCCCGGACCCGCCAAAGGCCTGAGGCCTTTGGAAACCCGTCTCGGGAGTCCAGGCGCACGGACCGTGCGACGAACCCCGGGAAGGCCGGTCCAGGGGCGGCTCGCCCCTGGCGGAATCGCCAAGGGCAGAGCCCTTGGCCGGAGCGCGAGGCAGTGCCTCGCCCGTCTCAGGGCACGACGACGATCTTGCCGGTCTGCCCGTTGCTTTCCATGAAGCGGTGCGCGTCGACGACGTCGTCGAGCGGGAACAGCCGCGCGATCACCGGCCGCAGCGCGCCGGATTCCAGCCCGTCGACGACGAACGCCTTGCCGCGTGCGAGGCGCGCCGCGTCGCCCGTGACCTGGAACAGCGTGTAGCCCTGCACGTGGAGCTGCTTCTGCATCGCGGCGATCAGCGGGAACGGCGTGTCCTCGCTGGTCAGCCGGCCGTAGAGGATGATGCTGCCGTGCGGGGCCATGCACTGTGCCAGCACCTCCACGCCCGGCCCGGCGATCGGGTCGAACGCCAGCGCCACGCCCCGCCCCTCGGTGATGCGCGCCACCTCGGCGGCCAGGTCCTGGTGGTCCGTGGCCACGACATGGTCGGCGCCGGCCTCGCGCAGGGCCGCCGCCTTATCGCCGCTGCGGGTGGTGGCGATCGCGACCGCGCCGAGCTGGCGCGCGATCTGCAGCGCGGCGAGCCCGACGCTGCTCGACGCCGCGGTGATGATCACTGCCTGGCCTGCCTTGAGCCCGCCGACCTCGACCAGCCCGCCCCACGCCGTGAGGTACTGCATCCAGATCGAGGCCGCCTCCTCGAAGGACAGCCGCTCCGGGTGGCGCGCGACCGCGTGCACAGGCACCACCGCGTGGTCGCCGTAGACGCCGTACTGGCTCATGGAGAACGCCGGGATCGTGCTGACCATGTCGCCGGGCGCGAAGCCGTCGACGCCCTCGCCCACCGCCTCGACCACGCCGGACGCCTCGTAGCCGATCATCGTGGGCAGCGGCGTGGGCTCGAGGTAGGCGCCGAGCCGGTACATCGCCTCGGCGCGGTTCAGGCCGATGGCGTGCACGCGCAGCAGGACCTCGCCGGGGCCGGGCGCGGGGACCTCGCGCCGCTCGACGCGCAGGACCTCCGGGCCGCCGGTCTCGTGCAGCCGGACGACGCGCGACATGGCGGAGGGCGACGCGTCGCTCAAAACGGGATCTCGTCGTCGAGGTCGCCGCTGCCGCCGTTGTCCCAGCCGCCGCCCTGCTGGCCGCCGCCGCCCGAAGGGGCGGGGCTGCGTGCGGGCGCCGCCGGCCGGGCCGCGGGGGCGGCGCGGTCGCGGTTGTAGCCGCCGCCCGCGGACTGGCCGCCACCGTAGCCGCCGCTGCCGCCTTCCTCCTCGCCGCCGCGCCCGGAGCCAAGCATGGTAAGGTTGCCGCGGAACCGGTCGATCACGACCTCGGTCGTGTACTTGTCCTGTCCGGACTGGTCAGTCCATTTGCGGGTCTGGAGCTGACCCTCGACGTAGATCTTGTGGCCCTTCTTCAGGAAGCGCTCGGCGACGTCGGCGTTACGCTCGTCGAAGATGACGACGCGGTGCCACTCCGTCTTCTCCTTGCGCTCGCCCGATCCCTTGTCGTTCCAGCTCTCGCTGGTGGCGACCGTGAGGTTGACGATCTTGCCACCGGACTGGGTGTTACGCACCTCCGGGTCCTTGCCGAGGTTACCCACCAGGATGACCTTGTTGACGCTGCCTGCCATGGAAATCCTCTTGCCGTCGTCGCTGCCGGTTTGCTGACGTACTTATAGACTCTCGGAACGGCGTCGGCCAGCAACCGCTGCTCGGCCGGGCCACCCCTCCGGATCGACCGCGATCCTGTTTTGTTCCGGTCTCTGCGGAGATGATCCTTCCGGTGTCCCGATGCAACCCGGACGCGCGCACTCCTCCCTGACGGCCCGTGCCGCAGGCCGTGCAGCCTGCGTGTTGCGCCGGGGTCTGAGGAGCGGCTCGCTCCCCAGCCTTGCTTGCCTGAAGCTGGCGCTGCCGCCTGCGTGCCCCTACATTGCGGAACACCCCGAGAACTGGCAAGAACGGACCCCGCATGGCCGGCAACATCCACGTGCGTGGCGCGCGCGAGCACAACCTCAAGAACGTCGACGTGGAGATCCCGCGCGACCAGCTCACCGTGATCACCGGCCTGTCCGGCTCGGGCAAGTCCTCGCTCGCCTTCGACACGATCTACGCCGAGGGGCAGCGCCGCTACGTGGAGAGCCTGTCCGCCTACGCGCGCCAGTTCCTGGAGCTGATGGGCAAGCCGGACGTGGACAGTATCGAGGGTCTTTCCCCCGCGATTTCCATCGAGCAGAAGACCACCAGCCGCAACCCGCGCTCCACCGTCGGCACGGTCACCGAGATCCACGACTACATGCGCCTGCTGTGGGCCCGGGCCGGCACGCCCTACTCGCCGGCCACCGGCCTGCCGATCGAGGCGCAGACGGTCAGCCAGATGGTGGACCGCGTGATGGCAATGCCGGAGGGCACGCGGTTGCTACTGCTGGCGCCGGTGGTGCGCGACAGGAAGGGCGAGTACCGCAAGGAACTGGCCGAGCTGCAGCGCCGCGGGTTCACGCGCGCGAAGGTGGACGGCACCCTCTACGACATCGGCGAGGTGCCGATGCTCAACCGCAAGCTCAAGCACACGCTGGAGGCGGTCGTGGACCGCGTCGTGGTGCGCGCGGGCACCGAGGGGCGGCTCGCGGACAGCTTCGAGACCGGCCTCGCCCTGGCCGAC
>JBPBQX010000254.1:0-3080 GCA_050955025.1 Janthinobacterium lividum
CCCCCGACCTCGTGGCGCTGCCGGAGATGTGGAGCTGCCTCGGCGGCGACCGTGCCACCAAGCTCGCCGCCGCCGAGCCGCTCCCCCCGCCCGGCTCCGGCGCCCCCGGCGGCGAGGCCTACGAGTTCCTGCGCGAAGCCGCCCGCGCCCTGGGCGTGGCCGTGCACGGCGGTTCCATCGCCGAACGCGAGGGCGAGCGCCTGTTCAACACCAGCCTCGTGTTCGACAGCTCCGGCCGCGAGCTGGCCCGCTACCGCAAGATCCACCTGTTCGACATCACCGCCCCCGACGGCACCGGCTACCGGGAGAGCGCCACCTACGGCGCCGGCGACTCCGTGGTCACGGCCGAGGTCGGCGGCGTCACGCTGGGCCTGTCCGTGTGCTACGACCTGCGCTTCCCCGAGCTGTTCCTGGCGCTGCGCCGCGCCGGCGCCGAGCTGATCCTGGTGCCCGCCGCCTTCACCCTGCAGACCGGGCGCGACCACTGGGAGGTCCTCCTGCGCGCCCGCGCCATCGAGACGCAGTGCTGGGTCGCCGCACCCGCCACCTGGGGGCAGCACCACGACCCCGGCGGCGTGCGCACCACCTTCGGCCACGCCCTCGTCTGCGACCCCTGGGGCGGCGTCGTCGCCCGCGCCTCGGACGGCACCGGCTGGGCCTCGGCCCGGATCGACCGCGAGATGACCGCGCGCGTCAGGCGGGACATGCCCGTCCTGGAGCACAGGCGCCTGGCGTAGGAAGCAAGCATGAGGCTCCGCCTCAAACTCCGCCAAGGGAAGCCCCTTGGATGGCTTCCCTAAGGTAGGCCAGTCCAGGGCGGCTCGCCCTGGCGGGTTTGGGCAGAGCCCATGCTTGCTTCCTCGAACACCCACGCCCGCCCTCCCGCCGCGTCGACCCCGAGCAGCGACGAGCACACCGTCCCGAACCCGCCCTCCGCCGGCACGTGGATCTCGCTCCCCGCTGGCCCGCTGCCGTCGAGCAGCAGCGTGCGCCACGCCCCCCACTCCGGCGGCTCCGGCGCCGCCGCGTCGCGGAACCGGGGCAGATGGCGCCGCACCCGCGCGCTGGCCGGGTCGTCGGCGTCGAAGGCGGTGACCATGTGCAGGCCGTGCGAGAGCGCGATCACGTCCGGACGCCCCGCGCCGAGGCCGCGCAACAGGAAGGTGCCCTCGCGGTCCGCCACCACCAGGTTGAACGGGCGGAACGCGCCGGCATCCTCGCGCGACAGGGCGTGGACGGCGTCGTGCGCCGTGGAGTGGCATAGGGCATCGAGGGGGAGGTCGCCGCGGCTGCGCTTGCCCGGGGCGGGGCCGAGGCTGTGCCGGCGGTTGAGCACGGCGGCGACCAGGCCGCCGCGCGCCGCCATCCAGGTGCCGCCGCCGAGCAGGTCGAGGCCGCCGACGACGCCGGGCCGGCCGGGCCAGTGGGCTGCGGGCGGACGCCACGGTCGCGACAGGCTCTCGTCGCGATTCGCGGCGACGAGCAGGGGCCAGTCGTAGCCGGGGCGGCTCAGCAGGACGAGCGTGCACATCGCCCCTTCAGATGGGACGCCGGGCGCGCCGCCGCGAGGGGCGCGCCCGGACCCCGCCGTGGCCGCCCGCGCGATGCGGACGGCCACGGCTGCCGCGGCTCAGTAGCCGCGGTGCCAGTGGTGCCAGTAGTGCGGGTGGTGCCAGCGGTGCCAGCGGTGGTGGCCGTAGCCGCCGTAGTACTGCACGGTCTGGACGGACGCCGGCGCGCCGAACACGGCGATCGGCGCGGCGGTCGCCGCCTCCGCCGTGGCGAGGCCGCCGAGCGTCAGCGCGCCCAGGGCGGTGAGGGAAAGCAGAAGCTTGCGCATGGTGGTGGACCTCCTTGTGGCCGTGGCGATCAGAGTGCGGGCCGCCGGTGACCCTATCCCGGCGGAATGAAGGCACAGTGAAGGCGCGCCCCCGCGACCCGCTCCCCGCGCGTCAGCCGGCGCCCGGCCCGGCCTCGCCGAACACCCGCGCGAAGCTGAGGTCGAGCGCGCGCAGGTGGCGCTCCGGCCGCATCGCCTCGTCCAGCACCTCCGGCGCCACCCGGCCTGCCACCAGCGGGTCCGCGTCGAGGTTGGCGCGGAACCCCTGGCCGTCCGGCTGCCCGAGTCGCGTCCAGGTCGCCATCGCGTTGCGCTGCACGATCGAGTAGGCGTCCTCGCGCGAGATCCCCACCCGCGCCAGCGCCAGCAGCACCTCGCCGCTGTGCACCACGCCCCCCAGGCTCTCCAGGTTCGCGAGCATCTGCTCGGGATACACCACCAGCTTCTCCATCATGTCCGAGAGCCGGCCGAGCGCGAAGTCCAGCGCCAGCGTGGCGTCCGGCCCGATCACCCGCTCCACGGCGGAGTGGCTGATGTCGCGCTCGTGCCACAGCGTGACGTTCTCCAGCGCCGGCACCACCGCGGCGCGCACCACCCGCGCCAGCCCGGTGAGGTTCTCGCTCAGCACCGGGTTGCGCTTGTGCGGCATCGCGGAGGAGCCCTTCTGCCCGGGGTGGAAGAACTCCTCCGCCTCGCGCACCTCGGAGCGCTGCAGGTGGCGCACCTCGGTCGCCAGCCGCTCCACGCCCGACGCCACCACGCCCAGCGTCGCGAAGAACGCCGCGTGCCGGTCGCGCGGGATCACCTGCGTCGACACCGTCTCCGCCACAAGCCCGAGCCGCCCGGCCACGAACTCCTCCACCGCCGGGTCGACGTGCGCGTAGGTGCCCACCGCGCCGCTGATCGCGCACACCGCGACCTCCGCCCGCGCCGCCACCAGCCGCGCCCGGTTGCGCGCGAACTCCGCGTAATGCCCGGCGAGCTTGAGCCCGAAGCTCGTGGGCTCCGCGTGGATGCCGTGGCTCCGCCCGATGGTCAGCGTGTGCTTGTGCTCGAACGCGCGGCGCTTCAGGGCCGCGAGCACCGCGTCCACGTCCGCGATCAGCAGGTCGCAGGACTGCGTGAGCTGCACCGAGAACGTCGTGTCCAGCACGTCCGAGCTGGTCAGCCCGAGGTGGACGAAGCGGCTGTCCGGCCCGATCCCCTCCGCGAGCCAGGTCAGGAACGCGATCACGTCGTG
>JBPBQX010000255.1:0-2966 GCA_050955025.1 Janthinobacterium lividum
CAACGTCCACTACCGCGACGCCCTGGAGGCCGCCGGCCTGCGCTTCTCCGGCCTGTCGCCCGACGGCGTGCTGCCCGAGATCGTCGAGCGCGCCGACCACCCCTGGTTCATCGGCGTGCAGTACCACCCGGAGCTGAAGAGCAAGCCGTTCGAGCCGCACCCGCTGTTCGCCGGCTTCATCGAGGCGGCCGTGCGCCAGGCCCGCCTGGTGTGACAGGGTGCGGGGCGGCGGAAGGCAGGCAAGGTCGAGGCTCCGCCTCGAGCTCCGCCAAAGGCTCGCCTTTGGAATCCTCTTCTTAGAGAAGAGGCTTCCGGGCCCTCGGCTTCAGGCCGGGGCGAGGGCGGGCTGCCCGTTCGCCAGCCGTTCCGGCGACCGGTAGCCGCGGATGTCGCGTGCGCCCAGCATGGCCACCGCGCTGGCGACCAGGACCAGCGCCCCGCCGGCCAGCGCGGGACGGATGCCGACGGCCTGCGCGACCGGGCCGCAGGCCGCGAAGCCGATCGGCGCCAGGCCCTGCGCGACCAGGCCGACCACGGCGCTGACCCGCGAGATCACCGCCTCCGGCACGCTCTCCTGGATCGCGGTGTGGACGAGGACGTTGAGCACCGTGGCCGCCAGCCCCAGGACGGCGCCCCCGCCGGCCACGACGGGAGCCGGCGCGCCGGCCGCGAGCAGGGCGACCGGCAGCGCCGCCAGCAGCGCCGCGCCCTCGACCACGACCAGCGGCCTGCGTGGCCGCCAGCGGAGCAGCAGCAGGCCGCCGCAGACCCCGCCGGCGCCGCTCGCGGAGATCACCAGGCCCCAGGCCTGCACGCCGCCCGGGGCGGCCGCGAACGAGGCGGCGCCGAGCACGATGAAGGCGGGGAAGGTCACCAGGTTCAGCAGCCCGAACTGCACCGTGATCAGGCCCAGCCAGCGGTGCCGGCGGAACTCGCCCCAGCCCTCGCGCAGCTCGGCGGCGAAGGACGCCCGCGCCCCGGCCGCCAGCGTGCCTGGCGACGCGTCACCCGGGCGCGGCATGAGCGACAGCAGGCCGGCGCTGAGCCCGTAGGAGGCCGCGTCCAGGCCGAAGGCCAGCGACGCGCCGCCCGTCGCCACGAGCAGGCCGCCCAGCGACGGGCCGACCACGGTGGTCAGCGAGCCGACCAGGCTGATCAGGCTGTTGGCCTGCGCGATGTGCTCCGGCCCGGCGGCCTGCGGCACGAGCCCGCTTTCCGCCGGGCCGTAGAAGGCGTTGCCCACCCCGCCGCAGCCGGCGAGAGCCATCAGGGCGGCCAGCGGCGGGTGCCCGCGCAGCAGCAGGAGCGCCAGCGCCCCCTGGCTGGCGAGGCGCAGCAGGTCCGCGCCCACCATGACGGCGCGCCTCGGCCAGCGGTCCCCCGCGACGCCGCCGGCCAGCAGCAGGACGATCGCGGGCGCGGCCTGGGCGGCGATGACCACGCCGGCGGCGGACGCGGAGTAGCCCTTCGCAAGGAGCGCGAAGACCAGCACCACGGACGTCATGGCCGAGCCCAGCGTGGACACGCTGGTGGCGGCGAACAGCAGCGCGAAGCCGGGCCGGCGCAGCACCGCGAACCGGCCCGGCAGGGACGCGGGCGTGGCGGGGGCGGGTGGAGCGGAGGCCGGCATTGCGCTAGCCTCGCACGATGCCCGCAGGCCGTCCCCGCCTTTTGCCCGCCTCCGCCCGCCCTGGCGCAGGACGGCGCCTCGCCCGCCCGGGCGGGTCCGCATGAGGAGGACCGCCATGGCCGGCCTGCTTTCCGGCGTCCTGCTGACCGCCTGCTCCGTCGTCGGCGTGCGCTCCGGCACCGAGCAGCCGCGCTACGACGTGGTGGCGCGGCTGGCCGACGGGGTGGAGGTGCGCCGCTACGCCCCGCGCCTGGCCGCGGAGACCACCGTGGACGGCACGGAGTACTCGGCCCGCAGCGCCGGCTTCCGGCGCGTCGCCGGCTACATCTTCGGAGGCAACAGCGGCCGCGCCCGCATCGCGATGACCGCGCCCGTCGTCGTGGCCCCTGCCGGCCGGGGTGAACGGATCGCCATGACCGCGCCCGTGTCGCAACTCCGCGATGCGGACGGGCGCTGGACCATCCGCTTCTTCCTGCCGGCAGGCCTGGCCGAGGCCGACGCGCCCGCGCCCGACGATGCCCGCGTGCGTGTCGTCGCCGTGCCCGCGGAGACCGTGGGCGTGCTGCGCTACACCGGCTCGATCTCCGCCGACGCCGTGGCCCGCGCCCAGGCCCGGCTGCGCGCGGCCCTGTCGGGCAGCGCCTGGACTTTACGAGGCGAGCCCGTCTCGTGGTTCTACGACCCGCCCTGGACCCTGCCGCCGCTGCGGCGCAACGAGGCGGCGGTCCCTGTCGCCCAATCCATCGCCCAGCCCGGTGCCGAGTCCGACGCCCAGTCCGACGCCCAGTCCGGCGCCGAGTCCGACGCCGAGTCCGACGCCCAGTCTGGCGCCCAGCCCGGCGCCCAGGAGCCCTCGCCATGACCGACACCTCCGGCGCCCCCGCCCGCGACGTCACCGTCGGCCCCGCCACGGCCTCCGTAACCTTCGGCAACGACCGGCCCTTCGTGCTGGTCTCCGGCCCCTGCCAGATCGAGAGCGAGGCCCACGCCACCGAGGTCGCCTCCGCGCTGAAGGAGATGGCGTCAGCACTCGGCATCCCCCTCGTCTTCAAGAGCAGCTACGACAAGGCCAACCGCACCAGCGGCGGTGCCGCCCGCGGCGTCGGCCTGTCGCGCGGCCTGGAGATCCTCGCGCGCATCCGCGAGCGCCTGGCCATCCCCGTGCTCACGGACGTCCACGAGGCCGCCCACTGCGCGCCCGTCGCGGCGGCCGTCGACATCCTGCAGATCCCCGCCTTCCTGTGCCGCCAGACCGACCTGCTCGTGGCCGCCGGCGAGACCGGCGCCGCGGTCAACGTCAAGAAGGGCCAGTTCCTGGCGCCCTGGGACATGGCCA
>JBPBQX010000256.1:0-2965 GCA_050955025.1 Janthinobacterium lividum
GAACATGCTGACGATCTGCTCCAGGAACTCGCCGAGCCGCACCTCGTCGCGGTAGACGTCGATGCGCCCCGCCTCGATCTTGGAGATGTCGAGCAGCCCCTCGATCAGCCCCGCGAGATGCTCGCCGGAGCGCCGTATCACCCGCAGGCTGTGGCGCCGCCGCTCCGGGATCGACGGGTCGCGCTCCAGCAGCTGCGCGTAGCCCAGGATGGCGTTGAGCGGCGTGCGCAGCTCGTGGCTGATGCCCACGACGTAGCGGCTCTTCGCGAGGTTCGCCGCCTCCGCGACCTCCTTGGCCTGCTGCAGCTTGGCGTCGGTGCGCGTGTGCGCCTCGATCTCGCGCAGGAGCAGCCCGGTCTGCTGGAAGCTCTCCGCCTGCGCCGCGCGCCGGCTCTCCCCCGCCAGCACCAGCAGCCAGGCGACCACGGCCGCGATCATCGCCAGCACCACGAACGCCTCGCCGAGCGCCGCCGCCACCACCGCGGGCTCGCCCGCCCCCGCCGCCACGGTCTGCGCGTACACCCCCAGCAGCAGCACGCCGACGGCCGCCAGCATCAGCCCCATCACTCCGGCAAAACGCCCGACACGCCCGCCCGCGGCCCGCGCCACCGCCTCCGGCAGCACGCGGCGCACCTGCGCGCCGATGCGCGCGTGCGGCCGGCACATGTTGCCGCAGCGCGCGTCCAGCGAGCAGCACAGCGAGCAGATCGCGCCGCCGTACGCCGGGCACGACGCCATGTCCTCCGGCTCGAACGCGTTCTCGCACACCACGCAGGTCAGCGACGACATCCGCCGCCACGCCGCCCTCGGCCTGCGCGCCAGGTAGAACCGCCCCCCCGTCGCCCAGGCGATCACGGGCGCGGCTGCGAAGGCGGCGGCGAACCCCAGGAACGGCGCCCCCGCCCGCGCCATGTCGCCCAGCGCGCCGAGCTGCGCCGCCACCGCGAGTGCCACGCCGCCGAGCATCGCGCCCACGCCCACCGGGTTGATGTCGTGCAGGTGGGCGCGCTTGAACTCAATTCCCGGCGGGCTGAGCCCGAGCGGCTTGTTGACCACGAGGTCCGCGACCAGCGCTCCCACCCAGGCAGCGGCCACGGAGGAATACGCCACCAGCGTGTGCTCGAGCGCCCGGTAGACGCCCAGCTCCATCAGCGCCAGCGCGATGAGCACGTTGAACACCACCCACACGACGCGCCCGGGATGGCTGTGCGTGAGGCGCGAGAAGAAGTTCGACCAGGCGATCGACCCGGCATAGGCGTTGGTCACGTTGATCTTGAGCTGCGAGACCACGACGAAGCAGCTCGCCAGCGCCAGCGCCCCGCTCGCCGAGGGCAGCACGTACCCGAACGCCACCCGGTACATCAGCGCGGGCTGTGCTGCGTCCACGCCCGCAACCCCCGCGTGCACCGCGAGGCACGCGAGGAACGACCCCGCCAGCAGCTTGAGCGCCCCCGGAACGATCCACCCCGGCCCGCCCGCGAGCAGCGCCGACCACCACACCACGCCGCGCGTCGCCTCGCGCGGCGGCAGGAAGCGCAGGAAGTCCACCTGCTCGCCGACCTGCGCCACCAGCGAGAAGATCACCGCCCCCGCCGCGAGCACCGAGGCCGCCGACGGCCTACCCCCCTCGCTGCCCGCGAAATGCGTCCACTGCGCCACCGACCCCGGGTTGGCGCGCAGCACGAAGGCGAACGGCAGCACGTTGAGCGCGACCCACACCGGCTGCGTGACGAGGTGCAGCCGCCCGATGAAGGTGACGCCGTGCGTGACCATCGGGATCACCACCGCCGCGCACACGATGCACCCCGCCCACTCCGGCACGCCGAGCCAGGCGTGCAGCGTCGCGGCCAGGATCACCGCCTCCAGCGCGAAGAAGATGAAGGTGAAGCTCGCGTAGATCAGCGACGTCAGCGTGGAGCCGAAATACCCGAACCCGGCACCCCGCGTCAGCAGGTCGATGTCCACGCCGCACCGCGCCGCGTGATAGCTGATCGGCACGCCGGTGAGGAAGATCAGCACCGACACCAGCAGCACCGCGGGCACGACGTTGGCGAACCCGTAGCGCAGCGTCAGCGTGCCCCCGATCGCCTCCAGCATCAGGAACGAGATCGCGCCCAGCGCCGTGTTGGCGACCCGCCCCGCCGACCACCGCCGCGCCGCCTTCGCGGTGAAGCGCAGCGCGTAGTCCTCCAGCGTCTGGTCCGCGACCCACTGGTTGTAGTCCCGCCGGATGCGCGGGATCCGCTGCCGCGCTGCCGCCATGAGGCCAGAGCCCTCCCTTGCCCGACAGTCCTACCCCATCCCGCCCGCGCCGGGAAAAGCCGCGGCCGGAAAGCCCGCGCCGCCCCGGACGCCGAACCCCCGCGCCCCTCCTTCGCCACCGCCCGCCGACTCACGAATACGTCATTCAACGTATTCCGCAACGCACCGCCCCGCGGCCAGCCTGCGGCCATGAACGCCGCACGTCGCGGCGCCGATCCGGGGTGCCAGAATTGAACGACGACGATACCACCCAGCACGACCCCGCGCCCCGCGGCCCGTTCCGCCGCGCCCTCCTCAAGGGCATGGTCGGGCTCCCCGCCGCCGCCCTGTTCGCGCCCGCGCTGTCGGGCTCGGCACGGGCGGCGATGCTGCCGACCGCGCAGGTCAACACCTCCGGCCTGGCCGTGACCGACACCGAGGTCACCGTCGGCATCCTGCACTCGACCAGCGGCACGATGGCGCTCAGCGAGACCGGCGCCACCGAGGCCGAGAAGCTCGCCATCTCCCAGATCAACGAGTCCGGCGGCGTGCTCGGCCGCAAGATCAAGATCATCCAGGAGGACGGCGCGTCGGACTGGCCGACGTTCGCCGAGAAGGCGCGCAAGCTGCTGCAGAACGACCACGCCGCCGCGATCTTCGGCTGCTGGACGTCGGCCTCGCGCAAGGCGGTGCTGCCGGTGATCGAGCAGTACAACGGGATGCT
>JBPBQX010000257.1:0-2693 GCA_050955025.1 Janthinobacterium lividum
CGGTGTTCGAGGCGCTGGTGGCGGCGGGGATCTACCCGGCGCTGTCGATGCTGTTCAGCCTGGCGCACGGCAGCGTCGCCGACCCGGACCAGGCGTGAGGAAGGCCGGGGCGCTGCCCCGGACCCGCCAGGGCGAGCCGCCCTGGACCGGCGCTCGATTTGAGCCGGCGGCACGCTTGGCAGGGCCTTGGCGCGGGCCTGTCGCGGACCGCCCGGCGTGCCGCCGGCCCGAAGTCATGGTTTCCAAAGGGCGAGCCCTTTGGCGGGTCCGGGCAGAGCCCGGCCTTGCCGGCTTCCCGTCATGAAGCGCGACGGCCGCCGCTCCGGCGTGTTCACGCGCCGCGCCCTGCTCGTGATGGGCGGGCAGGTGGCGGCGCTGGGCGCGCTGGGTGCGCGCCTGTACCACGTGCAGGTCGCCGAGGGGCAGAAGTACGCGACGCTGGCCGAGAGCAACCGGATCAGCGCGCGCATGATCGCACCCCCGCGCGGCCGCATCCTGGACCGCTTCGGCACGGTGATCGCGGGCAACAAGCTGAACTGGCGCGCGGTGCTGCTGGCCGAGCAGACGGACGATGTCGAGGCGACGCTGGACCTGTTCGCGCGGATCGTGCCGCTGGCCGACCACGAGCGCGCGCGCGTGGACCGCGAGCTGCGCCACCGCCGGCGGTTCATCCCGGTGATGGTGCGCGAGTTCCTGTCCTGGGAGGACATGGCGCGCATCGAGGTGAGCGCGCCGGAGCTGCCGGGCATCATCGTCGACGTGGGCACAACGCGGATCTACCCGTTCGGCGAGCACCTCGCGCACGTGGTCGGCTACGTGGCCCCGCCGCAGGAGGCCGACATGGGCGAGGACCCGATGCTGGCGCTGCCGGGCATCCGCATCGGGCGCGCGGGCGTGGAGAAGGCGCGCGACGAGGAGCTGCGCGGCGAGGCGGGCGAGGTGCAGCTCGAGGTCAACGCCGTGGGCCGGGTGATCCGCGAGCTGGACCGACGCGACGGCAAGCAGGGCGAGGACCTGGGGCTGTCGCTGGACTACGACCTGCAGAGGAGCGTGCAGGACCGCATCGGCGACGAGAGCGCGTCCGCGGTGGTGCTGGACTGCCGCAACGGCGAGATCCTGGCGATGGCGAGCACGCCGTCCTTCGACCCGAGCCTGTTCGACTCCGGCGTGAGCCAGGCGCAGTGGGTGGAGTGGACCAAGGACCGCCGCACGCCGCTGATCAACAAGGCCACGGCCGGCGTCTACCCCCCCGGCTCGACCTTCAAGATGGCGGTGGCGGTGGCGGCGCTGGAGGCGGGCGTGATGACCGCGGGCGACCGCGTGAACTGCCCAGGGTTCATCGATGTGGGCGACGCGCGCTTCCACTGCTGGAAGAAGGGCGGGCACGGGTCCCTGGATCTGCACGGTGGTCTCAAAAACAGCTGCGACGTCTATTTCTACGCGACAGCGGAGCGGGTGGGCATGGACCGGATCGCCCAGGCGTCGCACAAGCTGGGGCTGGGGACGGAGCTGGCGGTGGACCTGCCGGGGCAGCGGGTCGGGCTGATCCCCACGCCGGCGTGGCGGCGCTCGCACGGGCATCCGTGGAACCTCGGCGACACGATCGTGAGCGGGATCGGGCAGGGCTACATCCAGGTCACGCCGCTGCAGCTCGCCACGTACACCGCGCGGATCGCGACGGGGCGGGCGGTGCAGCCGCACCTGACGCGGCTGGTGGGCGGGGCGATGCAGCAGGGGGCGGCGGCGGGCGACTGGCCGGCGCTGGGGATCGGGGAGAAGTCGCTGGCGGCGGTCAGGGCGGGGATGCACGCGGTCGTCAACGAGGCCGGCGGGAGCGGCATCAACGCACGCCTGCCGCTCGCGGGGGTCACGATGGCGGGCAAGACCGGGTCGGCGCAGGTCAGACGCGTGTCGCGCGAGACGCGCGAGCACGGGCACTTCGACTCGAGCAAGCTGCCGTGGGAGTTCAGGCCGCACGCGCTGTTCGTGTGCTTCGCGCCGTACGAGGCGCCGCGATACGCGATCGCGGTGGTCATCGAGCACGGCAACGCGGGGGCGGCCGCCGCGGCGCCGCTGGCGCGGGACCTGATGATGCAGACGCTGACGCGCGATCCGGCGGAGAGGCCGGCGGCGCAGACAGTGGCGGCCAGGTGAAGCAAGGTTGAGGCGCTGCCTCAAACTCCGCCAAAGGCTCGCCTTTGGAATCCTAGACTTAAGTCAAGGGATCAAAGGGTCCTCGGACCCTTTGCGGGTTTGGGCAGAGCCCATGCCTGCTTTCTCCCGGAGAGATGCGCGGTGATCCTGGAGCGGCGGCTGATCCGGGCGGAGCCCTCGTTCGGGCTGCTCACCAAGCTCATGCAGGTGAGCTGGCTGTATGTCGTGCTGCTGTGTGCGCTGGCGGGGGTGGGGTACGTCGCGCTGTATTCGGCGGGCGGGGGGCCGCTGCCGTATGCGGCGCCGGACGCCATACGCTTCGCGGCGGGGCTGATGATGATGCTCTGCATGGCAATGGTGGATATCCGGTTTCTTGCGCGATTCTCGTGGGTTATGTACGGGGGGGCGCTGGGGCTGCTGGCGCTGGTGCTGCGCATGGGGCACGTCGGCAAGGGGGCGGAGCGCTGGATCAGCGTGGCGGGCGTGCAGGTGCAGCCGTCGGAGCTGATGAAGGTCGCGCTGGTGATGGCGCTGGCGGC
>JBPBQX010000258.1:0-2632 GCA_050955025.1 Janthinobacterium lividum
GCGTTCTCGTACTACGTCGGCAACTGGGCCAGCTACGACGCGACCTACGGCCCGCTGGGCGCGGTCGCCGGCGTGATGATGTGGTTCTGGGTCACAGTCTATGCTGTGCTGCTCGGTGCGGAGCTGAACTCCGAACTTGAGCTGCAAACCGCACGGGATAGTACGGACGGCCCGCCGAGGCCCCCTGGCCAGCGTGGCGCGTATGTCGCCGACCACGTCGCGCAGGAATAGCCGCGCCCTCCAGGTCGCCGGCCGCCGCGTCGCCGGGCGCAAGGTCCACCGCCTCGTCCGTCGCGTCCGCGACCTCGACCGGCTCCACGCGCCCGGCCGGCTCGAGCACCACCTCGCCCACGCCGCGCGACGCCAAGCCGATGCGCTCGGCCGCGCCCCGCGAGAGGTCGATGATGCGGTGGCCGTGGTCGGGCTGCCGGTCGGTCACTGTGACCACCACGGAGTCCCCGGTGTCGCGCATCGTGACCCGGATCCGCGAGCCCAGCGGCAGGCTCGGGTGCGCCGCGGTCATCTCGGTGGGGTTGAAGATGGTGCCGCTGCTGGTGCGCCGCCCGGCGTGCTGCCCGCCGTACCAGGAGGCCTGCCCGCTCTGCCGCCACCCGCCGTCGTCGGACGCCGCACGCGCCTGGCCGGTCATCAGGAAGGCCGAGCAGAGCAGGCCGGAGCCCATCCCCACGCGGCGCCCGACCCGCAGCCGAAGCGCCGGTGCGCCCATGGATGACCTCTTTTTGGTGGCCTGGCTCAACTTCATGGAAGGAGGTTGGCCCGAGACGAACAGCAAAAGCAAGCGCGTTCGGCCACAATCGCGATCATCAACATGCCTCGGCCCCGCGACGCCCAGCGTCAGTGCACCTTCCGCGTGCATAACCGCAGCATAAAGTTGCCATCATTGATGAACATGCGACGTGTTCACTATCACGACTGACCGATCGTTCAGCAGCATCTTCATTGCGGCCCGGGACCTCGTCCTCCGCACGGAATCTCGTCTGCTGCAACGCGGCATCACGACACTCCCGCCCACGCAAACCATTGCGGTTCACGATCGGTTCCACGGCCTGGACACCCTGCCCGCCCCCGCCCGGCACCCGCCTCGCCAGGGGCCAGAAACGGCAACGGCCCCGCGAGCGAACGCGGGGCCGAACCGACATGTCCGAAGAGGTCTCCTGCAACCGCAGGCATGCCCTGCCGCGGCCGGAGGCGGGTCGCGCCGACCGGCGCCCCGCGCCGGCCGCCCGGGTCAGTCGCGCGCCCACCCGTGGTCGTGCACCAGGCCGTCGTCGTGGTCGTGCCCGTGCGCCAGCGTGTGCCGCCCGCGCTGCGGCGCGCCGCCCACCGGGTCGCTCGACGACCAGCTGTGGCCGTGGACCAGGCCGTCGTCGCACTCGTGCTCGGCGTGATGCGGGGCGGTCGGGGCCATGGCGCGTCTCCCTCTGGGCAGGCTTGATGAGGCGACACTACGCCCCGCCCCCCGCCAGCGCTCCCACGATCGCGCCCCGAACCGCGCAAGGACGTGGCCAGCTTCACAACCCCGGCCGTAAATCCGTCAAACGCACACGGAAGCAAGCATGGGCTCTGCCCAAACCCGCCAGGGCGAGCCGCCCTGGACTGGCCTCACTTAAGTTGTGCGTTCCAAGGGCGCAGCCTTTGGCGGAGCTCGAGGCGGAGCCTCGACCTTGCTTCCTACCGGATCAGCCCCGCCAGCGGGCTCGAAGGGTCCGCCGCCATGCGCCGCGGCATCCGCCCCGCGAGGAACGCGTGCCGCCCCGCCTCCACGCCCGCCCGCATGGCGCGCGCCATGCGCACCGGATCGCGCGCGTGGGCGATCGCCGAGTTCAGCAGCACGGCGTCGCAGCCCAGCTCCATGGCCATGGCCGCGTCCGACGCCGTGCCCACGCCCGCGTCCACGAGCACCGGCACCCGCGCCTGCTCGATCAGCAGCGACAGCATCGCCGGGTTCTGCAGCCCGAGCCCCGAGCCGATCGGCGCGCCGAGCGGCATGATCGCCACGCACCCCATCTCCTCCAGGCGCTTCGCCGCGACCGGATCGTCCGCGCAGTACACCATGACCTCGAACCCGTCGCCGATCAGCGCGGCGGCCGCCTCGAACGTGGCGGCCATGTCCGGGTACAGGTGCGGCGGCGGCCCGAGCACCTCGAGCTTGACGAGGTTCCACCCCCCCGCCTCGCGCGCCAGGCGCAGCGTCCGCACCGCCTCGTCCGCCGTGAAGCACCCCGCCGTGTTCGGCAGGTACGTGTATCGCCGCGGATCGACGTGGTCCTGGAGCATCGGCGCCCCCGGGTCGGACAGGTTCACGCGGCGCACGGCAACCGTGACCATCTCGGCACCCGACGCCTCGATCGCCGCCGCCGTCTCCTCCAGGCTCCTGTACTTCCCCGTCCCCACAACGAGCCGCGAGGCGAACCTGCGCCCTGCGACCACCCATCCCTCGTCGGCCGCCGCGCCCACGTCGCTCGAACCGTCCATGGCGTCAGCCTCCCCCGATGAAATGCACGATCTCGAGCCGGTCGCCCTGGCCCAGCTCGACCGCGTCGTAGCGGCCGCGCGGCACGATCTCCTGGTTGCGCTCGACCGCGATCTTGCGCCCGTCCAGCGACAGCGC
>JBPBQX010000259.1:0-2498 GCA_050955025.1 Janthinobacterium lividum
GCGAACGGGCGGGCGGAGGTGTGGGCGCCGGTGCAGAGCCCGGGGGGCACGCGCGAGGACCTGGCCAAGACGCTGGGGCTGCCGATCGAGGCGATCACGGTGCACGTCACGCTGCTGGGCGGGGCGTTCGGGCGCAAGTCGAAGTGCGACTTCGCGCTGGAGGCGGCGCTGCTGTCGCAGAAGCTGGGCACGCCGGTGCGCGTGCAGTGGACGCGCGAGGACGACGTGCGGCACGACTTCTACCACACCGTGTCGCTGGAGCGGATCGACGCGGGGCTCGACAAGGCGGGCAAGGTGGTGGCGTGGCGGCACCGTTCCGCGGCGCCGACGATCGCGTCCACGTTCAAGCCGGACGCGAAGCACGAGGCGCCGTTCGAGCTGGGCATGGGGCTGGTCGACCTGCCGTTCGACGTGCCCAACATCCGCTGCGAGAACCCCGAGGTCGCGGCGCACACGCGCATCGGCTGGTTCCGCTCGGTGTCCAACGTGCCGCACGCCTTTGCCACGCAGTCGATGGTGGCCGAGATCGCGCACGCCACGGGGCGCGACCCGAAGGACATGCTGCTGGAGCTGATCGGGCCGGCGCGCATCGTCGACATGGCCGCCAAGGTGAAGGACTTCTGGAACTACGGCGAGCCGCTGGACAGCTATCCGGTGGACACCGGGCGGCTGCGCAAGGTCGTCGAGCTGGCGGCGGAGAAGGCCGGCTGGGGGCGCACGCTGCCGCCGGGGCACGGCCTGGGCATCGCGGCGCACCGCAGCTTCGTCAGCTACATCGCGGCCGTGGTCGAGGTCGCGGTGGCCGAGGACGGGACGCTCAGCGTGCCGCGCGTGGACATGGCGATCGACTGCGGCACGTACATCAACCCGGAGCGCATCGCCTCCCAGCTCGAGGGCGCGGTGATCATGGGGGTGGGGCTCGCCAAGCACGGCGAGATCACCTTCAAGGACGGGCGCGTGCAGCAGGGCAACTACGACGACTTCCCCGTGCTGCGCGTGGACGAGGCGCCGATCGAGACGCACGTCCACATCGTGCCGCCGGGCGCGGACACCCCGCCGTCCGGCGTGGGCGAGCCGGGGCTGCCGCCGGTGGCGCCGGCGCTGCTCAACGCGATCTTCGCGGCGACGGGCAAGCGTCTGCGCTCCATGCCGATCGGAACCCAGCTCGCCTCACTGGAGACGACACCGGCGGCGCAGGCCACGCGCCCGCGCAGCGAGCCGCAGTCGCAGGCGTCGGTGCCCAACGCCGCGCCGGCCGCCTCGGCCACGCAGACCACGGGCGCCACGGACCAGCCGGCCGTCGTCAAGCAGATGAACGACGCGGCGAACGCCAAGACGCAGAAGGAAGGCAAGTAGGCGGGACGGAGGCACGGCCGGGGACGGGCGCCCTGCCCTTCCCCGGCAGGCTTCAGGGGCTGCGGGCCAGCGCCGCCTCCAGGGTCGCGGCGACGCGCAGGGCGAGGTCCTCGCGCCAGGGTGCGGCAATCACCTGCACGCCGATCGGCAGGCCGGCGTCGGGGCGGACCGGGACGGCGGCCACCGGCAGGCCGATGAACGAGATCGGCTGCGTGAACACGCCGAGGTTGGGGCGCAGCGGCACGGTGACGCCGTCGAGCTCCAGCGTCTTCTGGCCGATCAGCGGCGCGGTGACCGGGGTGGCCGGCGCCAGCACCACGTCGACGGTGTCGAACAGCGCGTGCACCTGGTCGCGGTACCAGCGGCGGAATCGCTGCGCGCGTGACACCCAGGCGGCGGGGATCGCCAGGCCCGCGATCAGGCGGTCGCGGACGTCGGGGTCGAAGTCCTGCGGGCGGGTGCGCAGGCGTTCGGCGTGCAGGGCGGCGCCCTCGGCGGCGGTGATGACGTAGGCGGCGGCGCGGGCGCGGGCGGCCTCGGGGAAGTCCACGGTGCGGGCGGCGCCGAGCAGGCCAGCGGTGCGCGCCACGGCGGCGAAGGCCTCGGGCGCGCCGCCGCGGGCGAAGTGGCCGCCGGCGAGGGCGATGCGCAGGCCGGCGGCGCCGCGGTGCAGCTCGGGCGAGGCGGGCTCGAAGGGGCGCGGGGACTGCGCGGGGTCGTCGTCGTCGGCGCCCTGCATCGCGTCGTAGGCGAGGGCCAGGTCGGCGACGCCGTTCGCCAGCGGGCCGAGGTGGTCGAACGAGGACACGAACGGGAAGCTGCCGGCGCGGCTGAGGCGGCCGTAGGTGGGCTTCAGGCCGAAGGTGCCGCACAGCGACGCAGGCACGCGGATCGAGCCGTTGGTGTCCGAGCCGAGGGCGATCGGCACCATGCCGGACGCGACCGCAGCGCCCGAGCCGCCCGACGAGCCGCCGGTCATGCGTGCGAGGTCGAGCGGGTTGCGCGACGCGCCGTCGTGGGCATTCTCGCCGGTGAAGTCGTAGGCATACTCGCCCATGTTCAGCGCGCCGACGAGCACCGCGCCGGCGGCCTCCAGGCGGCGGACCAAGCAGGCGTCGCGGGCTGCGGGGGCACGCTCGCGG
>JBPBQX010000260.1:0-2218 GCA_050955025.1 Janthinobacterium lividum
CTCGCCCACACCATCGAGTACTTCCGCGTGCCGCGCGACGTGCTGGTGATCTGCCTGGGCAAGTCGACCTACGCGCGCTGCGGGATCATCGTGAACGTCACGCCGCTGGAGCCGGAGTGGGAGGGGCAGGTCACCATCGAGATCAGCAACACCACGCCGCTGCCGGCCAAGATCTACGCCGGCGAGGGCATCTGCCAGTTCCTGTTCCTGCAGGGCGCGGGGCCGTGCGAGACGTCGTACGCGGACCGGGCGGGGAAGTACATGCACCAGCGGGGCGTCGCGCTGCCGCGGCTGTAAGGGAAGCAAGGCCGGGCTCTGCCCGGACCCGCCAAAGGGCTGGGCCCTTTGGAAACGCCTTCCCTTGAGTCGTGGTTTCCAAAGGCTTGGCCTTTGGCGGAGTTTGAGGCAGAGCCTCATGCTTGCTTGCCCGCTCAGGAGTTCGTGCCCATGCACCGCATCCGCATCCGTGGCGGCCGCCCGCTGTCCGGCTCCATCGTCATCGGGGGCGCGAAGAACGCCGCCCTGCCGCTGCTGGCCTGCGGGCTGCTGACCGACGACCGGCTCGTGCTGTCCAACGTGCCGAAGCTCGCCGACGTCGCGATGATGGCCGAGCTGCTGGCCCAGCACGGCATCGCGGTCGAGGAGGACGGGCGCAGCCTGTCGCTCGGCGGGCCGATCACCAGCACCGAGGCGCCCTACGAGATCGTGCGCAAGATGCGCGCCTCGATCCTGGTGCTGGGGCCGGTGCTGGCGCGCATGGGCACGGCGCGGGTGTCGCTGCCGGGGGGCTGCGCGATCGGCACGCGGCCGGTGGACCTGCACCTCAAGGGGCTCGAGGCGATGGGGGCGGCGATCCGCCTCGAGGGCGGCTACGTGCAGGCCGACGCGCCGGGCGGCCTGAAGGGTGCGGAGATCGTGCTTCCCTTCGCCTCGGTGGGGGCGACGGAGAACCTGCTGATGGCGGCCTCGCTCGCCGACGGGCGCACCGTGCTGGGCAACGCGGCGCTGGAGCCGGAGATCGAGGACCTGTGCCGCTGCCTGATGGCGATGGGCGCGGAGATCGAGGGCGTGGGCACGGGGCGGCTCGTGGTCGACGGGCGCAAGCGGCTGCACGGCGGCGAGCACCGCATCGTGTCCGACCGCATCGAGACCGGGACGTATGCGTGCGCGGCCGCGATCACCGGGGGCGAGCTGCGGCTGGAGGGCGGGCGGATCGCGCACCTCGGCGCGGTGGCGCGCTCCATGCGCGAGGCGGGCGTGGAGATGCGCGAGGAGGGCGACGCGCTGCTGGTGCGCCGTGCCAACGGGCTGCACGGGGTGGACGCGATGACGGAGCCGTACCCCGGGTTCCCCACGGACATGCAGGCGCAGTTCATGGCGCTGATGTCGGTGGCGGACGGGGCGTCGATGGTGACCGAGACGATCTTCGAGAACCGCTTCATGCACGTCCCCGAGCTGAACCGCATGGGGGCGCGGATCAACGTGCACGGGTCGTCGGCGATCGTGCGCGGGGTGTCGGTGCTGCAGGGGGCGCCGGTGATGGCGACGGACCTGCGGGCGTCGGTGTCGCTGGTGCTGGCGGGGCTGGCGGCGCGGGGCGAGACGGTGGTGAGCCGGGTGTACCACCTCGACCGGGGCTACGAGGCGGTCGAGGAGAAGCTCGCGGCCTGCGGGGCGGAGATCGAGCGCCTGGCTTGAGTGCCGCGCGGCGTCGCGACCCGTACTCGCGCGGCGGGATCGTCGCGGCGCGGGACTGGTGGCGGCGCGCGCTGCGGCAGTTCCTGCTGTTCCCGGTGGTCGTGGTCGCGGGGTTCCTGGCGCTGGCGGCCGTGGTGTTCGTGGTCGACCAGGCGGCCTATGGCGGGTTCACGGGGCATCCCGGCGGCTCGCTGCTGTCGCGCCTGTTCGGCGACCGCGAGGCGGACAGCAGCCTGCTGTCGACGGTGGCGCAGAGCATCATCTCGGTGACCGCGATCACCTTCTCGCTGCTGCTGGTCGCGGTGCAGCAGGGGGCGGCGTCGCTGACCAACCAGGTGTTCGACCAGTTCCTGCACCGGCGCTCGAACCAGTTCTTCTTCGGCTACTTCGTGGGCCTGAGCATCTTCGCGCTGTTCAACCTGGCGACCGTGAGCAGCCTGCACCAGCCGGTGCTCGGCACGCTGCTGTCGCTGGTGCTGACGGCGGTGGCGCTCTGCATGGTCGTGGTGCTGATCTACAC
>JBPBQX010000261.1:0-1977 GCA_050955025.1 Janthinobacterium lividum
GCCCGCCGTCTCCGGCCTGTTCAACTGCGGCACCGGCGCCGCCCGCACCTACCTCGACCTCGCGCACGCCGTGTGCGACGCCCTGGACCACCCCCGCGACGTCGAGTTCGTCCCCATGCCCGAGGCCCTGCGCGGCCAGTACCAGTCCTACACCGAGGCCAGCCCCGACCGCCTGCGCGCCGCCGGCTACGCGGGGCAGTTCACCCCGCTCGAGGACGGCATCCGCCGCTACGTGCAGGACCACCTGCGCGCCCCCTCCCCCTACCTCTGAGGCGCGACGACCCCATGCTCCCCGTGCTGATGTTCCCCCAGTTCGACCCCGTGCTGATCCACCTCGGGCCGCTGCAGATCCGCTGGTACGCGCTCGCCTACATCGTCAGCCTGCTGGTCGGCTGGCGCGTCATGCGCCGCCTGGCACTCCGCACTCCCGCCGTCGCCACCGAGCTGCAGACCGACGACTTCCTCACCTGGGCCACGCTCGGCGTCGTCCTCGGCGGCCGCATCGGCTACGTCCTGTTCTACCAGCCCGAGCTCTACCTCTCCCACCCGTTCGACGCGCTCGCCGTCTGGCAGGGCGGCATGAGCTTCCACGGCGGCATGCTGGGCGTGGTCTGCGCCCTGATCCTCTACACCTGGCGCGAGCGCATCCCGCTGCTGGGCTTCGCCGACCGCCTCGCCGTGGTGACCCCCATCGGCCTCGGCCTCGGCCGCGTCGCGAACTTCATCAACGGCGAGCTGTGGGGCCGCCCCGCCCCGGACTGGCTGCCCTGGGCCATGATCTTCCCCAACGCGGGCCCGATCCCGCGCCACCCGAGCCAGCTCTACCAGGCGCTGATGGAAGGCCTCCTGCTCTTCCTCCTGCTCTGGTTCTGCGCCGCCCGGCCCGCCATCCGTGCCCGCTTCGGCCTGCTCACCGGCCTCTTCCTCGCCGGCTACGGCACCGCGCGCATCGTCGGCGAGCTGTTCCGCCAGCCCGACCCCTTCCTTGGCTACCTTTGGGAAGGCGCCACGATGGGCCAGCTCCTGTCGCTGCCGATGATCGTCGCCGGCGTGGCCCTGGCCGCCTGGGCCTGCACTCGCCCACCCGTCGCCGCCGCCCCGCCCGCCCTGCACGTGCCCGACGCGATCGCCACCCTCTAGAAGCCGCCATGAACTGCCGACCGCATCCCGGCCCCGCGCCAAGGAAAGCAAGCGCGTTCTTTCTTGAAAGAAAGAACCAAAGAACTTCTACACGTAGGGCCCTGCTCCCGCCCACGCATTCGGAGCTTACAGGCAAAGTCTTTTTGCTTCTTTTTCTTCAGAAAAAGAAGGTCTTCCTGCCTTGACCTCCGCTTCCGTGACGATCGCGTTCGAGCCGCCGCATGCCCCCGGCATCGACGCGCTGCTGGACCACTCGGACGCCTTGTCCGCGGCCCTCTACCCGCCGGAGTTCCGCTTCCCTGTCGACGCCGCCGCCCTGTCCCACCCGCGGGCGCGGCTGCTGGTGGCCCGGCGGGACGGCGAGGCGCTGGGCTGCGTGGCCCTGCTGCTCCAGGACGGCTACGGCGAGGTCAAGCGCCTGATCGTGGCTCCCGAGGCGCGCGGACTCGGCATCGGCCGCGCCCTGCTCGACGCCGTCGAGACCGCCGCCGCGCGCGAGCGCCTGCCGGTGCTGCGCCTGGAAACCGGACCGGGCAACGCCCGCGCCCTCGACCTGTACCGCGAGGCCGGCTGGAACCCGCGCGGCCCGTTCGGCGCCTACACCCCGAACCCGCACAGCCTGTTCCTCGAGAAGCACCTCCCGCCCGCGACCGCGCCCTGCCCGGAACCCGACGCCGCCCCCCCGGAACCCGTCGCGGCCGGCGAACGCCTCGACGCCTTCATGGCCCGCGCCAACGCCGCCTACTACGCCCGCACCGACCCGTTCTCCGACTTCACCACGGCCCCGGAAATCTCGCAGGCGTTCGGCGAGCTGCTCGGCGCCTGGGCCGCCGCCAC
>JBPBQX010000262.1:0-41877 GCA_050955025.1 Janthinobacterium lividum
CACGGCGCGCGCCAGCGTATCCGGCGCAGGCTCGCCCGCCCGCGCGTCCAGCACGATCCGCTGGTTCGGCGTGTCCACGAACCCCGCCCCGCGCATCCCCACCGCGCGCCGCGCCGCCTGCGCCACGTCGCCCAGCCCCAGCCCCGCCGGCGCCAGCCGCGCCGGGTGGACCTGCACCTGCAGCGTGCGCCGCTCGCCGCCGAACACCCCCACATCCGCGACGCCGGGCACCGCCAGCAGCCGCAGCCGCAGCGCCCCGTCCGCCAGCGTGCGCAACTCCATCGCCGAGCGCCGCCCTGACGTCAGCCCCAGCACCAGCAGCATCTGCGACGACGACGTCAGCGGCGTCAGCTCCGGCGCCGACACCCCCTGCGGCAGGCGCGGTGCGGCCACCGCGAGCCGCTCCGCCACCGCCGCGCGCAGCCGGAACAGGTCGGCGCGCGGGTCCAGGAACACGCTGACCACCGACAGCCCCTGCGTGGAGTTCGACCGCACCACCCGCACCCCCGGCGAGCCGAGCACCGCCCCCTCCACCGGCCGCGTCACCAGCGCCTCGACCTGCTCCGGCGCCAGGCCGGGCGCCTCGGTCTGGATGCCGACCTGCGGCGGCGCGAACTCGGGGAACACGTCGTAACGCGCGTCCGACAGGCCCAGCAGCCCCGCCAGCAGCAGCACCAGCGACAGCCCGGCCACGATCCCGCGGAACCGGATCGCGAAGCCGATCAGCGCCGCCTGCGGGCCGTTCACGCGGGAACCACCGCAAGAAAGCAAGCATGGGCTCTGCCCAAACCCGCAAAGGGTCCGAAGACCCTTTGATCCCTTGACTGAAGGAAAGCCATCCAAGGGGCTACCCTTGGCGGAGTCCAGAGGCAGAGCCTCTGGCCTTGCTTGCTGCCTCCGCCGTTCATTCCTGGTCCTCGCCGACCTCGATCTGCGCCCGGAACTCCTCGCTCAGCAGCAGCTGCGCGCCCTCCACCACCAGCTCGGCGTCGTCGCCCAGCCCGGTCACGACGAACCCCCCCGGCAGGTCCGGCGCCGGCATCGCGGTGTCGACCTCGCGGCGCACGTAGGTCGTTGCCGTCGGGTGCAGGTACGCCCACGCCCGGTCCTGCCACCACACGACCGCGCCGGGCGGCACCACGACGCCCTGCACCGCGGCGCCCGCGGGCAGCAGCGCCTCCAGCCCCGCGCCGGGCAGCAGCGCGTCCTGCGCCGCCGCCACGTAGAACAGGCTGCGCCCGGCCCCCCTCGGGTCCGCCCGCGCCGCCGCCGACACCAGCCGCATCGCCGCCTCCCGCCCGCGCCCGAGCACCAGCGCGCCCGCCGCCGGCGCCGGCCCGATGTCCGCGCCGCCCGGCAGCGTGACCTGCAGCAGCACGTCCTGGTGCGACAGCAGCCGGGGCAGGGGGGCCGCGCCAGTCGCCGCCGCCCGCCCGAGCACCGCGCCCCAGTCCTGCACCGCCATCTGCGCCCCGGCCTGCGCCTGCGCCTGGGCGGCCGCGAGCGCCGCCTCGTCGGCCCGCGCCGTGGCGTCCGCGCCCTGCGCCTCCGCCTGCGACACCGCCTGCTGGGCCCGGAACAGCCCCTGCGCCCGCACCGCCGCCGCCCGCGACGCCGCGACCCGCGCCTCCGCCGACGCGAGCTGCGCCCGCCCCGCCGCGAGCTGCCCCGCGAGCTGGATCAGCGGCCCGACGTCCATCACCGTGGCCGCCGCGCGCACCCGCGGCTGGAACGGCGCTTCGCGCGCCGGCTCCGAGCGCAGCCCCGCCAGCGCGCGCTCGTCCTCGCCCACGGTGATGACCCGCTCGCCGTCCTCGCCCGTCGCGACGCGCAGCGCGGGCTTCACCGGCGCGTCCTGCGCCTCCGTGCGCGCCGCATCCTCGCGGCCCTCCCGATACCCCGACACCGCGACCCAGCCGACGCCCGCCACCACCCCGGCCAGCCCGAGCGCCAGCACCCCCCGCACCGCCGCGCGCCGCATCCCCCGCCTGCTCATGTCGCGGATCCCCTGGCTGGCCCGCGATCCGCCCCCTGCGCCGGGACCGCCGCGTCGCCCGCCCCCGGCGCCGCCTCGCCCGGCAGCCCCGGCAGCGCCCCCGCGCCGGCCGGCCACAGCGCCGGCTCGAACAGCGGCTGCTGCGCCGCCTCCTCCAGCCGCCCCAGCGCCTCCAGCCCCGACAGCCTGGCCTCCATCGCCCCCCGCCGCGCCTCGCCCAGCGCCAGCGCCGCCGCCAGCCGCGCCGGCCGGTCCGACGCCCCGCCCGCCAGCGCCCGCGCCGCCTGCGCGTCGACCTGCCCCGCCGCCGCGACCAGGCGCCCCGCCGCCGCCTGCGCCGCGCGCGCCGCGCCCAGCCCCGCCGCCGCCCCGTCGATCGACGCCGCGATCCCTGCCTGCACGCCCACCAGCGACGCCGCCGCCTCGCGCCGCCGCGCCAGCGCCTCGGCGATCGGCCCCTCGTTGCGGTTGAACACCGGCAGCTCCAGCGCGAACGGCACGCCCACCTGCGTCGACAGCCGCTCCGCATCCAGGTTGCCGTAGTTCGCACCCGGCCCGATCACCAGGTTCGGATACTGCGCCGCGATCTGCAGCCGCACCCCCGCCTCCGCCGCCCGATATTCCGCGACCGCTGCCACGACGTCGCTGCGCCGCGTCAGCGCCACCCGCCGCAGCTCTCCCGCGTCAACCGCTGTCCCCCCGGAAACCGCCGCGTCAGGCGCTACCCCCCCGGACGCCCCCCCTCCGGGCCCAGCCCCGTCGAACGCCGCCGTGGACACGTCCGCGTCCCGCAGCGCCCCCGCCGGCACCCCTACCGCCTCCGCGAGCCGCCCCAGCGCCTCCCCCTCCGCCCGCTCCTGCGCCGCCGCCTCGCCCTCCGCTCCCAGCGCCGCGACCCGCGCCCGTGCCGCCTCCGGCCCCGCGTCGTGCCCCGCCGCCGCGCGCGCCGCATCGAGCGCGGCCACCTGCCCCTGCACCCCGGCCGCCCCGCGCGCCAGCGCCCCCCGCGCCCGCGCCGCCCACAGCGCGAGCAGCGCGTCCCTCACCTTCGCCCGCACCGCCCAGCCCGCCGTCGCGATGTCCGCCCGCGCCGCCTCCGCCAGCGCCCCCGCCTGCGCCACCCGCGCGCCCCGCCGCCCGAGGCTCTCCACCAGGAAGTTCACCACCAGCCCCACCGTCCACGGCGTCGGGTGCGTGATCACGAGGTTGTAGAACGCCGACGCCGACACCGTCGGGTTCGCCACCTGGCCCGCCGTCCGCGTCGCCCCCAGCGCCACCGCCAGCCGCGAGCGCGCCACCTCGATCCCCGGCTGGAAGTACAGCGCCGCCAGCGACAGCCGCCCGACCCCCCACGCCGGCGCCCCCGCCGGCAGGCTGGCCCCCAGGAACGCCGACAGCCCCGGGTCCGCGAGCGTGCGCGCGTCGAACCGCGCCGCGTTGCGCTCCACCGACACCGGCTGCGCGACATAGCGCGCACACCCCGACAGCAGCGCCGCCGCCGCTAGCGCCCGCACCCCCCGCCGCATCCGATTCCCCCAGCGACCCCGTCCCCCGGGATACCCGGTCGCGGCTTCGTGAGCCAGCCGGCAGGGCCGGGGCGCTTCCCGGGCTCCGCCGCGTCCGGGCGGCACCCGACCGCCATGCCGGGCCGCCCCGCGCGACCTGGAGAATGTCATAGACCCGCGCGTCGGGGCAGGTCAGGAAGTCTTCTTTTTCTGAAGAAAAAGAAGCAAAAAGACTTTCCCCGATTGGCACGGTGCCACCCGGCGGGCCTGTGTCCTCATGGGCAAAGTTCTTTGGTTCTTTCTTTCAAGAAAGAACTGCTTGCCTTGCCTGCCGCACGTCATGCGGCACAGTCACGGGTCCATGACATCCTCCAGCCAGTCCCCGCCAGCTCGTAGATCGCACGGTCCCCGGACGGATCGGGCCGGATGCGATCGAGACGCATGCCCGCACGCTCGTAGAACGCGCGGGCACGGCTGTTCCCGGGCTGCGTGCTGAGCCAGAATCCGCCGGGCATCGCCCGCCTCGCCACCTCGAACAGCCGGTGGCCGACCCCGCGTCCCTGGGCCTCGGGCGCGACGAAAAGCTGGTCCAGGCGCCGCTCCCTCGGCGCCAGCGCCAGGAAGCCGACCATCCTGCCGCCCGCCTCCGCGACCGTGGCGTCCCACCGCCCGGCGAGATCCTCCGGCAGCCGGTCCTCCAGCCGCGCCCGTGTCACCACGGGATGCGCCAGCCCGACGGACAGCCAGCCCCTGAACCAGACGTCCACGAGCGCTGCCTCGTCGCCACGAACGAACGGCCTCACCCTGACCGGCGGCATTCCATGTCACTCCATGCCGATGCGATACGGCGAAAGCCGCCGCCCCCCGGGTCACCCGGGCCCGAGGCCGCCGTGCGCCCGGCGCCTCGCCTCAGCCCAGCACCACGGCGTTGTAGGCCATGTGCAACGCGACCGCCGGCAGCAGCCGCCCGGTCCTCCTGAACAGCAGGGCGTTCGCGACCCCCACCACGCCCACCGGCAGCCACGACAGCGGCGGATGGTAGATCGCGAAGAACGCGGCGCTGCCCAGCACCGCCCGCCACCCGCCCCACTCCCGGTCCAGCGCCCGGTACAGCAGCCCCCGGAACAGGTGCTCCTCCGCGAACGGCGCGATCAGCACGCCCATGACGAACACCGACTCCCGCAGGTGCGGGATCGCGCTCCCCCCGCCGTGCGCGGCGTCCAGCAGCGCCGCCGTCCACGGGACCCGGTGCAGCGCCGCGACATACAGCCGCCCCAGCCCCCCGAGCCCGACGCCGATCCCCGCGCCCGCCAGCACCAGACGCGCGAGCCGCCGCACCCCCGCCCACTCCGGCCGCCGCCACGACCACGCCCCGCCCGGCGCCCCGCCCGCCCCCGCCGCCCGCTCCCACACCCAGACCTGGCGCAGCGTCACCCCGCGCCGCGCCAGGAACCGCGCCACGGCCACCGAGACCCCCGCCGCGCACGCCCCGTAGACCAGCGCCTGGCCGACCGCGACCGTGTCGCGCGCCACGAAGGCGAGCAGCGCGCCGGTCAGCACCGCGGCGGCCTCCACCAGCCCGCTGATCGCGACCATCGCGTGCATCAGCGTCGGCGCCTCGGGCAGCGGCTCGGACCACGGGTCGTGCAGGAAGGGCAGGCGCGCCCGGAAGTTCTGCCACATCGCCGCCGCCGTCAGCGTGGAGTAGACGATGCCGGTCGCGGCCAGCGTCCACTGCGCCGTCAGCACCCCGATCGCGAAGGTGAGCGTGCCGAGCTGCGTGGCCCAGGCGCGGCCGCTGGGCACCTTCTCCTGCTCCCCCGACGGCCGCGTCACGGTGGCGAGCGTGACCGCCTTGTCCGCCATGCTGCGCGCGAACGGCACCCAGCCCGCGCCCACCAGCGCCACGCCCGCCGCATCCCCCGGGAACGCGGCGGCGGCCCCGCACAGCAGCACGCCCACGATCGCCGAGGACACCCACGTCCACAGCCTCGCCTTGGCCCTGAGCAGCGCCTCGAGCCCGTGCGGCCAGGTCAGCGCCAGCCACAGCGCCGCGCCCTCCGAGGCGAGCGACTTCGGCCCCAGCACGGCGAGGAAGTATGTGCCGAACACGACCGCCGCCCCGCACAGCGTATTCCACTGCCCCGCGACGTCCGTGACCAGGCCGCGCATGTTGAACATCTGGAACCCGCCCATCGTCGCCGGCACCAGGATCACCTGCACGAGCGCGCTCCAGTCGCGCGTGAACCACAGCAGCTCCTTGCGCACCAGCGGCGCCCGCCCGAAGCGCCCACCGCTTCCCGACCGCGGCACCGCGCCGCCCGGCGCCCCGCCCAGCCCGCGCCGCGCGCCCCACGCGCCGAACCCCACCGAGGCCGCGGTGACCGCGCCTGCGCCGCACCAGCACGCGAGCACCCCGGCCGCGAACGAGAACGACCCGTCCGCCTGCTCGCCCAGGAACCAGCCGAGCCACGGCCAGGGCAGCGCGGCCAGCGGCCCCAGGACGTGCGCGAGCACCGTGGCGATCCTGCCCGCCTCGACGACGCCGACCACCAGCAGCATCATCGCCGTGTAGCCGAGCCACCCCATGATCCCCACCAGCGCGCCGCGCGAGCGGGGCGCGAAGCGCAGCATCACGCCGATCTCCAGCCCCTTGCCGAGGCACGCCGCCGAGACCGCGACCGGCACCCCCACGAGCACCGCCGCCAGCAGCCCCGCCCCGCCGCCGTAGAGCATCCCGTACAGGACGCCCGGCACCAGCATCGCGCCGCCGTACGCAGGGTTTGCCGCGACCGGCGCCAGCATCTCCGCCAGGAACACCGCGCCCGGGCGCACCGGATGGCCCGCCAGCCACTCCCACATCGGGTGGCGCCGCCGCTGCACGTCGAGGTCCACGCCCTCGCCCTGCAGCACCAGCATCACGCTCCACCACAGCAGCGCCACCGACCCCAGCATCGCCGGCAGCCCCCGCCAGCCCAGCCCCGCCAGCCCCGGCGCCGCGACGTCGCGCCCGAGGAACAGGTCGGCACGCCCGGCGCGAACCGTGGCGCGCAGCCGTGCCACGACCGCCCGCTCGTCGCCGCCGGAGTCGCCCGTGATCTGCCGCGCCTCGGAAAGGTAGTATCGCTGCAGCACGCCGTCGGGCTCGAACCGGTTCAGCCCCAGCCGTGCCGCGAGGTCCTGCTCGCTGCGGGCCTGGCCGGCGAACCAGTCGCCGACCACAACCCAGCCCTGCCGCTCCGCCTCGACCCGCTCGCCGGCCGCGACCGCGCGCTCGACCACCACCGCCGCCACGAGGTTGAGCACGACGGCCACGAGGACCGGCACAACCCCGCCCAGCCCGCCCCACCCCGCGCCCTGCCGCCCGGTGCGCCGGCCGAGAAGCTCGCGCTGCCGCAGGCGCCGCCCCGCCGCCCGCCGCCGCGCCGTGCCCAGCAGCAGCAGGACCGTCCGCCAGAACCCGGGCGGGCCCGCGCTCATGCCTGCGCCGCCCGCGCCGTCAGCCGCAGGAAGATGTCCTCCAGCTCCGCCCCGCCGTGCGCCGCGCGCAGCGCCTCGAGCGGCCCGGCGGCGACCACCGTCCCCTCGCCGATGACCACGACGTGCGAGCACAGCCTGGCGACGTGGTCCATCAGGTGCGTGGAGAACAGCACCGTCGTGCCCTGCGCCGCCTGCTCGAGGATCAGGTCGCGGAACAGCTGCGTCGCCTCCACGTCGAGGCCGCTGGTCGGCTCGTCGAGCACCAGCAGCCTGGGCCGGTGCAGCAGGGCCAGGAGCAGCCCCAGCTTCTTCTTCATGCCGCGCGAGTAGTCCTCGGCATACTGCCCGAGGTCCTCGGCCAGGCGCAGCCGCACGGCCAGCGGCGCGATCCGCTCCATCGTCTCCGCCACGTCGAGCCCGTGCATGGCGGCGCTCAGCTCCAGCGTCTCGCGCCCGGAGAGGTAGGAGTAGAACACCGGCTCGTCGGGCAGGAAGCCGATCAGCCGCTTGACTGCGACACGGTCGTCGAAGGCGTCGAGCCCGCCCACGCGCAGGCTGCCCTCGCTGGCCTTCAGGATGCCCATCAGCAGGCGGAACAGCGTGGTCTTGCCCGCGCCGTTCGGCCCGAGCAGGCCGCAGACCTGGCCGGGCGGCACCGAGAACGAGACGTCGCGCAGCGCCACCTTGTCCCCGAACGACTTGCCGAGCCCGCTGACCTGCACGAGGTCGCCGCCTGCCAGAACCCCGTCCACCGCCCCGCCCCCCGTCCGGATGCCGACGCCCGCGGACCGGGCCATTGAGCCGTGGCGTTCGCGCGCGGACAAGCCGGGATCGGTCCCTCCGGCGCCGTGCCCACGCGGCGCCAAGCGCGCGCCGTCAGGCCGCCGCCGCGGTTCGCGCCGACCCGGTCGAGGGCCGCAACGCCCGGTTCAGCGGCCCCGAGAACGTCGCGGCGACGACCGCCGCCAGCAGGGCCGACAGCGCGAGGAACACGCCCAGCAGCACCAGCGTCGCGTCGCCTGCCACCTGTGGCGGCGGGAACGCCGTGCGCACCAGCCCCAGCACGACGAGGTGGAACAGGTACAGCTCGTAGCTGAGCCTGCCGCACCACTCCAGCGCCGGCGCGACCCGGCGGCGCGGCGCAGCCACCCCCGGCGCCCGGCGACCGGCCAGGAGCAGCAGGAACGCCGTGCCGAGCGCCATGAGCGTGACGCCCCAGACGTTCGTGTCCGCGATGGAGGCCGCGAGGTACAGCACCGCCATGGCCACGGCGACGACCGGCCCGGCCACGCCGGCCCACCTCCCGCCCGGCGTCCACCGGCGCGCCAGCAGCGCCGTGCAGCAGCCGATGGCGACGCCGTCGAAGGAGGCGAGGTAGGCGTAGAGGAACTGCGCCTCGTCATCCTGGTGGAAGGCCCGCCACACCGGACCGGCGACCACGAACACCGCCCAGAATGCCGCGAGCAGGACGGGCCGCCGCAGCACCAGGCACGCCAACGGGAACGACAGGTAGAACACCTCCTCGACCGACAGCGACCACAGCACCCCCAGGGCGTAGTTCACCCACCCGGCCGGCGTCGCCAGGAGCACGTTCATCCACAGCGTCAGCGACGCCACGTCGACCAGCCAGAGCGGCACCGGCGGGCCGCCCTCGGGATGGTCGGCGAAGATGCCGACGCCGAGCCCGGCGAGCGCGTTGACGACGACGAGCAGGAGCAGCAGGCACGGCGCGATGCGCGCGACCCGCAGCCGGTAGAAGGCGCGGGCGTCGATGCCGCGCAGCTCGCCCCAGCGTGCCTGCGCGTTCGCCGTGATGAGGAACCCGGAGACGACGAAGAACATCGTCACCGCGTAGTTCCCGTTCCGCACGACGGCGTGCACGACCTCCCGGCCGAGCACCCGCGAGGGCAGGGTGTCGTCCAGCCGGTAGGCGATGCTGAAATGGTGCAGCAGCACCAGGACGATGGACACGCCCCGGATCAGGTCGATCCGGCCGTTGCGGGCCCCCACGCTCATCGCTCGCTCCCCGATCCGTTGCACGTCGTTCGTGGCACGTCGTTCGTGGCCCGCCGGGGCTCGTGGCACGCCGGGGTTCGCCGGGCGCCGCGCATCACAGGACGCCGCGTCAGCCCGCCCCGTGCACGTCGGGCCGCGCGATGCGGTAGCGCAGCTTCTCCACGCCGCCATAGGCGGGATCGGTGCGGAACCGCTCGACGAGCACGCCGCCGCACGCCGCGACAACCCGGCGCGAGCCGACGTTGTCCGGCTCGGTGACCAGCTCGACGTGCTCCAGGCCCTGGCGCCAGGCCTGCGGCAGCAGCAGCCTCAACGCGCGGGTGGCGTAGCCCTGCCCCTGCCGCCACGACACGACGCCGTAGCCGACGTGGCCCGGGATGTGGTCGGGAAGCGCCGCGGTGCCCCGCTGCCAGCGCAGGCCGATCGCGCCGCAGAACTCCCCGTCCCAGATCCAGCGCCAGAAGCCGGGCAGGCGCGGGACGAGCGAGCCGTCCGGCAGCCGTATCGGCTCGCCTAGCGCCTCCAGGTCCTCGAAGCCCGCGACGAACGCCGCGGGATCGGCCGCGATCGCCGCGAGCTCCTCGGCCGTGGCGGAGGCGTTCAGGCTGTCCGGCGACCAGCCACGCTCCAGCGCGACGACATAGGCGGGGAGCAGCGCCAGCGACGGCCGCACGAGGGTGATCAACGTCTCAGTCTCGCCATGGCCAGGGTGTCCGCATGGGCGCCCGCGCGGAACACGGCGTCGTGCCGCACGCCCTCCGGCACGAATCCGAAGCGCCTGTAGAGCGCCAGCGCAGGCTCGTTGTCGGCCAGCACCTCCAGCTCCAGCCGGCGCAGGCCGAGCCAGTTGTCCGCCATGTCCACCAGCGCCGCCAGCAGGGCGGTGCCGATCCGCCGCCCGGTCCAGCCGTCCGCCACGCCCATGCCGATCTGGCCCACGTGGGCACGCCGCCCTCCCAGGCGCGTCAGCGTCGCGCTGCCGACGAGGCCGGCGTCGAGCATGGCCACGATGCGCGTGTCGTTCGCGTCGTCCGTCTCCAGCCTGCGGCGCACCCGCGCAGCCGAAACGAAGGGAAGCTGGGCGGTGCCGCCGCGGAAGCCTGCGCCGCCCATCATGGCGACGAGCGCGTCGGCATCGTCCGGGCATGCCGGCCGCAGCACCAGGCGGGTGCGCAGGTCGGTGTCGGCTGGCGTGCTGGCAGGCATCGCGGGTCTCCTCGGGTGGAACCGGGGGAGACGACCCCGTCCCGCCCGGCATGGTGCGGGGCGGAGCGGGTGGCGAACGGTGTCCTAGCCGCGCGCGTTCCCCGGCCGCCCCGCAGGGACGATCGCAAGGACGTAGGACATCGGAACCGGGGTGCGGCGCATGGCGGCAGTCTCGGACGAGACGCCGCAGGGTTGCAAGCCCCCGCGCGCCGGCAGGGGCCGGAGCGGGATCGCGAACCGGTCCCCGCCGGGCGCCGCATTGACGGGCGAACGTCGCGTTTCCTAGGCTGGCGCAACTGCGGAAGCGACGAGGCGACATGGGACAGCCTGCAGCCCGGATCGGCGACCTCGTGCTGCAGAGCGCGCCGCACTGCCACGCCCCGATCCATCCCGCCGCCCCCGTGCCCACGGCGGCGCCGCACCCGGCAATGCCGCTCGCGATCCTGTCCGGGGCGCCCACGGTGACGATCGGCGGCCAGCCCGCCGCGCGCGTGAGCGACACCACGCAGCCGTGCCTGCTCGCCGCCTGCGTGCCGGGGGGCCCCGGCGTGATCGCCAAGGGCTCGGCCACCGTCACGATCGGCGGGCTGCCCGCCGCGCGCGTCGGCGACATGACGACCCATGCCGCCTGCGTGGCGCCGATCCCCTCGCCCGTGGGCGAGATCATGCCGCCGGGATGTCCCACGGTCCTGATCGGCGGCTGAGCGGGGATGCGCCGCGGCCACCTGGCGGCCTGGGCGCCGCATTGCCCGGTGTGCGCCCGGCGGCACGGCACGACGCCGGCGCTCGGCCTGGGCCACGTGGCGGCGGAGGACGGCGAGGACGTGTCCGCCGGCATCCTGCTCTGCGCCGACCCGGCCTGCCGCCACGAGTATCCGGTCGTCGACGGCATCCCCGTCATCATGCCCGATCTGCGGCGCCACCTGGGCGAGCGCGGGATCGAGCTGCTGCTGCGCGAGGACCTCGATCCCGCGCTGCTGTCGCTGCTGGGCGACGCCCTCGGGCCGGAGAGCTGGCTGGACGTGCTGCGCCAGACCGCCTCCACCTACGTCCACGACGGCTATGCCGACCTCGATCCGCAGGAGCAGGCCGGCGACGTGCTGCCGGGAGCGGCCCGCCGCGGGCTCGAGGCGCTGCTGCGGCTGGCTGCGCCCTGGAACGCCGCGGGCGAGCGCCTGCTGCTCGACGTGGGCTGCGCGGCCGGGCGCACCAGCTTCGACCTTGCGGCCGCCGCGCCGGACGGGCTGGTGCTCGGGGTGGACACGAACCTGGCCCTCTTGCGGGTGGCCCGGCGCATGGCACGCGAGGGCAGGGCACGCTACGGCCGGCGCCGGATCGGCATCGCCTACGACGAGCGCGGCATCGCGGGCGACCTCGCCGGGCGCGAGCGCGTGGACTTCTGGGCCTGCGACGCCGCGGCGTTGCCGTTCTCCCGCCAGGCCGGGCTGGTGGCGGCCCTCAACGTGCTGGACTGCGTGCCCGACCCGCGCGGCCTGCTGGCCGGGCTGGCGCGCACGC
The DNA here is from genome assembly GCA_050955025.1 of Janthinobacterium lividum. Lineage (GTDB taxonomy): Bacteria > Pseudomonadota > Alphaproteobacteria > Acetobacterales > Acetobacteraceae > CAXSEF01. The sequence continues at coordinate 11,722 of JBPBQX010000262.1, forward strand.
TGTGCACGGGCGGCCGCCTGCTGCTGGCGACGCCGTTCGACTGGTCGCCGCGCGCCACCCCCGTCGAGGCCTGGATCGGCGGCCACTCGCAGCGCGGCGACGGGGGCGGCGCCGCGGAGCCGTTCCTGCGCGCGATCCTCACGCCCGGCGCCCACCCGCAGTCGATCGACGGGCTGAGGGTCGCGGCGACGGGCGAGTGCGGCTGGCACACGCGCCTGCACGACCGCGCGGCGGTGTCGTATCGCAGCCACCTGATGGTGCTGGAGCGCAAGGCCTGAGGCCTGCCATGAACGCCGCGCCGCAACGAGGCGGGCAGGAAAGCAAGCGTGTTCCTTCCTGAAAGAAAGAACCAAAGAACTGTCGCCCATGGGGTCCGTGCCAAGCGCACCTGGCACGGACCCCATGGGCAAAGTCTTTTTGCTTCTTTTTCTTCAGAAAAAGAAGCCTTGCTGGCCTGCCTGCTTGCGGGACTCCGCAGCAGCCTCCGGCGGTTCCGGTGTCGTGACGACTGGACAACGGGATCGCGTTCGGGCGAACGTCGCGGAACTCCTGGAAGCGCCCTGACAATGTGGTCGGTCCCGTGATGCCGCTCGACGATGCCGCGACGCTTCCAGACATCGCGCCGGACGCCCCCTGCGGCCCGAACCTCGAGTTCGATCCGGAGTTCGCCGAGTTCGAGCGCCTCGTGCAGGGCAGGCCCGAGCAGCAGTACGGCGCCACGATCGTTCCGGCCGAGGAGCCGGACTGGAAGGAGGTCGTGGCGCGTGGCCGGGCGCTGCTCGGCCGCACCCACGACCTGAGGGTCATGGCCCAGCTCGCGGTGGCACGGCTGCAGCGCGAAGGCGTCGAAGGCTTCGCCGAGGCGCTCGGGCTGGTCCGCGAGGCGGTGGAGACGCGCTGGGCGCAGGTGCATCCGCTGCTCGACCCAGAGGACGACGACGACCCGACGCTGCGCTCCAACGCCCTGCTGCTGGTCGGCGAGCCCGGCCGCGTGCTGCGCGTGCTGCGCGTGCTGCCGCTGGCCCGCTCGGCGCGCGCGGGCTAGGATCTTCGTCGGTCGAGCACGACCGTCCCGGTCGATGGCCTCAAGAGCGTTCACCATCAGTCGATCGGTGAAGTCCTTGGCTATACCGAGGACTGACCGTGCCCCTCCGGTCCGCTGTGCCAGCTTGGACGCTTCCTCGTTCCCGATCTCTACCTTAAAATCCTCTCGCAAATCCGACGGGTTCTCGCAGCCCTGCAGAGCGTCCGCTCCGACCAGCGCCCTACCACCTTCGTAACGGACAATCGTTGGCACCGTGGTGCTGCCGTCCACTCGGACCTGGCGCACGCCATTAACGAAGAGTTCTCTATGCTGCCGCATTCCCACCGGAACCCCGCTCTTTCGCAGTCGAACTTACATGGACACAACGGTATCCGCTAGTAATGCGGCACTCGGCACCTGGTTGCAATTTATCCGGCCAAGGGTGGTGTCCCGCTATCTAAAGCGTCATTGGCGCCTTCGGAAGATGTGTCGAAAGCTGAAGCTTATCCAAGACACTCCTACTTCCGCTAGGGTTTAACCACCGCGCGATGCCTGAGCCAACCAGTGCCAGGCGGGGGCAGCCGCTCAACGGTCCAGCTCCGCCGCCGCTAGTCCCGCCATGCGCAGGGCAACCGCGGGCGATGTCTCGTCTTCCAGCGACCATGCCGCTGACAGTCCTGCCCAGGCCAGCACCCAGTGCAGCAGCCGCGTCCGTTCCAGCCCCGCCGCCGCGGATACGACCGCGAGGCGCCGGGCGAAACGCTCCGGAGATGTCGCCACCGCATGTTCCGGATCGGCCATGTCGGGGTTGCCGAACAACGGCGCCAAGTCGAAGCCGCGTTCGCCGCGAAGACCCTTGGGGTCGATGGCCAGCCAGCCGCGCGCGGCGAAGTCGAGCACGTTGCCATGGTGTAAATCGCCGTGGAGCGAGCGGACGTCGCGCGGCTCGGCCAGCAGCGCCCGTACATTGGCTTCGCAGCGGACCAGCACGCCCCCATGCGTCGCGGCCGCGGGTCCGAGCGCATCGAACCAGCGCGCGAGGGGAACGAGGCCTGGATAAGGGGCGGGCCTGGGCGCGTGCAGCCGGGCGGCGGTGGTGCACAGGATGCGGCACGCCTCGTCGTCCTGGCCATTCCAAGCCATGTCGGACAGCGACCTATTCCCCTCGGCACGCTCCATCAGCAGGGCCTGTCCGTCACGGGCGAACACTTGGGCCGCGCCGCCGCCGTTCCACCAAGCCAGGAGCCTCCCCGCCGCGCGCTCGTCCTCGTCGGCGGACAGCTTGAGCATCAGCGCCTCGCCGTCTCTGCGCACGGGAAGGACGTGGCCGGTGCGGGTGACGGTCGGCGGACCGTCCGGGGTCAGCCGCCAACGGCGTAGAAGGTCGTCCAGCGGCGTCATCCTGCTCCCGTTCAGACGAGCGGCCTGCTCATGTCCACGATGGTGAAGCTCGAACGCTTCGGATGCGGGCGTCGTCCTGTCTCGCGGAAGCCTATTGCGGCGTAGAGCCCGATGTTCCGTTCCATGAGCGCGTTCGTGTAGAGTCGCAGCTCGAAAACGCCCCATGAGCGTGCCTCTTCCTCGGCCAAGCGCAGCAGGGCGAGCCCGTGACCCTCGCCCTGGCGGTCTGACATGACGGCCACGCTGTATATCATCGCGTGGACTAGGTGCCGTTCGAGCACAAGGAGGCCCACGACGGTTCCCGCGACTTCGGCGAGGTGGACCTGTCCGTCCTGTATGCGTGGCCGGTAGTCCTCCGTGGCGGGCAGGGGCGGATAGCCGAGCAGGGCGGTATAGGGCGCGTAGGCCGCCTCGGAGAGCGCCTGCACAACCTCGAGGTCGTCGACCACCGCGAGCCGGAAGCGGCGGTCGGGCAGTTGCGTGCTCCACAGGCGCGCCTCAGTCATCGGCCACAACCGCCCAGCGCTCGTGGTCGCGCCAGGCACCGTCGATGCGCAGGTATCGTGGCGAGAAGCCTTCTTGCCGGAAGCCGACGCGGCGGAGGAGAGCGAGCGAGCGGACGTTGCAGGGCTGCACGTTGGCCTCGATGCGGTGCAGACCAGCCGCATCGAACGCGTGACGGACGGTCAGGCGCACGGCTTCCGTCATCAGACCGCGTCCAGCGAACGCCGCATTGCCGTAGAAGCCGAGATAGGCGCCTTGTTGGACGCCGCGGCTGATCTGGCTCAGGTGCGTCACCCCCGCAACGGCACCGGACCGTTCCTCGCGGGCGACGAGCGCGATGTCCGTTCCTTCAGCCAAGCCACCGAACCATCTCTCGAAGCCGTTCTGGTCGGTGAACGGGCGCACCCAGGGCACGTGGTGGGCACGGCTGTCCCGATTGGCCCGGAGCAGTTCGGTTGCGTCGGTGCGGGCAACAGGCGACATCGTGACGATGGGCATGCCTGGATGGTAGCGCAGCCGAACCGGAAAGACTGCCATGCCTGCCGAACCGGCATGCGCAAGCCCGATCAAGCACGATTGCCGGAGATGGCGGCAACGAAGGAGACCTCGATGTCGACATTGGATGGGAAGGTCGCGCTGGTGACAGGTGCGTCGCGTGGCATCGGCGCTGCCATCGCGCTGCGCTTGGCCCAGGACGGTGCGCATGTCTTCGTGAACTACCGGGCCGACGCCTCGGGAGCCGATGCGGTGGTCCAAGCAATCCGGGCAGGCGGCGGCCGGGCCGACACGCTCAAAGCCGACGTCTCCCGGGTGCCCGACGTCCGGGCCCTGGTCGACCGGGCGGCCGATGCCGGAGGCCGTCTCGACATCCTGGTCAACAATGCCGCTGTCTGCCGTCCGGGCACCGTGGACCGCCTCACGGAGGCGGACTTCGACGGACATTTCGATGCCAACGTTAAGTCGGTGCTGTTCGCCTCGCAGGCGTCCGTCCCGCATCTCGCGCGGCGTGGCGGCGCGATCGTGAACGTCAGCTCCGTCAACGGACGCAAACCGGCCTCCGGAGCGTCCGTCTACAGCGCCAGCAAGGCCGCCGTGGATGCCATCACCGCCGCCCTTGCCGAGGAGCTCGGGCCACGTCGCATTCGCGTCAACGCGGTCGCGCCGGGCGCCACGGACACAGACATGCTCCGCGGCGCCAACCCCGCGGACGCGTTGGCTTCCATCGGTCTCCAGACCCCGCTGGGTCGCCTGGGCCTGCCGGTGGACATAGCCAGGGCCGTCGCATTCCTGGCTTCGGAAGAGGCGTCGTGGATCACCGGTCAGGTGCTTACGTCCAGTGGCGGGCTATGAACCATGTGGCTGCGCCGGGCCGGTATGCCCGCACGCGTTACACCCCGCGGGCGAAACGTCCATGCCGCAGGAAGTGGACGGTCTGGTCAAAAACCCGCCGGTTGCGCATCATCATGGGGTGCGTTGCGTGGACGACGATGTGGTCGGCCATGCCCACGACCATCGTCCGCGCCACCGAGACTCGGCCGTCGTTGGCCCTTGGGATGAGCAGCCAGGACAACGGGTATATCGAGCGGTCGCCCGCGATGACGCCCAGCGTGTAATCTACAGTCCCGAGCAGGTCGCGAAGCCGTCCGTCTCGGCAAGTGCCGAGCTGCGCGCCCGCCGGTCCGAAGAACCGCTGGTAGATGCGGTTCCGCGCCAGCAGATCCGCGACCTCGCTTCCCTGGCTGGGTGGCGCCAGCATCACGACGCGTCCCAGGGCGGCAGGGCGATGGCGGGCGACATAGGCACGGGCCAGAAGGCCGCCCATCGAGTGCGTCACGAAGTGGACGCGTCCGTCCTGCGCGCCCACGAAGGCGCCCGCCATCCGGTGGACGTCCTCGACAAGCTCCTCCAGCGGCTTGCGGCGGGCCGGATAGTCAAGGTTCAGCGTCCGATACCCTGCCGCGGCCACGGCTCGCTCAAGGCTGGCCAGCGAGCCGGACCGACGTGCGATGCCGTGCAGGAGAAGCACGCGGTCTCCAGCCATTCCGCCCAATTCCACGCTCCCGTCGTGACGGCGCCGTGCGCTGCCCGCATCCAGGATGCGCCATCGACGGGCAACCTGCCCATCCCGCGCCATCGTCTATCGTTCGGTTGTCCTCGCCGACCCCACACGTCAGCGCACAAACACGAGCCGGATACAAAGCCACGGACCGGCCGACGTCGATGCTGGCAGAGAAATCAGCATCGGTGGCGGCAACGTCGCCTTTCTCTCGGCCGGAAATGGTCGTTCAGCCCGCCGCGCCTTGGGGAAGCTCGACCACAAAACAGGCGCCACGCTCCGTCTCGACAAGCGTGACGCTTCCTCCTGCCCCGACGGCGATGGCACGAGCTATGGGCAGTCCCACGCCTGTGCCGCCTGCCTCGCGTACGGTGGTGAAGAACGGGTCGAACGCCCGCAGACAGTTTGCCGCGGACAGCCCGGGACCGTCGTCGTGCAGCCATAGCCGGGTTCGACCAGCCGCCGACGCGACCCGCACCCGCACCCGAGGCTCCGGCCCGGCGTGGACCGACGCATTGTCGAGCAGGCTGGCCAGAAGCGCCTCGAGGGCGTCCGAAGAGAGCCCGACCCTCTCCTCCGCTGCCGTGACCTCCACCTCGAGCCCCGAGGCACGATAGCGCTCCGCCATTGTGGCCAGCAGTGGCGCGACCGGAGTGGTCACTGACGAGCCCGGCCGGGTCATGTCCGCCCGCGCCATGTCGAGCAGACGCCGCACCAATCGGTCCAGCCTCGCGGTGCTGCCCGCGACGACCGTCAGCAGCCGGGCACGTTCGGCGGGCTCCAATGCGCTCTCGGTGCCGTCTTCCTCCAGCAACTCGGCCGCGCCGCGCAGGGCCGCGAGCGGCGTCTTGAACTCGTGGGACACGCTGGCGGCGAAGGCCGACACGTAGCGCGCGCGGGCTTCCAGCGTGATGGCCATGCGGGTCAGGGCGGCGGACAACTCCGCCACCTCCCGGGTGCCGGGGCGGGCGAGGGGAACGACCTCGCCACCGACCGCCGCGACCTGGGCGAGGGCCACCACCCGGCGCAGGGGGCCGGTGACGCGTCTGGACAGAGCTGCCGCGAGCAGCGCTCCCGCTGCCGTCAATGCCACGCCTAGCAGCGCCAGCGACCGGCGCTTGCCCCAGATGGCGCTCTCCAGGTCCCGCGGCGTGCGCGACAGCACCACGGCCCCGGCCACTCCCGTCGCTCCCCAGACGGGCATCGCCACGAACACCCGCAGGCCGGAGAGGCGCGAAACGCCGCCGACCGACGCCTGCACCGGGTCACGTCTGCGCATGCTGCTCACGAGAGGCGAACCAGCCAGCACCTGTGACACCTCCGGCCAGTCCATCAGGCTGAGACCGGTATCCGCGCCGGTGCTGGCCACGACCACGCCACGTGCGTCCGTCAACCGCAACGCCGCGAGCGTCACGGCCTGCGCATCGTGCAGCACCGGTGACAGGGCCTGTCCGACCGAGAGCGCTCCCGACTGCGCAGGCCGAGGAGCAGGCGCGGGGTCAGGCGGAGGGGGCAGCACCGGGTCATCCGCCAGATCCAGTCCGGGTCGCCGGGCCAGAGCGAGAGCCGTCTCCGTCGGTGGGAACGGTGGTCGCGCGACCGGCAGCGCTTCACCGGGATCGGCATGGCGAAGCTGCTCACGGAAGGCCGCCGCCAGAACCGCGCCCTGCGCGACCAGTTCTGACTCGGTCTGGCGCACCAGGGCACTCTCGTAGAGGCGCATGGCCCAGAGTGCGGTCAAAGGCAGCGCCAGCACCGCTAGGTTGCTCAGCAGCAGCAGGGTCCGCAACCGCGGCGGCCTGTTCGCGCGGACACTGAGCTTGCGTTTCGGAGCCGTTTTCGAGTCCGTGGTAGTGCCAAGCATTTCCTCTAGGTGCATGGCCCCAACCGATAGCCGAAGCCCGGCAGTGTCTCGATCGGCGCGGCGCCAAGCTCGGCGAACTTGGAGCGCACCCGACGAATGTGGCTGTCGATGGTGCGGTCGTTGACGACCCGCTCGGTGGCGTAGGCACGGTCCATCAGCTCGTCACGCGAGAACACCCTGCCGGGGCGAGCCAGCAACGCGCGGAGCAAGCCCAGTTCGGTCGCGGACAGGGTCACCTCCTGCTGGTCCCAGGTCACGCGCAGGCTTTCGAGGTCCAGCCGTAGCCGACCGTGCACCAGGGCATCGGGCGGGGGCACCGGCGTTGCTCCAGGAGGTTCCAGACGACGCAGAATCGCCCGCACGCGTGCGACAAGCTCGCGGGGCGAGAATGGCTTGGTGAGGTAGTCGTCCCCTCCGATTTCGAGCCCGACCACACGATCCATTTCCTCGTCGCGCGACGACAGGAACAGGATCGGCACCTGGCTGTGCCGACGCAGGGCCCTGCATACGTCGGTGCCGTCCATCTCGGGCAAGGTCACGTCCAGCACGACCAGTGCCGGTGAGGTTTCGGCGAAGCGGCACAGCGCTGCGACCCCGTCGGCGGCTTCGGCCGTCTCGAACCCGCCTCGGTTCAGCGCGATTCGCACCACGTCGCGAATGGCGGGGTCGTCGTCGACGATGAGCACCCGGGTCATGGCAGGCTTTTGCACCCGATTGGCACACTCATGCCATCGGCTTTGCGCGAGACGCCCATACGCATTGCACCTCGACAAGGCACTCGACGGTGGCCGGATCATCCGGCCAGGAGCCTTCCCATGAGTTCGTCCCCACACTCCACGGCCACTCCGCCAGACCCTTCGGAACCGTTGTTCAACCTGCCGAAGGGCCAACCGATGAAGCTCTTGGGGCTGCTCGCGTTGCTCGTCGTGCTGCAGGTGCCAATCTGGATGGTGTCCGGCCTGATTGCCGAGCGTTCGGAACGACAGGACGACGTGCTCGCTCGCTACCAGCGGGGGTGGGGTCCCGCGCAGGTGGTGGCTGGGCCGACCCTGATTGTGCCCTACGGTCTAGCCGAAGCGTCGAACAGCAAGCTGAGTGAGGTGAGTCCCGGGTCGTATTCAGGATGGGCACGGCTCCAGCCGTCCAGCCTGAAGCTCGACGTCCAGCTCCAGCCCGAGACGCGCCAGCGAGGGCTGTTCCGGGCCGAGGTCTACACGGCGAAAATCGCGGTCAGTGGCGCCGTGACACTGCCGCAGTTCGCGCTTCCCGGCAGGACGGACCTCGTCGCCGACTGGTCGAAAGCCCGAATGGTGCTGGGGATGACCGACCCACGAGGCGTGTCCGCCGACGCACAACTGCGGTGGGACGGCCACGACGTGCGGTTCCAGCCGGAAGCCGGTGTGGCGGGCTGCGAGGTCGCGACGTTGGGCGCCCCGCTCGCGCTGACCCGCGATCCCGGTCCCGATGGGGCTGCGATAGCGTTCAGCACGGCTATCGCTCTCCGCGGCACACAGCGCTTCGACGTGGTCCCGCTCGCGCGACAGACGGCGCTGCGGGTGTCCTCGCCCTGGACGACCCCGAGCTTCACCGGCGCCAATCTCCCACTGCATCAGGAGCACGACGCGACTGGCTTCCGGGCGGACTGGGAGGAGGCCGGACCGGTCGGCAGCCTGGGCTGGCAACCGGTGAACGGATGCACCTCGGTCGCGGACGTGCGCGCTCTTGGACCGGACGCCAGGCTCGGTGTCGAACTTCAGCAGGCGGTTCCCACCAACCTGACGGTGCAACGGGCATCCAAGTACGGGACGCTGTTCGTGGCTCTCTCGTTCCTGACGCTGTTCCTGTTCGAGGCGACGGCCAGGGTGCGGGTGCATCTGGTGCAGTACGGACTCATCGGCCTGTCGATGTCGCTGTTCGCGTTGCTGCTGGTGTCGGTGGCCGAACCGTTCGGCTTCGCTGCGGGCTACGTGGTCAGCGCGGCCGCCGTGCTGCTCCAGGCGTCGCTCTATGCCGTCTCCGTCCTGCGCCGCATGCGATTGGTGCTGATGTTCGCGGGCCTGCTCGCGGCGCTGTTCGCGTTCCTCTACGTGTTGCTGAACCTCGAGGTGTACGCGCTCCTGACCGGCAGCGTCGCCCTGTTCGTCCTTCTGTCGGCCGTCATGCTCGCGACGCGTCGCGTGGGCTGGGATGACGCTCCCGCCTAAGGCCGCCTACACCTTGTCGGCGTCCGGGAAGACCGTTCGCGGGTCTTCCGGCGTCGACCCGGCGCATCAGTCCACCTGGTTGGCCTGCAGAAACATCGCTTTGCTCAGAGCCGCGAAGAACTGCTGGTAGGGCTGCGGGTCGGTGACCGCCTCGAGGTTGTACTGGCCGCTGGCGCGGACCAGGATGCGCTTGCCGACGGGCCGCAAGGTGACCGTCATGCGCAGCGCATAGCCGGACAGCTTGGTTGCCGTGACCGTGCCGATGGTCTCGTCGGCGCGGTCCACGATGAAGCCGAGGTCCTGGAGGGTCGCGATGATGGCCCGCAGGATTGCGGCACGGTCCGTCGTGTCGAAGGCCCGTGTCTCGACCGAACGAAGCTGGAGCTGGGACCGGCTCGTGGCCAGGACCTCGTCCTGGGAGTCCATCCTGCACGCGGCGACCGGTAGGGCGACGGCGAGCAACGCCAACAGCGGGCCGGGTACCCTCACAAGCCATGCCCCTGGAGGAAGGCCGACTGCGACAGTTCGTCGAAGAACCGCTGGTAGATAGCCGCATCGGTCACGGGCAGCAGTGCCGTGATGCGGCCGTCCACACCCCGGACGACGCGCTGGAAGCTCGCCCGCACCACGGTATCCCGCCTATCCGCACCGGGAGCCGCGACAATCGAGGCCCGGATGCGTTGCACGCGGTCCACCGAGAAGGCGTTGCCGCCGCTGGCGTCGCGGGTCTTGGATGCGTTGAGCAGGCCGTTCTCCGACGAGACGTCGTCGATGCTGTAGCCGAGGTCCTGGAGCACGTCAGCCGCGGCGCTCAACATCGCGGCACGGTCAGCGGTGTCGAAGCGGCGCATTCGCACCGCCCGTTGCGCAACGTCGCTGTCCGAAAGCGTCAGCGCCGCCGTCTGGCGCTCGACGTCCGATTGGCAGCCAGTGACCAGCACCGCCGTCAGGACGGCGACACCTCCGGCAATCGCGCGCACGACAGCGTCAGAAGCTGCTGGAGCGGTAGGAGAAGTCGCGCACGCGGTTAGCCGCATCGAACTTGACGATGACGGTCAGGGTGCGCTGCGAGACGCTGGACGCACCTGCCGAGCTGGCGACGCCAAGTATCAGGATGCCGATCCCGCCAGCGCTGCTGGAGTAGGCGTTGTCGGTCGAGATCCGGTCGTAGACCCACACCTCGCGGCGCTCGTCATCCGTGGTCACCATGTTCGGCGCCCCGAGCATCTCGGCGACCTGGGTGTTGGTCATGCCGACCCGGATCTCGCGCTGCACCGTGCCCAGGGTCAGGCGGGAGTCGGCCTCCTGTGCCCGGCGAACAGAGTCCGCATGGCTGGCCGCCGACGCACAGCCGAACAGCAGGCCTGCCGACAGCAGGACGAAGAGGCGCGCGCGCATGGGCATGCTCAGTCCTTGGGTTTCGAGTAGAGCGGTTCCGGCGGGGGCACCGGGGCGGCGTCGTCCTGGTTCGGAGGAGATAGTGTCTGCAGCAGCAGAGCGCTTGCCAGGGGGTCGAAGAAATCCTGCTGGTAGAAGGCCGGGTCGTCCACCTGGTGGAACTGGCCGCGGACCTGGATCTCCGCATCGGCCCGCACAGCGACCTGGCTGGGTCCATGCGGACTGACGGCGGCGCTCAGGCGCAGCACCGAAAGCTTCGTCGCGGTGACCGTGCCCGTGGAGCCACGTATCCGGTCGATGTTGTAGCCGAGGTCCTGGAGCGTGGCGATGACGGTCCTCAGCACCTGCGCGCGATCCGACGAGGGGATGACCCGCGTCTCCATGGCACGCATCTCGACCGCCCCCTTGGCGCTCGTCAGGATCGGCGGTTCCGTGTGGGCGCAGGCCCCGAGGCCCGCAAGCGCCAGGACGGCGACCGAAAGACGGAACACGGTCATGCCCGCTTCTCCAACGCGAGAGACTGGGCGAGCTTGTCGAAAAACTCCTGGTAGATCTTGGGGTCCGTCACCAGTACTGTGCGCAGGGCGTTCTGTCGGGTCGTGATGTAGCGGTCGAAGGACACCCGGACCGTGCGTTGCTGGGGTGTGGATCCGGCGCTGGCGACCACCGTGACGTGGATGTCCTGAGAACGGTCGGTGTCGGTCTGCACGCCCGCGACGAGTGCCAGGACGACGGCGACGGCAATCTGGCCGAACTCCGTGGCGTCCCGTTGCTTGGAAGCCGCCAGTACGCCCATGTCGGAGGCGGTCTCGGTGATGGTGAAGCCGAGGTCCTGCAGCGTGGAAGCCAACGCCTGGAGCAACGCCTGGTCACTTTCCACGTCGAAGGACCGGGTCTCGAATGCGCGCAGGTTCAAAGCCGCCGCTGGAGGGGCACCGACCTTGAGCGCCACCTGGTTCGGGTCCTGGCAGGCGGCGACCAGCGCGGAGATGCCTACGATGGCCATGCGGTAAGTCAAAGCCATGTCGCGAACGCTCTTTTCTGCCCTATGTCATCAACCAATGTAGAAGCATGGTGCTAAAAAGATGTCAATTCGGCGGCGAACTCAGAAAGAAACTGACCGCCTAACGACTGATTTCGAGGTCGTGCAGCAATGTGGTGGATTGCTTCGGCATAGGTGGGCCGTAGCCTGTCCGATGCCGCTCCGGCCATTTTCCTGCTCTACCCTATTGCATCAGCCCTACCACCGCAGTCTGCCTGAAGAGACGAGCGGGGAGGCAGATGTCGACTGGACAGGCTGCCAGCGATATCGGTCCTGCATCCGCATCGTACGGAGAGATGCCATCGCCAGAAGATAACTCTGCTTCCTCCAATGCGACCATCTTGTGCGCTCACTTCGAGCGGTCATGGCGCGTGCAGCCGCAAATCACTGGAAAGGAAGCAGGAAAGCCTTGATGGCCGCTGCGATCATGGCAGCGGCAGCGACAGGGATCGAGATTTTAATGGACAGTTCGATTGCCGGAGATGCAGCAGCGACTATTGGTTCTTGAGTGATACGGGACATCAACAGGGCTCCCCTGACGTTCTCAGCCGCACCAGCACGGTAGAACGAAACAGGAACGTATTCCTACCAAGTCATGGTTGCAACGGTTGAATCGAGCTTCCTGAGTGCTCTTCAAGGTAGCGTTGGGCCTAAGAGAGACGTGCTGACATTCGCCGGTTTTCGTTCCGCGGGTCGCGCGCGAGCTGCTGCAGGCGCTAGTCTCAGCGGCACGGCCACGCCACCTTCGCGGGCTGCGGACCTCGCTGCGCCGTAACCGAGACCTTCTGGCAACGGCGATGGCCAAGCACCTGGGCCAGGACGCGTTCACGGTCTCACCGGGTGGATTGCACCTCTGGCTGCGGCTGCCGGACGGCTGTCGCGACCTTGAAGTCGCGCAGCGCTTTGGCGCCGTAGGAGTTCTGACCGTATCAGGCAGCAACACGTTCCCGGCCGAACCGTCCGGCAACTACCTGCGCCGCAGTTTGGCCAGTATCGAAACGGAGTGGGTGGACAAGGCCGCTGCGGCGGTAGCTGGCGTCCTGCGCGGCTGAACGTCGCGTGGCGCTGCCAGGATGCTCGCCGCGACTTCGGTTACAAACCTGCAGCGAGCCTGTCACGACGATGGCGCAGGCTTCTTCGAGTGGAGGAGCCGCCCCCGCGGGCTGGCTTCGATAAGTCTTACCCGGGGCGAAGCTTCGCTCCATGCATGCGGAGCGAGATGGACTTCTCCACGGCCCAGGCCCTGATCCGGTTCGGCTTCGGGCCGCGCGCAGGCGAGGCGCCTCCGGCGGACCCGCATGCCCGGCTCGTCGGGCAGGTCGGGTCTGCCGACCCGGCCTCCTATCCGCCGGGCCTGCCGACAGCGACGGAGGGCCTGACCGCCCTGCGCGAGCAGCGTCGCCTCAAGCCGCCTCCCGGCGAGTCCCTCGTGGCACCCCTGTTCGATGCGGAAGTCGCGGCCCAGCTCGACATCGTGGCCACTAGCGCGGCGCCGTTCCGGGAGCGTCTGGTCTGGTTCTGGTCAAACCATTTCACGGTCAGCCAGCGCCAGGGCGGAACCGCACCGCTGATCGGCGCCTTCGTGCGCGAGGCGATCCGCCCCCACGTGACCGGACGGTTCTCCGACATGCTGCTGGCGGTGATGCGGCATCCCGCCATGCTGCTCTATCTGGACAACGCGGGGTCGGTCGGGCCGAGCAGCAGGGTCGGTGCGAGGAGCGGCAAGGGCCTCAACGAGAACCTCGCCCGGGAATGCCTGGAGCTGCACACCGTCAGCCCGGCCTCCGGCTACACGCAGGCCGACGTTACCGCCTTCGAGGCCGTGCTCACGGGCTGGTCGGTCGATATGCAGGCCGACCGGCCCGGCTTCGTCTTCCGCGGGAACGCGCACGAGCCGGGCGACAAGGAGGTTATGGGTCGCCGCGTGCCCGAGGGCGAGGCCGGGGGGCTGGCCGCGCTTGACTTCCTCGCCGACCATCCGGCCACTCACGCCCATCTCGCGCGCAAGCTCGCCGTGCACTTCGTCTCCGACACGCCAGCACCGGCCGAGGTCGCCCGCTTGGCCCGCATGCTGCAGGACACGCGAGGCGACCTGGGTGTGGTGTCGCTGGCCCTGACCGGCCTGCCGGGTGCCTGGCGGCCGGGCACGAAGTTCCGCTCGCCGCTGGACTTCGCCGTGGCGGCGTGGCGTGCGCTCGGCGTCTCGCCCGATCCGGCGGCATCCCCTCGCCACCATCCGCTCGGCCACATGCTCGCCGTCATGGGACAGCCGCTCTGGCGGGCGCCGCTTCCGAACGGATGGCCGGACCGCGCCCAGGACTGGTCGGACCCCGAGGCCATGATGACGCGGATCGACTGCGCATACCGCCTGAGCGGCAGGGGGCGCGGGCTCGAGCCCATCGAGGTGGCCGAGACGGGTCTCGGTCCTTTTCTCCAGGCCGCAACCCGTCACGCCATCGAGGGGGCGGGCGACCGTCGCGACGCCCTGACCCTGCTGTTCTCCTCCCCCGACTTCCAGAGGCGCTGAGCCATGGTGCTGACCCGTCGAACGTCGCTGCTCGGTCTGCCGACCGCGTGGACCCTGGGCTCGGTCTCGCTCGGCCTCGGCGGGACGGCCATGGCGGGTCCGGCACGGGACCGGCGCTTCGTCGTCGTCATCCTTCGCGGCGCGCTCGACGGGCTCGCCGCCGTGACGCCCTATGGCGACCCGGCGCTAGCGGCCCTGCGAGCATCGCTCCTATTGCCGCAGCCGGGAGAGCCGGATGGCCTGCTCGACCTCGGCGGCTTCCACGGCCTGCATCCGGCCCTGTCCGGGCTGCACGGGCTGTATGGGGCGGGCGAGATGCTCGTCGTCCATGCCGTCGGCGCGGGATACCGAAGCCGCAGCCACTTCGAAGCGCAGGACTACCTGAAGAGCGGTGCCGACTACCGGCTGACCAGCGGCTGGCTCAACCGCGTCGTCGGCGCGCTGCCCCGTGACCCGGCCGCGCCCGAGGGCGAGGGTCTGTCGGTCGGCGTATCCATGCCGTTGCTGCTGCGCGGACCCGCTTCCGTCGGGAGCTACGCCCCGGAGGCGAACGGCGGGCCGTCTGTGGACCTCTACGCCCGCATCGCGGGGCTCAACGCCGCGGACCCGCTCACCGGCCCGTCGATCGCCGCCGGGCTGCGAGCGCACGGGTTCTCCGCGCAGACGCTGGGCGCGATGCCGGGTGCGTCGTCCGGCGCGTTCCCCGCCCTGGCCGCCGCCGCAGGGCGCCTTCTGGCCGCGTCCGCAGGGCCGCGCATCGCGGCCCTGGAGATTGGCGGCTGGGACACGCACGCGGGACAGCGTCAACGCCTAGTCGCACCGCTCCGGCAGCTGGACACGGGCCTGCTGGCGCTGCGCGACGCGCTTGGAGGGGCCTGGCGGGAGACGGCCGTGCTCGTCATGACAGAATTCGGGCGCACCGCGCGGGTGAACGGCACGGGGGGGGGGGGGTACCGACCATGGCACCGGCACCGTGGCGTTTCTGCTCGGCGGCGCGGTGCAGGGCGGCAGGGTCGGCGGGGACTGGCCCGGGCTGTCGGGCACCCAACTGCTGGAAGGACGCGACCTGGCCCCGACGACGGATCTGCGGGCCATCGCCAAGGGCGTCCTGGCGACGCACCTCGGCCTTGGAATGGAACGGTTAGGCGAGGTGTTCCCCGACAGCGTGCACGTGAGGCCGATGGCGGGTTTGGTCCGTACCTGACGCCCAAGCGGGCCGCCTTCAGGGTGGCTCGTAAGTCACGCACCATCATGGCCTGGATGGCGGCACGGTGGTTCATGCCATCGATCGTCTATCGGCTCCTGGACAGGTGCAGCCCCACGAGGCGTGACAGCAGGATGGCCGGGAAGAGCTGTCCTGTGATCGTCTCCAGGTCGGTCAGGCTACGGGCGAACGGCGAGCGTGGTCCGATGGACCCGTCGCCGATGGCGGTCAGGGTCGTGAAGCTGAAATGGATGATTTCCGAAAAGTGCTCCCGGCCGCTCGCGGTGAAGCCATCGATGGCGCCCGGCACGGCGAGCATCAGGCCGGAGTAGGCGATAGCGAAGAGCAGCGCCACGTTGAGGTAGATGAAAATGGCGCCTGCGATACGGTGGTGGTTGACGTCGCCGGGCGCAAAGATCGCCCGCGTCATGCCTCCCGTCACCAGCAGGTTGTAGACGAACGCCACGGCGAGCGTGGTGGCCTGCTGCACCGGACCCGACAGCAGGTGGGAGAGCAGCGTCAGGCCGAAGCTGGTCGCCAGGACGACGCGGAACCAGGTGGACTTGGCAAGCAGAGCTATCGCCGTCGCCGCGAGGAGCAGCTGCAGCGACGTCACCACCTCGCGTCTGGCGTCTCCTGCGGACAGGGCGGGTACGGCGACGAACAGGAACACGACATCCAGCGCGAGCATCAGGCTGAACTGCCATCCGGGTTCGCGGCTGAACAGCTGTCGACGCGACAGGGCGGGATGCGAGAGCGGGGCGGGCGGGAGCACGCGCATCGGATGATGTCGTTCCATCGGGCCGGAGAAGTGGCTGGTCGACGCGAGTGTGCCGAGATCGCCCGGCGGTCTCCGCGCCTCGATGCCGCTCACGAACGGCCTCATCGCTATACCGGAAATCGTCGCGGCATGGTCCGGGGTGTCCGGAGTGGGCTCGGCAGCCATGCGCAGGCCCGCCCCGGATCCGACCGCTGTTGGCGAACAGCGCGGAGAACCCTCACGAGCCAGTCTGTTCTCCGGGAACTGGCATGCTGGCACGCGTGTCCGGTGTCGCCAGCGGAAACTCACATGTCCTTGGCGCTGTCCCCGCCCGTCACCTCGTATTCGGCGCCGGTGACCATCGCAGCCGCGTCGGAGGCCAGGAACACGGCGGCGGGCGAGATGTCGTCGGGCTGCAGCCAGCCCACCCTGAGCGGCACGGTGGGTGCCCTGGCGTCCCAGGCCTGCTGGGGCGTCGGGTGCGGCGGCGGCTTCTGGCCGTTCTCGCCCATGCTTTCGGTCAGGCGCTTCTCGTAGCGGGTCAGCGGGGTGTCGACGAGGCCGGGGATGAGGGCGTTGACCGTGATGCCGTACTGCCCGAACTCCATGGCAGCGGACTTCATCAGGCCGAGGATGCCCCACTTGGACGCCGAGTAGCTGGAGCCGTCCTTGGTCCCGTGCTTGCCCTGCATCGAGGACAGCAGGATCATGCGTCCGTAGTTGCGCTTGACCATCATGGGAGCGAACGCGCGCACGGTGTTCGCGGTGCCGTTCAGGTTGTTGTCGATGACGTCGCGCCAGTCGCTGTCCTCCATCTCCAGCAACGGCATCCATCGCTGGATGGCGGCGTTGGCCACGACGATGTCGATCTTGCCGTAGTCGCGGTCAACTTGGTCGGCCACCGCACGAAGGGCCGCGATGTCGCGGATGTCCGCCCTGACGCCATCGCTGCGCCGTCCGTATGCCTTGATCTGGCGCACGGTCTCGGCAAGCTCGTCGGTGGTGGCAGGGGCCGCGTCAGAAGCCGGGCTGACCGCGCCCGCGATGTCGAGGACGACGACATCGGCTCCGTTGGCCGCCATCTCGACCGCGATCGCGCGACCGATGCCGCGAGCGGCTCCCGTCACCACGGCGACCTTCCCGGTCAGCATGGAGCCTCGTCCGGGACGGACCGGTCCCGCGCTCAGGTGTTCCGGCGGCTCCGGCATCGCCACGCCGTCCAGGGTGCCCGGCTCGGTGTCGGTCCGGCTCTGCGCGAGCGCCGCACCCGCGAACGCGACGCCAGCCACGACCCCGCCACCCAGCACGAAACTCCGGCGCAGCGGGTCGGGGCCATCAGGCTTCTCGTCATCGGAACCGTGGTTCACAAACAGTCTCCTTTTCACCAACAGCAACACCCGCCGAGAAAAGAAAGTTCCTGACGAAAACAGGAGAGTAGCAAACGGTTACTAAGTCACTGGTGACCTCTTGCCCATCGGTGTGGCAAGCCGGACAGCTTGTAGAGCACTTCGACGGGCAATGTCGCTGCACATCTGTTCCGTTTCGGAAGCGACGTCACTTCGACAGAAGCCGCAAGACCATCAAGCCTTCCCGCGCGGGTCGTGACGCCATGTCCTCGGTCGATGCACGGTCGGCCCGGCGCCAAGGAGGTTCACGTGCCTCGCGACCCCGGACGTCCTGTGCATGTGGAACCCTGTCGGACATCCGACTTCGACGGCTTGCGGCGCATCGGTCCCAGCATTCAGGATGGGACCGCCGAGGGAGGTCTGATGCCGATCCTCTACGACCCTGGAGCGGTTCCGACATGCACGACATCGTGAGATTCCTGTCGAGCAGGCGGTTGCCCGCATTCGGACGCTTTGGGCTGACGGTCGTCGCGGTCATGCTGATGACGCTCATCCGCCTCGTGGCTCCGCTCGACACCGCGCCGTTCCTGCTCTACATGCCGGTCATCTTCCTCTCCGCCCTGGCGTTCGGATGGAGTGCCGGGCTCGTCGGCGTGCTGCTGTCCGATGTCCTGGCCGCCTACTTCTTCCTGCACGACAGCCGGGCCATGCGGTTCAGCACCGGGCAGATCATCGCGCTGGCGCAGTATCTCGTCATCGGCGGGGCGATGGTGGCGATCTGCGACGCGCTGCGGCGGGCGATCATCGAGAGCGAGAAGACCGTCGGCGACCTGGCCCGAAGCCGCGCCTCGCTGCAGGTCGCCAAGGACGAGGCGGAGGCTGCCAGGGAGGCGGCGGAAGACGCCAACCGGGCCAAGAGCGCCTTCCTCGCGAACATGAGCCACGAGCTGCGCACGCCGCTCTCCGCCGTCATCGGTTACAGCGAGATGCTCGAGGAGGAAGCGGAGGAGAACGGCGAGACATCCATGCTGGCCGACCTGGGCAAGATCAAGTCGAACGCCAAGCATCTCCTGAGCCTCATCAACGACGTCCTGGACCTCAGCAAGGTCGAGGCGAACAAGATGGACCTCTTCTTCGAAGACATCGTCCTGTCCGTCTTCGTCCAGGAAACGGCGGGTACGGTGGACAGCCTGGTCCGCCGCAAGGGCAACGTGCTCGTGCTCGATTTCGCCGACGACCTCGGCTCCATGCGCACCGACGTCGTCAAGCTGCGTCAGTGCCTCTTCAACCTGCTCAGCAACGCGGCGAAGTTCACCGAGAACGGGCGCATCACCCTGCGCGTGCGCCGCGAGACCGTGGGCGGACGGGACTGGCTGGGCTTCGCCGTCGCCGACACCGGCATCGGCATGACGCCCGAGCAGCTGGCCCGGCTGTTCCAGCGCTTCACGCAGGCCGACGAGACCACGACCCGCCGGTTCGGCGGCACGGGACTGGGCTTGGCTCTCAGCAAGGCCTTCGCGCAACTCCTGGGCGGGGACATCCTGGTCGAGAGTGCGGAAGGCCAGGGAACATGCTTCACCCTGCGCCTGCCCGCGCAGGGTCCCGCGGACCTCCAGGTGCCGCTCGACGCTAAGGCGGATCGAGAAGCGGTCGTCGAAGAGGAGGCGAGCGGGGTCGGACAGGACTTGGTCCTGGTCATCGACGACGAGGCAGAGCAGCGGGACCTCATGACGCGCTTTCTTCAGCGGCAGGGTTTCGCAGTGCAGACCGCGGCCGACGGGAGGACCGGGCTGGAACTCGCGCGCAGACTTCTCCCGCGCGTCATCCTGCTCGACGTGATGATGCCGGAGATGGACGGCTGGTCGGTCCTGGAGGCACTCAAGGCGGATGTCGCCACTGCGAAGGTCCCCGTCGTCATGGTCAGCTTCGTGGCCGAGGCCGCGATGAGCACCGCGCTCGGCGCCGCGGACGCGGTTCCCAAACCGGTCGATTGGTCACGGCTGAAAGACCTCATGAGGCAGTTCCACGACCGGGGCGGTGACGTGCTGGTCGTGGACGACGACGCGGACATGCGCCAGCGGCTGCGAACGGTCCTGGAACGCGACGGTTGGACGGTGGCCGAAGCGGGTGACGGGGCCGAGGCGATCCGGATGGTCCTGCACTCGCCGCCTCGTATCGTCCTGCTCGACCTGACAATGCCGGTGATGGATGGTTTCGCGTTCCTGCACCGGCTTCGCGAGACGCCTGGCTGTTCCGACCTTCCCGTGGTCGTCCTTAGCGCTCGCGACATCAGCGCTGCCGAACAGGAGGAACTCACGGAAGCCGACTGTGTCCTCCGCAAGGGCAGCGCCAGCATGCAGGATATCACGGCCGAGATGCGGCATCTGGCCCGTCGGGTCTGATGGGCAGGGTCGCCGCCGTAGACATGCCAGCGTCGGGACCTTGTCCGGAAGGCGTGACTCCCGCGCAGCCCTGCCGATGCGACCGGACCATGTCCCTTCCTGGAAAGGCGCCTTACCCCGCACGACGCGAAACCCTGGAGCGCGGGATTTCGAAAGCCGCCTCCGATGGCGCGGCAGGATCGGCGCTGGCGAGGAAGATACGTCCGCACATCATCCTGCCGGACGTCACGATGGCCAGGATGGATGGCTGTTCCGTGCTCGGCGCGCTCAGGAGCGACCCGGCGCTTTCCGGTACGCCGGTCACGCGAGTAGACGTTCTACGAAGCTTGCATGTGCGTGCAAAACGCAAGTTGAAGGCGTAGGCGGAACCATTAAGCATCGGCCTGTAGTCTTTGTGTGCCGAACTCTGTACGATACCGTGCAGTCTGTTTCGGCTCGACCTGAGGTTTCTGCCGTGAATATCGCTCCTCGGCCTGTCAACGAGCTCGATCGTCTCGCATCCGTGCGGGCCTACAACATCCTAGACAGTCCTGCGGATCCGCGTGTGGACGCGCTCACCCGCGCCGCGGCACGCTTGCTGCACGTTCCCATCGTTCTCGTGGCGCTGGTCGACGAGCACCGCCAATGGTTCAAGTCGACGGTGGGTTGCTTCTCGCCAGGCGACCAGACCAGTCGGGACGTGGCGTTCTGCGCTCACGCGATACTCGAACCACAGCAGCTGCTCGTAGTGGAGGACGCCAGCAAGGATCCTCGCTTCTGCGACAATCCGCTTGTGACGGAACACCCCGGCATTCGCTTCTACGCGGGTGCGCCGCTTCTTGACGATGCGGGTCTGCCTCTGGGTATTTTCTGCATCATCGATACGGTCCCGCGGCAGATATCGGCCGACGACCTGGAGACGCTGAGGGATCTGGCTGCCGCGGTCAGTTCGACCCTCGAGCTTCATCGCAGTGTCGTCGACCTGCGCGAGGCTGCCGAGCACCATCGAGCCGCTGTCGAGCTCAGCCCTCATCTACAATGGTCGGCCAGTCCCGAGGGCCAGAACCTGGAGTTCAGTTCCCATACGGCGGCGCTCATGGGCTTTTCTCCGGAAGAGATGCTCGGGTCCGGCTGGCAGAAGGCACTGCATCCTGACGATCTGGCCGGGGCGCGACAGCGCTGGGCGACCAGCTTGCGCACCGGTGAGATCTACGAGTCCGAGCATAGGTTGAGCGTAATCGACGGCACCTATCGGTGGTTTCGGGCCCATGCTGCCCCGCGACGCGACTCCGATGGCCGCATCGTGCGCTGGTACGGCGTTTCGGAAGACAACCACGATCGCAAGCTCACCGAACTCGCGTTGCGCGAGAGCGAGGAACACTATCGCTTCGCGATGGAGGCGAGTCCGCAGGTGCCCTGGACGGCGAGGCCGGACGGTCTGATTGAGGAAGTGAGTCCGCGGCTGAGCGAACTGACAGGTCTGAGCCGCGACGCGATCCTAGCCAGGGGCTGGGCACAGTTCACGCACCCGGACGACCAGCCGGAAATCTGGCAATGCTGGGTGCGTTCCGCCAAGACCGGCGACCCTTTCGATGTCGAGTATCGCATCCGCGTCGCCGATGGCCGATACCGCTGGTTCCACGTCCGCGCCTACGCGCGTCGTGAC
Source organism: Janthinobacterium lividum (assembly GCA_050955025.1). Classification (GTDB taxonomy): domain Bacteria; phylum Pseudomonadota; class Alphaproteobacteria; order Acetobacterales; family Acetobacteraceae; genus CAXSEF01. The sequence continues at coordinate 33,099 of JBPBQX010000262.1, forward strand.
GGTTCCGCCCGAATCCTGCGGTGGTATGGCACGGCAGAGGACATCACGATGCGCCGAGAGGACCAGGCAAGGATCATGCACCTGGCCCACCACGACGCCCTGACCGGACTTGCCAACCGCGTTCTATACCGCGAGCGCGTGGAGCAGGTCCTCGCCGAGGTCGCTCAGGGCGAGCGCCTCGCGTTGCTCTGCGTGGATCTGGACAACTTCAAGGCCGTCAACGACACGCTCGGTCACGCGATGGGGGACACTCTCCTCCGGCTGGTGGCGCAGCGGCTCCGTTCCTGCGTACGCGCGACGGATCTCGTATGCCGGTTCGGAGGAGACGAATTCGTCATCCTCCAGACCGGGGTCGACCAGCCGGACTGCGCCGGTGTTCTTGCGACCCGCCTGGTCGAGACGATCAGCGCACCCTACGAACTGAACGGAAACGCGGTGGTGATCGGCGCCACGGTGGGAGTGGCTGTTTCTCCGGACCACGGTACTGACGCCGAGAAGCTCTTCCAGAAGGCGGACGCGGCGCTGTGCAGAGGCAAAAGAGACGGACGCGGCTCGGTGCGGTTCTTCGAGCCGGAGCTGGACGACAAGCTGGAAGCAAAGCAGGCACTCAGGCTGGACCTTCGGCATGCGCTGGAACGTGACGAACTGGAGGTGTTCTACCAACCTCTCGTCGACACGCGATCCGGACGGATCACGAGCTGCGAGGCGTTGCTGCGCTGGCATCATCCCCGTCAGGGCTTGGTCCCGCCCGACCTCTTCATCCCGCTGGCAGAAGAGACGGGGATGATCGGGCCGATCGGCGATTGGGTGCTGATCCAGGCCTGTCGCGACGCAGCGTCTTGGCCCGCCGATATCAAGGTCGCGGTCAATCTGTCGCCCGTGCAGTTCCGCGAGGTGCAGCTGGCAAAGCGAGTGACCGCGATACTGGACGGCACCGGCCTGTCTTCCGACCGGCTCGAACTGGAAATCACCGAGTCGGTACTGCTGGCCGGGAGCGATGCCAACCTTGTCACACTGCGAGCTTTACGCGACCTTGGCGTGGGAGTGGCCCTCGACGATTTTGGCACTGGTTACTCATCGTTGTCCTACCTGCAGGATCTGACCTTCGACAAGTTGAAACTCGACCAGAGCTTGGTGCGCAAGCTGACGCATGCAGAGGGGTCGCGTACCGTGGTGCGGGCAGTTCTCGCTCTGGGCAGAGAACTCGGGCTGAACACGGTCGCCGAAGGTGTGGAAACCCGCGAGCAGTTCGAACTGCTCCAAAGCTACGGCTGCGACCAGGTTCAAGGCTATCTCTTCAGTCGCCCGGTGCGGGCTTCGAGTATTCTGGACTTACTGGACAAGACTGCATTCAATGAAATCGCGGTTGAAAACGACATTGAGAATAAATTAGGGTAGTTAAGTGAGTGTTGTATACTTTGCCTTTTCCTCTAAGAGTTTTCGCTGGCGTGAGCTTCGCTATGTCCTCGAGCGCGGATAACGAACGTTTTGTCGTCTCCGATGATTGCGGCCAGCATGGCCTAACGCGCCAGCAAAGCGAGAGGCGCCACCAAGCTGCCACCCTGAGAAGGCAGATGAAGTGCGTCGGTATGATGAGCGAGCCAAGCCAGACGGTCAGATGCCACCGCGCTTGCACAACCCGAGGGAAACGGGAGGGTGGCCGGGTACCGGCTCGGACACCCGAACAGTTCAGTGAGCCGCCCGCCGAGTTTCGAAGGCATTCTGTAATTCGAAGTAGGCGTCATCTGGTGGCCAACGTTCGCTTTCGATCATCCCGTTTCTCCAGCCGTGCATGTAGGACCGCGATCGACCGCCGGTCACGATCGGCTCTCCATTGAAGCCGTCCAGATAACCTTCGAGCACCTCGCCGTCGTCCAGCGTCCTGAACTCGGAAATCGTCCTCACAGGCTCGTATGAGTTCATTGACAGACCTTGTCTAATTTTAGTGATATATTGACGAGATTTACGGGCGGCAAGCAGCTTGATAGCAACGTTTCTCGTTTAAAATCATAAGCAATTATCAAGAAATTATACGAGCATTTGGCGACTAGGTGACTGCTCCCGGCATTTAAACATGGTTTTGTAACGAAACCCTTTCCTCTTGGTGAGCACGAAACAATCCTTCCAAATGACCTGCTGCAGATGCCGTCACAGACATGACGCGTGGATTGCAGGAACATCTAGAAGGGTCAGACACCATGAACAATGTGGCAGTTCAGCTTCCGCCTTCTCAGCCACTGATTCGATCGAACGTAGCTTCGACAAGCCATGCCAAGACATACAGAGCGGTCGTTGCCCTCGACGCCAGTGTCAGACGCGATGCTTTCGCACTCAGGCATTCCAGCTACCTTGATTCCGGCTTCATCGAGCCCCGTGCAGGAGGCTTGTTCCGCGACGAGTTCGACGATTTGGCCAACTCCGCCACGATCGTCGTCTACGACGAGGAGCGTCCGATCGCCTCGGTCCGCGTCTGCTTCGTGTCCAGGACGCTCCGGGAGGCACCGGCTCACCATGCCTTTCCGGACGAGGTCGACACGATCCTGACCAACACGCCGCCGAGCCGGGCGGGTGTCGAGGTCGCGGAGATCACTAGGCTTGTGCGAAGCCCGGATACAGCCAACAACCAAGGGCTCGTCTTCCTGCTGTATCGCTTGGCGGGCGACCTGGTGATCAAGAACGACGTGCAGGTCATCCTCTCGAGCGTGCGACGCAACCACATCCCCTTCTATCGCAGGATCGGGTTCGTGGACGTCGCAGGACCGAGGGCATACCCGGGGCTGAACTGCGCGATGCACCTGCTCAGCTGCTCCAGGGCCGAATACGACCGGGTGAGAGCTGCGTTCCCGCTGATGAACCCGGCCGCTTCCCCGAGAGGCACGTTCGACGGCTTCGAGCACGGGCGCCCCGTCTCGATGCCCCTGACGCCAGCCGCGTGAGGATCTCGCGATGTTCGGCAACTGGTCCATGGCCGTGCTCTCCGTGGTCTGCTTCGGCTCCTTCGCCTGGGCGGTCAAAGGCCACTTCCGTTCGCGCGGTCCGGTCTCGAATGGGATGCGGCTCATCTCGGTCGCGAGCCTTGCCTCGATGGCCTGGTTCCTGAAGCGCTTGCTGGTCGCTCACATGGCCTCCCGCTGGCCGCTCGCGGCGGCGTTGATCGTCGTAGCGCTCGGCCTGTTCTGGTGGACCGTCCGAACGACGGCTCGTCGGCGTCTGACCCTTGCCTTCGACGACGACCAGCCGACTTTCCTGCACCGGCACGGGCCCTATCGCTGGGTAAGGCACCCGTTCTACGCCTCGTACATCCTGTTCTGGCTTGCCTCGAGCCTCGCGACCCCGGGTCTGCTGCCCTGGGCCGTGCCGGTGTGCTTCGTGGCGATCTACATCGTGGCGGCGACGAAGGAGGAGGGCAAGTTCGAGACGTCTTCCTTGGGCATGGAGTACGCCCGCTATCGTTCGGAGACTGGTATGCTGCTACCGTTCAGATGGAGGTGGCCGAAAGACTAGGTCAGCGTCTCCACGAGGGCCCGGCGAGTGTGGCTCCGGGCGATGGACAAGGTTGGAGGCAGCGACTTGCGCGCGATGCTCGGACGCCTGACTGTCGTGGCCATGCTCATGCGGAGCGTGGAAATCGTGATATCCTGCCGTCGTCTCATCGCCCGCGTCCTCACGCCGCCGAGTTCGTTCCTTCGGAAGGAGGAGGGGCCCGGTGTCCGACGCGAGGAGCTGAAGCTGCTGGCCCAGACCATAGGCCTGTTCGCGGTGGTGGGCACGTCGAGCGATGGACTTCTCGCCCTTGATTTCCGGGCTCGTCTCGGCCTCGCGTCCGGAGCCCTCTGCGCACTGATCCCCGTCCTCTACTGCACTCTCGCCATGCAGGCGCTGCGCTGGAGCAGAGGAGGCGACGACAAGCCATTCCTGAGGAGCTCCCTGCTCGGTCTCGGGATACTGGGGCTGTCCTGGGCACTCCTGATCAACCTGCTCGCATTGGTCGCGTCGCCTGCCCAGCGGGGTTTGATCGACGCCATCATGGTCGCGCTGGTCTCGACGCCGATGGTCGCGGCCCCTCTCTCGGCGGCGGTCGTGTTCTGGGTGCCGAGCGCCGTCTCCGGTGTCGCCATCATAGTGGCGGCGAACGGAGGCTTCGATCCGTACCTCCTGGTCTGCTACCTGGGCTACGCGAGCTTCACGCTGTCGGCGATCGTGATGTTCAACGGGTTCCTGCTCGAACGCTCGGTCGGGCGCATAATCCTCGAACAGCAGAACCAGACCATCGGCATGTTCCTGCGCGACTACGAGGAGAACGCGTCGGACTGGCTGTGGGAGACCGACGCGAACCTCAATCTGCAGCACGTATCTCCGCGCATGGCGGAAGTCGCCCGGCAGTCGCGTGCCTTTCTCGATGGTCTTCCTTTGCCCGGATTGTTGATCCGTTCGAATGGATGTCGGAAGGCGCGCGCCATCCTGGATCTGTTCGACGAACGGTCCTCGTTCCGCAATCTGACCCTGAAGGTTGAAATCGAAGGCGAGGTCCGCTGGTGGACCTTGACCGGCCGTCCGACGTTCGATGCGGGAGCGTGTTTCCAGGGCTACCACGGTATCGGTTCGGACGTGACGGAAGCCCGGCGCTCGGAGGAACGCATCAGGCACCTCGCCATGCACGACAGCCTGACCGGCCTCGACAACCGTCAATCGTTCATGGACGCTCTACAGGCCGCGTGTGGGCGGGTGTCGGAAGCCGACAAGTGCACGCCTCCGGGAACGCTGGAGGAAGGGCAGCGTCTGTCGCTCCACCTCCTGGATCTCGATCGGTTCAAGAGCGTGAACGACACGTTCGGGCACGCGGTCGGCGATGCCCTGCTCGTCGCGGTCGCCGGGCGGCTGCGCGGCTGCACGAGAAAGGAGAGCGTCATCGCCCGCCTGGGCGGCGACGAGTTCGGCCTCTTGTCCAGCGTGGCGGACGCGGACGAAGCCGCCGCGCTGGCGCAACGCGTCATCGACATCGTGAGCGTGGAGTATGCGCTGGCTGGCGGTCGCCAGAGCATCGGGGTCAGCGTCGGGGTCAGCTTCGTGCTTGCCGGGGAGTCCGCGCCGGTCGATCTGATGCGCGAGGCCGACCTTGCGCTCTACGCGTCCAAGGCGGCGGGCCGAGGAGTGTTCCGTCTCTTCCACCCGGAGATGAACGCCGACCATCACGACCGTCTGACGCTCCAGGCCGACCTGAAGGACGCGATTTCGGGCGGGAACCTCGGTCTCCTCTACCAGCCCATCGTGGATGCGAGAGAAGGCCGGATCGTATCGGTGGAGGCGCTCTGCCGCTGGAAGCATCCGACGCTGGGTGAGATAAGCCCGTCGAGGTTCATCCCGCTCGCGGAGGAGGCCGGTCTTATCGGCCAACTCGGGGTGTGGACCCTTACTCAAGCCTGTCGCACGGCCTCCGGCTGGCCTGCCGATGTGCGGGTCGCCGTCAACGTCTCTGCGCTGCAGGTCACCAGTGGGGACCTCGAGGCTTCGGTCGCCAGGGCACTGGCGGAGACCGGCGTTCCGGCCGTACGCCTCGAGCTGGAAATGACCGAACACGCCTATCTCGACGCCTCTGAGCGAACGCAGCGCGTGATGCAGGCCCTGCGCGACAACGGAAGCAGACTGGTGCTGGACGATTTCGGAACCGGCTACTCGTCCCTGAGCTGTCTGACGACCTTCGGGTTCGACGGCATCAAGATCGATGCGAGCTTCGTGCGGGACCTGGAGAGAAGTCCCGCCAAGGCCGCGGTGGTTCGTGCCATCGCGCAGCTCGCCTCGGACATGGGCGTCACCATCACCGCGGAGGGAGTCGAGACCTACCAGCAGGAGCAAATCCTGCGCGGGTACGATGTGACGAATCTGCAAGGCTACCTGGTCGGGTATCCTGTCGACGCACGCCGCATGGCGCAGCTTCTGGCAAGGCAGGTACGGGTCGAGGAGACCATTACCGTTCGCTGACGTTCCGGGGAGCCCACGACAGGCGGGTGTCGGCTTCCTGTTCATCCGTCCATCGGGTGGCCGAACGTCGAGGAAACCGGGTATGGTCGATCGTGCGGAACGGCCGTTCGTGCCGACGTGTGGAAGCGACAGGCATGGCAAGGACCCACACCTACCGGGTGCGCCTGGACTGGACCGGAAACTTGGGGCGCGGAACGGCGAGCGCGACATCATACAGCCGCGCCCACACGATCCGGTCGCCGGGCAAGCCGCCCATCGTCGGTTCGTCGGACCCTGCCTTCCGAGGTGACTCAGGGTGCTGGAACCCGGAGGAGCTGCTGCTCGCATCGCTCTCTGCGTGCTACCAGTTCTGGTATCTCGGCCTCTGCGCCGAGGCGGGGGTCGTGGTGGTCGACTACGAGGACGAACCGGACGGCACGATGGTCGAGGAGGCGGACGGCGGTGGCCAGTTCGTGGCGGTGGTACTGAAGCCCCGTGTCGTCGTGGAAGCTGGTTCCGACCTGGAAATTGCGGAGGCGCTCCACCGGACGGCCCACGCGAGTGCTTCATCGCCCGTTCCGTCAATTTCGCCGTTTCGTGCGAACCCACCACCCGCGTCGCTGCATCGAGCCCGGTGCCGGAATGAGATCATGACGCTGGACACGACCGCGGCTGGTGGCTGCCTCACCCTTGGCCGACATGCACGGGCACGCGGGATGGACGCACCAGGCCAGGACTGCGGTGTCGACCGGCGTCGCGGACGGCTTCCGGTCACCGTCGTGCTTTCCTGCCGCCATGAGAGCGGGTCCTGTCACCGCGCACTTTCCTGAGGGAGCCGCCGTGACCGAGCACGACCTCATCATGGTCACGCCGGTGCCGCGCACGCGTGCGAGCCTGGCCATCAACATGAGCCGTCTCGGTGTCGCGTCCGGAGGCGTGCTGATTGTCCACGCGTCGTTGTCCGCCATCGGTTGGGTGTCGGGAGGCGCGCAGGCCGTGGTGGAGGCGCTGCTCGACGCACTCGGCCCGACAGGCACGCTGGTCATGCCTGCTCACTCGACGCAGCTCTCCGACCCGGCAGGGTGGGAGAACCCGGCCGTGCCGGAGAAATGGCATGAGGAAGTGCGAGCTTCTCTGCCTGCCTACGACCCGTTGCGCACGCCGACACGCGGCATGGGAACGGTGGCCGAACTGTTCCGTGTATGGCCGGGAGCACTCCGCGGCACCCACCCGACGCTGTCCTTCGCAGCACTCGGTCCGCAAGCGGAGCGCATCGTCGTCGGGCAACCGCTCTCGGACCCGTTGGGCGAGGACGGGCCGCTTGGCCAGCTCCACAGGCTCGGGGCACAGGTGCTGCTGCTCGGTGTCGGCTACGATTCCTGCACGGCCCTGCATCTGGCCGAGCGACGCGCTTGGCCAGATGGCCTCCAAGTCGACGAGGGGGCTCCAATGCTGGTGGACGGGCAGCGACAATGGGTCCGCTGGCGTGCGCCGCAGTTCGATACCGACCTGTTCTCGCCGCTCGGTCACGCGCTGGAAGCATCCGGTCTGGTCCGTATCGGACTGGTCGGGTCGGCATCGTGCAGGCTGATGCCGGTGGCGAGCGCGGTCGATGCCGCCGTGCAGCGCTGGCGCTCGAGTGCCACGAAAGCAGCGATAGGATAGTGCCTCGGCTCGGACATTGGCCATGAGCACAGACCGGAAGGTCCGGGTGACGTGAGGCTGTGTGAAGTGGTCCTTCCCGATATGCCTCCTGACTTCACGTTTCCTGCGCTGCCGCAGGCGGCCGAGGCCATCGATTTCGCGTTCGAGGCCAAGCGCGCTGCCATGGGACCGCATATCGTCCGCCGCTGGGAATGGGACGAGATGTTCCAGCGCCAACTCCACCAGCGACGCTTTGCGGAGAAACCGTTCTTCCAAATCAGGAGAGGCGGGCAGCCCCTGGGCACGCTCTCCTTCCAGATTGCCTCCGACCATGTGCGGTTCGGCGAGTTCTACCTGTTCCCGGCCCACCAGGGCCGTGGTGTCGGCTCGACCATTCTATGTCATTGCCTTGCTTTGGCAGACCGGTGCGGCCTGCCGGTGCGCCTGGAGCATCTGCACTGGAGTCCGGTGGGCTCGCTTTACCGCCGCCATGGCTTCGCGGAGATCGGGCGGTCCGAAACCCACTCCTTCATGGAGCGAGCGACTTCCCAGGTGAAGCCGTAGCCTGCTTTCGGGCCGAAGCCGACATTCGAGTCAGGACACCGACCTTGGCAGCCGCTGCTCGCCGCCTGGTCCAGGCAGGTCTCCGGCGCGGAGGTCGAGGATCTCGTCTCGGTGATTCACCCGCCGCTAAGGGTGTGACGCCATCCTGCCGGTGTGGAAACCCGGTCCGACCTCGACGAGCTGATTGACGCAGTGCGCGAACGACCGCGCTCGGCCGCGCTTCTGCGGGCGCTGCTCGCGGAAGCCGTACGTGGCGTCGTGCCGGGGGGCGTCGTCGAGGTGCTCGTCGAACTCCACCCCGAAGGGTTCGAGGACCGTGACCTGCGGCGCTGTGTCGCGGACCATCTGCTGCGGGCGGGTCGGGACGAGGCCGCTCGCCACTGGCTCCCGGCGCCGCCGGACCCGAAGACGGTTCAGGGCGCCTCCGTGGTCAACCTGTTCGCACGGACGTCGCCGATCCGGCCGGAGCCAGCCAGCCGACTCACCTTCGCCGACGTCGGTGGGCTGGAGGAGGCGAAGCGGCAGATCCATCGGCGGGTTCTGGCGCCCATTCAGCGTCCTTCGCTGTTCCGCAGGTTCGTACGCCGCGCGGGAGGCGGCGTCCTGCTCTACG
>JBPBQX010000263.1:0-33651 GCA_050955025.1 Janthinobacterium lividum
AGGTCCAGCTCGGCGACGCTTTCGGCGGTTTCGGCGAGGAACTCGGCCAGCAGGTCGTCCATGTGCGCGTTCCCATGCGGGCGCGTCCGCATGGCGCGGAAAGCGCGGGCCACGGACGCGGCCCCGAGGGGTGGCGCGTCGCGTGGCCCGAGTATCGGCCCGCAGGGATTAAGGATTCGCTTCGGCGGGCCGGCGGCTCAGCTGCGGCCGGACTCGCCGGGCTCGCGCTTCTCGTGCTTCGTGCCGCCGCCGGTGCTCTTGTCGTCGGAGGCCGGGTGCTTCTTCTCGACGTGGGTGCTCTGGTGGTGCGCGCCCTTCACGTCGGCGTCGTGCGGCTTGTCCTTGTTGGCGTGGCTGCTGCCGGGGCCGCCGGTGGAGCGGTCGGTCGCGGGGATCTTGCTGCTGGTGCTCATGGTCGGTCTCCTGTGTCTGGCAGGGGAACGGGCCGAGCAGCGGCAGGTTGCAAGGGAGGAAGGTTGAGGCGCTGCCTCAAACTCCGCCAAAGGCCGCGCCCTTGGAACGCCGCCCTTAAGCAAGCGCCGGTCCAGGGGCGGCTCGCCCCTGGCGGGTCTGGGCAGAGCCCAGGCTTGCCTCCCTAGCGCAGCACGGGCGCGAGCGCCTGGACGACGGCGCGCGCCATGATCCAGTTGCCGGCCGGAGCGGGGTGCAGGTTGTCGCTCTGGTAGCAGGCGACGCCGGCCGGGCACGGCGGGATCGCGACGACGATGTCCGCGCCCGGACCGGTCGAGGCCACGTTCGCCGAGATCCACTGGGCGATCGCGGCGTAGCTCGCGCTGCCGTAGGCCCCGACCGTGGAGCCGGTGAAGTAGGTCAGCACGCATCGGCCGTGGTGGGCGTGCACGTTGGCGCAGTAGGCCTGGGTGTTGGACTCGATGGTCGCGACGCTGTCGCCGCGGTTGAGGTCGTTGTTGCCCATCGGGTTCAGCACGACGTAGGCGTCGGGCGCGTTCTGGGCGTAGGCCGTGTCGAGGAACGGCAGCACGTTGAGCGGCTGCTCGGCCAGGCGCGAGCCGGGCGCGCCGTTCGTCGCGCCGCCGCCCATCGTGGAACCGTAGAAGGACGTGTTGACGATCCTGATGTCCGGCCTCGCCAGCATGTCGGAGACCATGCGCACCCAGCCGTGCTGCGCCGGCGCGCCGAACGCGTCGCTGATGCTGTCGCCGTCGAACACGATGACGCCGTGCGCCTGGCGCTGGATGCCGAACGTGGTCTGGATCGAGGCGTCGGCGGCCGCGACCTCGGCGGCGCCCATGGCCCAGGGGACGACGATGGCGAGGTCGTAGTCGACATAGCCGAAGCCCTGGCCGTCGTAGGTGAAGCCGAGGTTGCCGGCGGTGTCGGTGGCAGGCCCGGGCGCGCTGCCGGGCAGGCCTGCGACCCCGTTCATGGTGCATGTCTCGGCGGTGGCGGAGCTGACCGCGAAGATGACGTTGTCGCGGTCGAAAGGCATGCCCGGGCAGGCCGTGCCGACGCCAGCGCCGTTCGTCATCGCGATGTTCGGCAGGGCGGCGGTGGCCTTGTTGTAGAGGCCGACGGTGGCGGTGGCGCTCGGGTAGCCGACGTTGATCAGGCCGGTGCGGTGGTCCAGGCTCTCGATGCCGCCGGCGAAGATCAGGGTGTTGGCCTGGTTGCTGACCGAGAGGGCGCGGGGCAGGTTGATCGTGGTGATCTGGCCCGGGGCGCCGCTGTCCAGCGGGCCGTCGATGTCGCCGTCCATGACCAGGGAGCGCACCCCGCGGATGGTGCGCAGCGGGCTGAGCGTTCCGGCGTAGGCCGTCTGCTGGATGCCGTTCGCCCCGTTGATGCCCTGGTCGTAGACCGTCAGCAGCGACGGTCGTGCGCCCGCGAGCAGTGAGTCCAGGGTCGCGTCGTCGATCAGCCCGTCGGCCGCGAAGCCGATGGTTGCGGGCCCCGCGGCCGCGCCCTGCACGTCGATCGCCTTGTTGGCGTGGTAGCAGACGGTGAGCAGGCGCGCGCCGTAGAGGTAAGGGCCGACGAAGGTGCCGGTGAAGGTTGCGCCCGAGCCGCTGCCGCTGGTGGCGAGCTGCGCCAGGCCGCCGGGCGCGGTGTTGGCGCAGGCGTGGAAGGCGGGGCTGGCGAGCGTGACCGTTGCGATCGGGCCCGTGGAGGCGCCGCCGGCGATCGTGGCGACGGTGACGACGGCGCCGCCGGTCAGGGTGAGGGTGTTGCCGACCGCATAGCCGTTGCCCGTCGCGGAGGGCGCGACCGTGGCCAGGCGCAGCCCGATCTGGTCGCCGGGCAGGAGGTGGTTCGGCGTCAGCAGCCAGGCGGCGGCGCCCAGGGTCGCGGCCTGGCTGGTGTAGAGGTCGTCGGCCAGCCAGGTCGCGCCGGCCGGGTAGCCGGCGGTGGCGTCGTCGGCGAAACCGGGCGCGCGGGCGGTGACCGGGGGGGTCGCAGCCGCGGGGGCGGAGGTGGCGGTCTGCGCCCAGGCGGGCGTCGTCGCCAGGAGGGATGCCAGCGCGAGCATGGGAGATCGGTTCATTTGAGTGGTCCTTGCTGTCCCGCAGAGTCGGGCGGCACGGGGTGCGCCCTGGATGCGCGTTAGAATGCCTGACAATTTGGGGGTTGGGCCACGGCCGTTTCGAGACGCCGGGATGCGGGTCGTCCTGCGGCGGGACCGGGCACCCGCGGAGGGCCGGACGGGGCTGCGCCCGGCAGCGCCTTCGAGGGGCGGCCGCGCTCCCTGGGCGACCGGGGCGACGACCCATCGGCGGGCAGGCCGGGCTCTGCCCGGACCCGCCGGGCGCGAGCCCCCTCGTCCGGCCTTTCCAACAGCCCAGGCGGGGTGCTGGAACTTTTGGCCAGCCTCGCTCCTGGACCGGCTTGACCTAAGGGATGCGTTCCAAGGGCGCAGCCTTTGGCGGAGTTTGAGGCGGAGCCTCAACCTTGCCTGCCTGCGGCTTCGTGCCGAACACGCGGGCGAGGTCGGCGACCTGGTCGGGGGAGAGCATGCGCGGGTCGAGGTTGCGCAGGAGGAGGAACAGCTTGGCGGTTTCCTCCAGCTCCTCGGTGGCGAAGACGGCGGCCTCCAGGGTGTCGCCGGCGACGACGGGGCCGTGGTTGGCGAGCAGCACCGCGCTGTGGCGCCCGGCGAGGCCGCGGATGGCGTCGGCGACGGCGGGGTCGCCCGGGCGGTAGTACGGGACCAGCGCCGTGTCGCCCACGCGCATCACGTAGTAGGCGGTGAGCGGGGGCAGCACCGCGGCGGGGTCGAGGCCGGGGAGCATGGAGAGCGCGACGCAGTGCGTGGAGTGCAGATGCACGACCGCGCCGGCGCGGGGGCGGGTGTCGTAGAGAGCGCCGTGCAGCGGGACCTCCTTGGTCGCGGGGTCGCCGGAGAGGTGGCGGCCGTCGGCGTCGAGGCGGGTCAGGCGGGCGGGGTCGAGGAAGCCCATCGAGGCGTTGGTGGGCGTGAGCAGGAGGCCGCCGTCGTCGAGGCGCACGCTGATGTTGCCGGAGGAGCCGGGGGTCAGGCCGCGCTCGAACAGGGAGCGGGCGTAGCGGCAGATGGAGTCGCGCAGGGCGGCTTCGGACACGGCGGGCCTCCTGGGGCGTGGGGACGCGGGGCGTGGATCCGCCGGGGCCCTGCGTAGGACAGGCGGGCGGCGGAGGCGAGGCCCGGACGCGGGTGGGAAGCAGGGGGCTGGCGGCGGGGGCTTGGTGGCGCAGGTCGGGGAGACTCGGCGGCAGGGGGGCGGCTCAGGCGGTGGCGCCCTCGATCAGGGTGAAGCCGAGGTCGAGGACCTGCGGCGGGGCGGATTCGCAGAGCAGGCGGGCGGCCTCGCGACCGATGCGGGCGCGGGGGGTGGCAATCGTGGACAGCGGCAGGGGGGCGGACTGGCCGAACTCCAGGCCGTTGAAGCCGAACAGGGCGAGGCGGCCGGGCACGGGGACGGCCTCGGCGAGGCAGTGGAACAGGCCGCCGACGGCCATGTCGTCGTTGGAGAAGTAGACCGCGTCGAGCGCGGGGGCGCGGGCCAGCAGGCGGGCCAGCGCGGCGCGGCCGCTGGCGGTGGAGGAGGTGCCGGGGGCCAGCTCGCTCGCGTGCCAGCCGAGGCCGGCCTCGCGCAGCGTGGCGGTGAAGCCGGCGTGGCGTTTCGCGGCGCGCAGGTCGAGGTCGTCGGCGTGGCCGACGAAGCCGAAGCTGCGGCGGCCGCGGGCGAGCAGGTGGCGGGCGCTGGCGGCGCCGGCGTCGCGGTGGGAGAAGCCGACCACGCTGCCGAGGCCGCGGCCGTCGATGTCGAGGACCTCGACGACGGGGACGCCGGAGCCGCGCAGCAGGGCGCGGGTGGCGTCGGAGTGCTCCAGGCCGGCGAGCACGAGGGCGGCGGGCTGCCAGGCGAGCATGGAGGCGACGAGGCGTTCCTCGGTCGCGGGGTCGTAGTCGCTGATGCCGATGGCGGACTGGAAGCGGCCATCGGCGAGGCCCTGGTTCAGGCCGTGGACCAGCTCGGCCATCACGGCGTTGGCGAGCGAGGGCAGGACGATGCCGACCAGGCGCGAGGAGGAGGAGGCGAGCGCCGAGGCGGAGCGGTTGGGGATGTAGCCGAGCGCCTGGACCGCGCCGAGCACGCGCTCGCGGGTGGCGGCGGAGATGGGGCCCTGGCCGCGCACGACGCGCGAGACGGTGATGCCGCTGACACCGGCATGGCGGGCGACGTCGGTGAGCGTGGGCCGGCCGAGGGTGGAGCGGGGCACGCGGCTCCGCGGGGTGGGCGTGTCCAGCGGGCGCTCCGTTGCGTTCGCGTGGCGCCCGCCGGGGCGTTCGGCCGCGTGCCCCGGGGAGTACGGCGGCGTGCAGCGGGGTCGGCGGGGTGGCCTGTTCGCGGGGGCGTGGGGCGCGGTTGCGTGCGCAACCGATAGCGGGCGGAACGTGCTTGCGTCAACGACGGCGCCGCCATATCGAGGACGCAGAGGGCGGACACGCCCCGCATGCGGAGCCTGCGTCGCCCCCGAGGTTGTTCCGGGGGATCGCGGGCCCCGCCCATCCCGGGAGAGCGAGCATGGACACGGGCACCCCGACTTCGGGCGAGGCTGCGGATGCGGCACGCGAGGACCGGCTGTACCGCAGGGTGGCGTGGCGGATCATGCCGCTGCTGATGCTGTGCTACGTGGCGGCGTACCTGGACCGGGTCAACGTGGGGTTCGGCAAGCTGCAGATGTCGCAGCAGCTCGGCTTCAGCGAGACGGTGTTCGGGCTGGGTGCCGGGGTGTTCTTCCTCGGCTACTTCGTGTTCGAGCTGCCGAGCAACGTGATCCTGCACCGGATTGGGGCGCGCATCTGGCTGGCGCGCATCCTGGTGACGTGGGGGATCGTCTCGGCGCTGTTCCTGTTCGTGCGCACGCCCTGGCAGTTCTACGGGCTGCGGTTCCTGCTCGGGCTCGCGGAGGCGGGGTTCTATCCGGGGGTGATCCTGTATCTGACGTACTGGTTCCCCACGCACCGGCGGGGGAAGATGTTCGCGCTGTTCCAGGCGGGGGCGCCGATCTCGGGGATCATCGGCAACCCGGTGTCGGGGTTCATCATGCAGTACTTCCAGGACGTGGGCGGGCTGCAGGGGTGGCAGTGGATGTTCCTGCTGGAGGCGGTGCCGGCGGTGGTTCTGGGCGGGGTTCTGCTGCTGCGGCTGGACAACGGGATCGAGGGGGCGCGCTGGCTGGACGCGGGCGACAAGGCGCTGCTGGCGCGCAACATCGCGGCGAACCAGGAAGGGTCGAAGGCGACGCATTCCGTGCTGGAGGTGCTGCGCATCCCGATGTTGTGGGTGACGGCGTCGATCTACTTCCTGCTCATCATGGGGCAGTACGGGATCACGTTCTGGCTGCCCACGCTGGTCAAGGCGTCGGGGGTCGTGGGGAACTTCAACATCGGGCTGCTGAGCGCCATTCCCTACGTGTGCGCGGTGGCGGCGATGGTGCTGTTCACGCGCTCCGCGGACCGGGCGCGCGAGCGGCGCTGGCACATCGCGGTGCCGGCCGTGATCGGGGCGGCGGGCTTCGTGGTGGCGGCGACGGCGGGGAGCACGACGATGGCGATCGTGGCGCTGTCGGTGGCGACGGCGTGCGTGTTCTCGTGCGCGCCGCTGTTCTGGTCGCTGCCGACGGCGTTCCTCAGCGGGGCGGCGGCGGCGTCGGGGATCGCGGTGATCAACTCGTGCGCCAACCTGGCGGGTTTCGTCAGCCCCTACATGATCGGCTACCTGCGCGACCTCACGCACAGCACGGCGAGCGGGATGTACGTGCTGGCCGGGACGCTGGTGCTGGGGGGGCTGATCACGCTGGGCATCCCGGGGCGGCTGGTGAACAGGTAAGGAAGGCCGGGCTCTGCCCGGACCCGCAAAGGGTTCGGGGACCCTTTGATCCCTTGACCTAAGTCGTGCGTTCCAAGGGCGCAGCCTTTGGCGGAGTTTGAGGCGGAGCCTCAACCTTGTTTCGGTGGTCGTTGGAGGATTTGACGCATGGCTCAGGCGGCGGTGATCGGGCTGGGCTCGATGGGTTTCGGCATGGCGGAGTCGCTGCGCCGGGCGGGGTTCGACGTGGCGGGGTTCGACGTGGCCGAGGCCAATGTCGCGCGGTTCGTGGCCGGCGGCGGGCGCGGGGCGGGCTCGCCGGCCGAGGCTGCGGCGGGGGCGGAGGTCGTGGTCGCGGTCGTGGTCAACGCCGCGCAGACGGAGGCGGTGCTGTTCGGCGAGGGCGGCTGCGCGGGGGTCATGCCGCAGGGTGCGGTGTTCGTGGCGTCGGCGACGATGGCGCCGGAGGTGGCGCGGGCGCTGGGCGCGCGGGTGGAGGCGGAGGGGCGGCACTACCTCGACGCGCCGATGAGCGGCGGCGCGGCGCGGGCAGCCACCGGCGAGCTGACGTTCCTGGCGTCGGGGAGTGCGGAGGCGTTCGCGAAGGCACGGCCGGCGCTCGATGCGATGGCGGGGACGGTGTACGAGCTGGGGGACGCGCCGGGGGTCGGCGCGGGGTTCAAGATGGTGAACCAGCTGCTCGCCGGGGTGCACATCGCGGCGGCGTGCGAGGCGATGGCGTTTGCGGCGCGGCAGGGGCTGGATCTCGCGCGGGTGTACGAGGTCATCACGAAGTCGGCGGGCAACAGCTGGATGTTCGAGAACCGGGTGCCGCACATTCTCGAAGGCGACTACCAGCCGCGTTCGGCGGTGGACATCTTTACGAAGGACCTCGGGATCGTGCTGGACATGGCGCGGGGGGCGAAGTTCCCGGTGCCGGTGGCGGGGGCTGCGCTGCAGATGTTCCTGATGACGGCGGCGGCGGGGATGGGGCGCGACGACGACGCGTCGGTGGCGAGGCTGTTCGCGCAGGTCGCGGGGCTGGAGCTGCCGAAGGCGGCGGAGTGAGGGAGTCAGGGGAAGCAAGCAAGCGCATTCTTTCTTGAAAGAAAGAACCAAAGAACTTTCGCCTGTTTGATTCCTTGCCGTCGCGGGTGTCTGGATTCTAGTTTGCAAAGTCTTTTTGCTTTTTTTTCTTCAGAAAAAGAAGGCCTTCCTTTCTTCCCTGGAGTAACGCCATGCCGCGTTTTGCCGCCAACCTGACGATGATGTTCACCGAGTGGGACTTCCTCGACCGTTTCGACGCGGCGGCGGGGGCGGGCTTCACGGCGGTGGAGTTCCTGTTCCCCTACGACCATGCGCCCGACGCGGTGGGCGAGCGGCTACGCAGGAACGGGCTGACGCCGGCGCTGTTCAACCTGCCGCCGGGGGACTGGGCGGCGGGGGAGCGGGGGTTCGCGGCGCTCGCGGGGCGCGAGGCGGAACTGGACGCGGCGGTGCAGCGCGCCCTGCCCTACGTGGCGGCGACCGGGGTGTCGCGGGTGCACCTGATGGCCGGGCTCGCGCCGTCGGGGGATGCGGGGGCGATGGCGGTGTACCGGGATTCGGTGCGTCGGGTGGCGGGGGTGATGGCGGAGCGCGGCGTGACGCTGGTGCTGGAGCCGATCAACGGGCGCGACATGCCGGGGTATTTCCTGAACGACATCGACGCGGCGGCGGGGCTGATCGGGGAGATGGCGCTGCCGAACCTGGCGCTGCAGTTCGACCTGTACCACTGCCAGATCATCCACGGGGACGTGACGACGCGGATGCGGCGGCTGATGCCGATGATCGGGCACGTGCAGGTCGCCTCGGTGCCGTCGCGCCACGAGCCGGACGGGGAGGAGCTGAGCTACCCGTTCCTGTTCGGGGAGCTGGACCGGCTCGGGTACGAGGGGTTCGTGGGGTGCGAGTACAGGCCGCGGGCGGGGACACTGGCGGGGCTGGGGTGGTTCGCGCCTTACCGGGCGGGCACGCCGTCGGGGAGCGCGGAGTTCGGGGGGATGCGGTCGTGACGCTGCGTCTGGGGGTGGTCGCGGACGACTACACGGGGGCGTCGGACCTCGCGAACACGCTGGCGCGCAACGGCTTGCGCACGGTGCAGACGGTGGGGGTGCCGGACGCGGGGCTCGCGCTGCCGGAGGTCGATGCGGTGGTTGTTGCGTTGAAGACGCGCTCGGTCGGGCCGGGGGTGGCGGTGGCGCGGTCGCGGGCGGCGTCGGCGTGGCTGCGGGCGCGGGGCGCGGGGCACGTCATGTTCAAGGTGTGCTCGACGTTCGACTCCACGGATGCAGGCAACATCGGGCCGGTGACGGATGCGCTGCGCGTGGACGCGGGGGCGGCGGTCGTCGCGGTGTGCCCGGCGTTCCCGGAGACGGGGCGCACGGTGTTCCAGGGGCATCTGTTCGTGGGGCGCCAGCCGCTGCACGAGAGCTCGCTGAAGGACCATCCGCTCAATCCGATGCGGGATTCGGACTTGGTGCGGGTTCTGGGGCGGCAGAGTGGGGCGCCGGTGGGGCTGGTGGCGCTCGACGTGGTGGAGCGGGGGGCGGAGGCGGTGGCCGAGGAGCTCGGGACGCTGGCGGCGCAGGGGGTCGGCAGCGCGATCGTGGACGCGGTGGCGGAGCGGCACCTGGTCGTGCTCGGGGAGGCGGCGCTGCGGTTCCCGGTGTCGACGGGGGCGTCGGGGCTGGGGCTCGGGCTGGCGCGGGCGTTGTCGGGGGGCGCGTCGGTGGCGGGCGATGCGGGGGCTCCGGTGGGGGGGTTCGCGGCGGTTGTGGCGGGGAGCTGCTCGCGGGCCACGCTGGCGCAGGTGGCGGCGGCGGAGGCGGCGGGGCTGGCGGTGCTGCGGATCGACGCGGCGCGGGTTCTGGCGGGCGGCGTCGTGGCGGAGGCGCTGGCGTGGGCGCAAGGGCGGCTGGCGGCGGGGCCGGTGGTGGTTGCGAGCAGCGCGGCGCCGGACGCGGTGGCGCGGGCGCAAGGCATGGCGGCGGACGTGGGGCACGCGGTCGAGCAGGCGCTGGCGGAGGTCGTGGCAGGGCTCGTGGCGATGGGGGTGCGGCGGCTGGTGGTGGCCGGCGGGGAGACGTCGGGGGCGGCGGTGGACCGGCTCGGCATCCCGGCGTTCCTGGTGGGGCCGGAGATCGCGCCGGGGGTGCCGGTGCTGCGCACGCTGGGCGGGGGCGAGGCGATGATGCTGGCGCTGAAGTCGGGGAACTTCGGGGGCGAGGACTTCTTCGCGCGGGCGCTGGGGATGATGAAGTAAGCAAGGCCGGGCTCTGCCCGGACCCGCCAGGGCGAGCCGCCCTGGACTGGCCTTCCCTAAGGTGTGCGTTCCAAGGGCGCAGCCTTTGGCGGAGTTTGAGGCAGCGCCTCAACCTTGCTTCCTTTGTCGGAGTTCGAGCGATGCATGTTCTGGTTCTGGGTGCCGCCGGGATGCTGGGCCGCAAGCTGGTGGCGCGGCTTGCGGCCGAGGGGCTGGGCGGGCGGCCGGTGGACGTGCTGACACTGGTCGACGTGGTGCCGCCGGCGGAGCCCGCGGGGTTCGCGGGACGGGTGGAGGCGCGGGCGGGCGACCTGTCGGTGCCGGGCGTGGCGGAGGCGTGCGTGGCGGCGCGGCCGGACGTGGTGTTCCACCTGGCGGCGGTGGTCTCGGGCGAGGCCGAGGCGGACATGGACAAGGGGTATCGCGTCAACCTCGACGGGACGCGGCTGCTGCTGGAGGCGCTGCGAGCGGGGCATGTCGCGAGCGGCGGGGCGTGGCGGGCGCGGGTGGTGTTCACGTCGTCGCTGGCGGTGTTCGGGACGCCGCTGCCGGGGGTGATCGGCGACGAGTTCCTGTCCGCGCCGCTGTCGAGCTACGGGACGCAGAAGGCGATCGGCGAGTTGCTGCTCGCGGACTACAGCCGGCGGGGGTTCGTCGACGGCGTGGGGCTGCGGCTGCCCACGATCTGCGTGCGGCCGGGGCTGCCGAACCGGGCGGCGTCGGGGTTCTTCTCCGGCATTATCCGCGAGCCGCTCGCGGGGAAGGAAGCGGTGCTGCCGGTCGGCGAGGAGGTGCGGCACTGGTTCGCGAGCCCGCGGGCGGCGGTGGCGTTCCTGCTGCGCGCGGGGGCGTGCGACCTGGGGGTGCTCGGTGGGCGGCGGTCGCTGACGATGCCGGGGCTGTCGGTCAGCGTGGCCGAGCAGATCGAGGCGCTGCGGCGCGTCGCGGGGGACAAGGCGGTCGCGCTGATCCGGCGGGAGCGGGACCCGGCGGTCGAGCGGATCATCGAGACCTGGCCGCAGGCGTTCGACACGCAGCGGGCGCGGGCGATGGGGTTCGAGGCGGAAGGGTCGTTCGAGGAGATCATCCGCGTCTACCTCGAGGACGACGCGCCGAAGTGAGGAAGGTCGGGCTCTGCCCGAACCCGCAAAGGGTCCGAGACCCTTTGATCCCTTGACCTAAGGAAGGGATTCCAAAGGCAGTTGCCTTTGGCGGAGTTTGAGGCAGAGCCTCATGCTTACTCCTTGGTGAGCTGGCCGCGGATCTCGCCGCCCGGGTTGGCGGCGGTGTGGACGTTGGCGTACCACCGGCCGGCGGTGAGCTGGGCGACCTGCTTTTCGGTGAGGGTGGCGCTGCCGGAGACCGGGCTCGTGGGGTTGGCGTCGCCCAGCTTGACCTGGACGCCGGCGTTCTTGCCGGGCTCCGCGGGGCCGTGGAAGTGGGCCATGGTGGCGGGGCCGGTCAGGCCGTTCCAGCTCGCGGTGTAGTCCAGCTTGCGGGTTTCGGTGTCCAGCGTGGCCGTGGCGGAGCCGGCGGCGGCGGGGACGGACTTGGCGGGGACTTCCGTCGAGGCGTTCATGGTGGCGCTAAACTTGACGGTCTCGGCGCGGGCGGAGACGGCGAACAGGCAGGCGGCAGCCAGCAGCGCGGGTCGCAGCATCGTGGGTCGCTCCTTCGGGCGCCGGCGGGTCCGGCGGGCCACGGGGCGACGCTAGCAGGGCTGCGGCGCGGGGGGCAGGGTCAGTGCGCGGGCGGGGCCTGCGGCGCGGCGACAGGCGCGGGCGGTGCGGCGGGGCCGCCGACGCCGGTGCCGGGGACCTCGAAGTGCGGCTGGGCGGAGGGGGTCTCGGTCCACTTGAGCACCAGGGCGGAGAGCATGCCGAGGACCAGGACGGCGAGGCCCGCGATCATCAGCAGCGCGGGCTGGCGGCCGCTGCCGCCTTCCTGGCGGCGCGACATCAGCAGGACGCCGTAGAGGAAGAGCGCGATGCCCAGGGCGGACAGGACGATGACGACGACGGTGGGGCTCATCCGGCGGTCATAGCATCGGTGGCGGGCGGGCTCCAGGGCTCGCGCGACGGGGTGCGGCGTGGCGGGCGCGCGGCGGGGTCAGCGGGGGGCGACGTCGAGCAGGAACACGGCCCAGCTGTCGGACTCGTCCTCAAAGGCCTCGCCGTCGGCGACGGCCTCGGCGAAGGCGTCCTGCCAAGTGGCGGCCTCGGGGGCGGTGGCGGGGCGGACGGCGGGCACGGTGCGGCCGTCCCAGAGGCGGCGGCCGGCGTGCTGGAGGGCGGCAAGCTGCTCGGCCATGGGGTCGGCGCGGGCGGCCTCGCGCACGGCGTCCGCGTCGTCCTCGGCCATCACGAGGATGGGGCGGCCGTCGATCTCGAGGGTGAACAGCATCGCGTTTCTCCTGCGGCGTCCGCGCCGGGGCGGGTCCCCTGCCCTGCCGGCACGGTCTGGCCCGTGTGACGAAAGGTGTACGCGGCGCGTTGGCGCACGCTTCGGCGGAAATTCATTCGGCACGGAGCGCCGCGCGCCCTATGTGAGTTGCTTCGGTTGTGTGCGCAACGCTGCGGGTTCTGTGGCGGGCGGGGATGTGGGTGGTCTGCGCGGGGGCTGTGGCGCGCGTGCGTTGGCGGTTGGGCGAGGAAGAAGCATGGGTCTGGTCAAGTTTGCGCTGAAGTACCCCTACACGTTCTACGTGATGGCGGCGCTGATGCTGTTCCTGGGCGGCAGCGCGATCCTGGTGACACCGAAGGACATCTTCCCGTCGATCAACGTGCCGGTCGTCACCGTGATCTGGCAGTATACCGGGCTGACGCCGGCGGAGATGGAGCAGCGGGTCACCACGTACAGCGAGTACTCGATCAGCTCCAGCGTCGGCGACATCAAGAACATCGAGAGCCAGACGCTGGAAGGCGTGGCGGTCGAGAAGATCTACTTCCAGGCCAACGTCAACGTGGACCTGGCGATCGCGCAGATCGTCTCGGCGTCCAACTCGATCCGCGCGCTGATGCCCACGGGGATCCAGCCGCCGACCATCGTGCAGTACAACGCGTCGAGCGTGCCGGTGCTGCAGATCAGCCTGTCGTCCGAGAAGCTGAACCAGCAGCAGCTCTACGACTACGGCATCTACCAGATCAGGCAGGCGCTGGCGCCGATCCCAGGGATCACGCTGCCGACGCCCTACGGGGGCAAGTACCGGCAGGTGATGGTGGACCTCGACCCCGACGCGATGCGGGCGAAGGGGGTGGCGCCCATGGACGTGGTGAGCGCGGTCAACGCGCAGAGCCTGACGCTGCCGTCGGGCGACGCGAAGATGGGCGACAGGCAGCTCATCGTGAGCGTGAACAGCTCGGCGCGCTCGATCGAGGCGCTGAACCGGGTGCCGATCCGCCAGGTGGGTGGCACGACGGTCTACCTCAGCGACGTGGCGCATGTGCGCGACGGCTGGGCGGTGCAGCAGAACGTGGTGCACGACGACGGGCACGCCTCGGTGCTGCTGACGATCATCAAGAACGGCGACGCCTCGACGCTGTCGGTGGTCAAGGCGGTGAAGGCAGCGCTGCCGGCGATCCAGAAGTCGGCGCCCGAGGGGATGAAGATCGCGCTGCTGTTCGACCAGTCGACGTTCGTGAGCGAGGCGATCAGCTCCGTGCTGCGCGAGGGCGCGATCGCGGCGGGGCTGACGGCGCTGATGATCCTGGTGTTCCTGGGGTCGTGGCGCTCGACGGTGGTGGTGATGGTGTCGATCCCGCTGTCGATCCTGACGTCGATCGCGGTGCTCTCGGCGCTGGGGCAGACGCTGAACACGATGACGCTGGGCGGGCTGGCGCTCGCGGTGGGCATCCTGGTCGACGACACCACGGTCACGGTGGAGAACACGCACCGGTTGCTCGACGAGGGGGAGGACTTCGACGAGGCGGTGCTGGAGGGCGCGGCCGGGATCGCGGTGCCGACGCTGATCTCCACGCTGTCGATCTGCTGCGTGTTCATCTCCGTGTTCTTCCTGCAGGGCGCCGCGCGCTACCTGTTCACGCCGATGGCGATGGCGGTGGTGTTCGCGATGCTCGCGTCCTACGCGCTGTCGCGCACGCTGACGCCGATCACCATCCGGCTGCTGTTGCGCGCCGAACACGAGGGGCACAACGACGGAAGCGCGCCCGGGTGGTTCGGGCGGTTCCACGCGGGGTTCAACCGCGGGTTCGACCGGTTCCGCGACTTCTACGGCTTCGTGCTGGCGGGGATCATACGGCGGAGCTTCCTCACGCCGCTGGTGGCGCTGGGCGTGGTGGCGGCGGCCGGGTGCCTGAGCCTGTTCGTGGGCAGCGACTTCTTCCCGCCGGTGGACGCGGGGCTGATCCAGCTCCACGTGCGCGCGCCGGCGCGGACGCGGATCGAGCGGACCAGCCAGTACTTCGCGGCGGTGGAGGAGAAGATACGCTCGGTGATCCCGGCCAAGGACCTGGGGCTGGTGCTCGACAACATCGGGCTGCCGCAGCGGGTGTACAACCTGGCGTTCACCGACGGGACGACGATCGGGGTCAACGACGGGCAGATCCTGCTGCAGCTCAACGAGGGGCACAGGGCGACGGCGGAGTACGTGCGCAAGCTGCGCGCGGTGCTGCCGAGCGCGTTCCCGGACGCGATGTTCTACTTCCAGCCGGCGGACCTGGTGACGCAGATCCTCAACTTCGGGGTGCCGTCGCAGATCGACGTGCGGGTGACGGGCAAGGACCGGGCGGGCAACCAGAAGGTGGCGGCCGAGCTGCGCCACAGGCTGTCGGGGGTCGCGGGGCTGGTGGACGCGCACGTGCAGCAGGAGCTGGACGCGCCGCAGCTGTACTACACCGTGGACAGGACGCGGGCGCAGGAGCTGGGGCTCACGGTCAACCAGGTGGCCAACGACCTCAACATCTCGCTCAGCTCGTCCGAGCAGATCTCGCCGAACTTCTGGACGGATCCGGCGAACGGCATCCCCTACTTCCTCGCGGTGCAGACGCCGGAGTACCGCATCCGCGACGTCAACGACCTGAACAACACGCCGATCACCAGCAGCAGCACCAACGGCACCATCGTGCCGGGGCTGTTCGGCAACGTCGCCAGCTTCAGGCGGGTGCCGGTGCAGTCGGTGTTCAACCAGACCAACATCCAGGCGGTGTACGACGTCTACGGCAGCGTGCAGGACCGCGACCTCGGCAGCGTGGCGGCCGACGTCACGCGGATCGTCGACGACATGCAGAAGGGGATGCCGGCGGGCAACAAGATCGTGGTCACCGGGCAGATCGAGAGCATGAACGGCGCGTTCGCCAACCTCACGCTCGGGCTGCTGTTCGCCGCCGTGTTCGTCTACATGCTGATGGTCGTGAACTACCAGAGCTTCCTCGACCCGCTGGCGGTGATCCTGGCGCTGCCGGGGGCGGGGAGCGGGATCGTGCTGCTGCTCTATGTCACGGGGACGACGTTCAGCGTGCCGTCGCTGATGGGGGCGATCATGTCGGTGGGGGTCGCGTCGGCGAACTCGATCCTGCTGGTGACCTTCGCGCGCGAGCAGCGGGAGGCGGGCATGTCGGCGGTCGACGCCGCGCTGTCGGCGGGGACGACGCGGCTGCGGCCGGTGCTGATGACGGCGGCGGCGATGATGGTCGGCATGGTGCCCATGGCGATCGGCGGGGCGGGCGAGGAGCAGAACGCCGTGCTGGCGCGCGCGGTGATCGGCGGCGTGCTGGTGGGAACGATCACGACGCTGCTGTTCGTGCCATACCTGTACTCGATCATCGGGCGCTTCGAGAAGGTCGCGGCCAGGGACCCGTCGCCACGGGTTGCGCATGAGGGGAGCCCAGCATGAACCAGATCTCCACGCAGCCCGAGGCCGGGGCGCCCGAGGCGAGGCAGAGCGCGGCGGACGCGGCCGGCGGGCCCGGCGTGGGGCCCGGAGCGGGACGCGGGGCGCAGGCGAGGCGCGAGGCCGGGGATGCGGACGCGAAGGAGCCGGCGGCGCCGGTGCAGGACCCGGCGCTGGAGCGGCGGCGGCGGCGGCTCGCGCTGATGCTGGGGGTGGCGACGCTCGTGGGGGTTGGGCTGCTGGTCGGGTACGGCGCGTGGAGCCGGTCGGCGACGAGCGCGAGCGCGGCGCAGGCGCTGGCGCAGCAGAACGACGCGGTGCCGCAGGTGCGGGTGGCGGCGATCAAGGTGCTCGACGGGCCGCACCGCATCGAGCTGCCCGGCAACATGCAGGCGTTCGACGCGGCGACGCTGTTCGCGCGCTCGACGGGCTACATCTCCAAGCGCAACGTCGACATCGGCAGCAGGGTGCATGCGGGCGACGTGCTCGCCGTGATCGCGGCGCCGGACGTGGACCAGCAGTACGCCCAGGCGCAGGCGCAGCTCGCGCAGACCGCGGCGGCGTTCGCGCAGGCGCAGGCGAACCAGAAGCTCGCGGGGATCACCGAGAGCCGCACCGCGGACCTGGTGCAGCACGGGTGGAGCTCGCGCCAGCAGGGGGACACGGACAAGTCGAGCCTGGCGGCGAGCAACGCCGGCGTGGGGGTTGCCAAGGCGAACATCGAGGCGCAGGCGGCCGAGGTTCGCAGGCTCAAGCAGCTCGTGGACTTCGAGCGGATCACAGCACCGTTCGACGGGGTGATCACGGCGCGCGACGTCGACGTGGGGTCGCTGGTGGTGGCGAACGCGTCGAGCGGGACGGAGCTGTTCTCGATCGCGCGTTCGGACGTGCTGCGCGTGCAGGTGTACGTGCCGCAGGAGAGCTTCTTCAGCCTGCACGACGGCGAGGACGCCACCGTCACGGTGCCGGAGCTGCCGGGGCGCGAGTTCCACGGCAAGGTGGCGCGCAACGCCGGCACGCTGCAGGCGGGGACGCGCACGCTGCTGACCGAGGTGGACGTCGACAACCACGACGGGGCGCTGGCGGCGGGGCTCTACGGGATCGTGCACCTGGACGTGCCGCGGGCTGCGCCGGTGGCGCTGGTGCCGTCCGAGGCGGTGATCTTCAACAAGGACGGGCTGAGCGCCGCGGTGTTCGACAACGGGGTGCTCAGGCTGCGCAAGCTTGACGTGCTCGCCGACAACGGGGCGCAGGTCGAGGTGCAGGCGGGGCTCAAGGAGGGCGAGCAGCTGATCCTCAACCCGCCGGTGCTGGCGAGCGAGGGGATGAAGGTCGCGGTGGCGGCGGCGCCGGACGCGAGGTAAGGCCGGGCTCTGCCCGGACCCGCAAAGGGTCCGAGGACCCTTTGATCCCCTTACTTAAGGGAAGCCATCCAAGGGGCTTCCCTTGGCGGAGTTTGAGGCGGAGCCTCAACCTTGCTTCCTTGCCCGGCGGGTGCTGGCCTGCCGCCAGGGGAGAACGCGCCATGACCGAACGGACCGCCGTTGCCGTGCTGCTGGCCTTGGCTTTGCTGGGAAGCGGGCCGGTGTGGGCGGGCGAGCACGTGGGCGCGGCGCAGGTGCGCGAGGCGGCGGCGGCGGGCAAGGTGGACCTCTCGGGCAGGGACATGAGCGGGGACGACCTGACGGGGGTGGACCTGTCGGGGGCCAATCTCGCGAAGGCGGACCTGCACGGGGCGAACCTGCACGGGGTTAAGCTGGTGGGCGCGGACCTGACGGGGGCGGACCTGCGCAGGGCGGACCTGACGTTCGCGTGGTTCATCAAGGCGCGGTTCGACCACGCGGATCTGCGCGGCGCGACGCTGCAGACCGTCGTGACGTCGAGGGCCATGGACAACACCGCGGACCAGGCGGCGAGCTTCGTGGGGGCTGATCTGTCGGGGTCCAGCACGGCGGTGCACTTCAGCTTCGACGACATGCGCGGGGTCAGCTTTGCCCACGCGCACATGTCGGCGGTGATCGCGAACCAGTCGATGGGGCTGCTGCGCACGGAGTTCATGAGCTGCGATCTCGACGGCGCGGACTTCGAGGGGGCGGGGCTGGGGCACAACCTGTTCCGGTTCGCGAAGCTCAGGGGGGCGAACTTCAGGGGGGCGGACCTGAGCTTCGCGGATTTCGCGGGGGCGTACCTGGACGGGGCGGACTTCACGGGGGCGAAGCTGGACCACGCGACGTTCAGGGGGGCGAGCATGGTGGGCGCCAAAGGGCTGGGCGGCGCGGCGGACTAGGGGGCGGCGTGGGAGGCGTTCGGTTCCGGGAGCCTCCGGCCGGTTGCGGGGCGCCGGGACGGCGGGGGCGCGTGCGGAGCGGCAGGGGAGGTTGCGCTCGGTGGCGGCGTGCGGGGCGGATTGCGACCGGGCGGCGGACGCGGCACCATCCGGCCTGCAACGACAGGGCAGGATAGCGCGGCATGCGGAAACGGATTCTGACCGGCCTGGCGCTGGCCTGGTGTGCCGCGGGTTCGGCGGTCGCGGCGCCGCCGCCCGAGGCCGCGCCCGTTGCCGTTCCGGCCCCTTCGGCGCAGACGCGCATGGTCGACGTGGGCGGGCGGCGGGTCGCGTTCCACGTCATTCCCGGCCGGGCGCCAGCGGTGGTGTTCGAGGCGGGCGGTGGCATGGACGGGTCGGCGTGGGAGCCGGTGCTGGGCACCATCTCGGCGGCCACCGGGGCCGAGCTGATCACCTTCGACCGCGCGGGGTTCGGCGACAGCGACGAGGACACGCGTCCGGTGGAACTCCAGCACGAGGTGGACGACCTCAAGGCGGGGCTCGATGCGCTCGGGGTGGAGCGGGGCATCGTGCTGGTGGCGCACTCGTTCGGGGGCGAGGTCGCGTTCCCGCTGGTGGCGCAGAACCCGGGGCTGGTGGCGCGCGCGGTGCTGGTGGACGGGACCGTGCCGGCGTTCTGCACCGACGAGGAGATGGCGCGCATGGCGGCGGGCTTCCCCAAGGACATGGAGCGCGACGACAAGGAGGGGCGGACGTGGGCGGCGTTCTTCGCGGCGTTCCCGGCGATGCAGCACGGCTTCCATGCGATGCGCTGGCCCGACGGCGTGCCGGCGGCGGAGATCGTGTCGGAGCATCTGCCGTTCCAGACGCCGGCGGAGAACGCGGCCTGGACGCAGGACCACGTGGATTTCGCGCACGCGGCCGCGGACCGCAGCGTGGTGGTCGCGCAGGGCAGCGGGCACATCGTGATGGCCGACCGCCCGGACCTGGTGTCGCAGGCCGTGGTCGAGGCGGTCGGGAAGGCCAGGCAGGCGGCGGCACGCTGAGGGCCGGGGCGCGCCGGGTCGGGCGCGCGCCGGGTCGGGCGCGCGCCGGGCGTCAGAAGCCGGCGACGGCGTGGGGGACGTAGTGTTCCTCGAGCTGGCGGGTTTCGTCTTCGGTCAGGGTGATCGAGAGGGCGGCGATCGCGTCGGCGAGGTGGCGGGGCTTGGAGGCGCCGACGATCGGGGCGGTGACGCCGGCGCTCGCGAGGAGCCAGGCGAGGGCGACCTGGGCGCGGGGGATGCCGCGGTTGGCGGCCACCGTGCCCACGGCGTCGATGACGCGCGTGTCGGCGGCTTCCGTGGCGTCGTAGAGCTTGCGCTGGAAGGCGTCGGTGTTGGCGCGGTCGGTGGGGGCGGCGTCGGACGCGCGGGCGAGGCGGCCGCGGGCGAGCGGGCTCCAGGGGATCACGCCGATGCCCTCGTGGCGGCACAGCGCCATCATCTCGCGCTCCTCCTCGCGGTAGAGCAGGTTCAGGTGGTTCTGCATGGACACGAAGCGCGTCCAGCCGTGGGCGTCGGCGGCGTGCAGCATGGTCGCGAACTGCCAGGCGTGCATCGAGGAGGCGCCGATGTAGCGGGCCTTGCCGGACTTCACGACGTCGTGGAGGGCCTCGAGGGTTTCCTCGACGGGGGTGTGCGGGTCGAAGCGGTGGATCTGGTAGAGGTCGACGTAGTCCATCTGCAGGCGGCGCAGGGAGTTGTCGATCTCCTGCAGGATGGCCTTGCGGGACAGGCCGCGGTCGTTGGCGCCCTCGCCCATGGCGCCGTGGACCTTGGTGGCGATCACCAGGTCGTCGCGGCGGGCGAAGTCGCGCACGGCGCGGCCGAGGATCTCCTCCGACGAGCCCGCCGAGTAGACGTTGGCGGTGTCGAAGAAGGTGATGCCGGCCTCCAGCGCCTCCTTGATGAAGGGGCGGCTGGCCTCCTCGTTCAGGGTCCACTCGTGGGAGCCGCGCGAGGGGTCGCCGTAGGTCATGCAGCCGAGGCAGAGGCGCGAGACCTGGAGGCCGCTGCGGCCGAGGGGGACGTGGTCCATGGGCGGGGTCCTTGAAAGGAGGGAAGGCAAGGAAGGCCTTCTTTTTCTGAAGAAAAAGAAGCAAAAAGACTTTGCACAAAGGAAGAATCTTCGTTGCAAAGTTCTTTGGTTCTTTCTTTCAAGAAAGAACTGCTTTCTTGCCTGCTACTCGTGCGGGTGGCGGTGGGTCGGGTCGATCCAGTGGACGGACTCGGGTTTCTCGACGGGCTCGATGTCGAGGTTGACGACGACGGCCTCGTTGTCGCTGCGGACGAGGACGCACTCGAGGGTCTCGTCGGTGGAGGCGTTGATCTCCTGGTGGGGGACGTAGGGCGGGATGAAGATGAAGTCGCCCGGCCCGGCCTCGGCGACGAACTCCAGGGACTCGCCCCAGCGCATGCGGGCGCGGCCGCGCAGGACGTAGATCACGCTCTCCAGGGCGCCGTGGTGGTGGGCGCCGGTTTTCGCGTCGGGGTGGATGCGCACGGTGCCGGCCCAGAGCTGCTGCGCGCCGACGCGGGCGAGGTTGATGGCGGCGGCGCGGTCCATGCCGGGGCCGGAGGGGGTGTTGGTGTCCAGGGTGTCGGCGGGGACGACCTTGACGCCGTGGTGCTTCCAGTCGGTGGCGGGCTCTGTCATGCGGTGCTCTCCCCTGCCCTGCCCCGGACGTGCGGGCGCGGCGGGGGTTGCATCGCGGGGGCGGCGTTGCGTATCTGTGGGGCATCGTCTGGACCCGGTGCGATCCCGGGTGGCTCTTCCGGCCGCCGATCCGCCGGACAACGCGTGCGACACGGTGGCCCTTTTCGTGCGACGGCCCGCCGTGCGTCGACTGCGGAAATTCTCGGAAATGACAAGTCAGGCGTCCCGCTACGGGGCGGAGTGGTTCGGTGGCGCGGGTGCGCTGCGTCGCGACGTGCTGGCCGGGATGGTGGGCACGTTCGCGCTGATCCCCGAGGTGATCGCGTTCTCGTTCGTCGCGGGGGTGGACCCGCAGGTGGGGCTGTTCGCCTCGTTCGTGCTGGGGGTGGTGCTGTCGGTCGCGGGCGGGCGGCCGGCGATGATCTCCGGGGCGGCGGGGTCGGTGGCGCTGGTCGCTGGGTCGCTGGTGGCGGGGCACGGGGTGCAGTTCGTGCTGGCCGCGACGGTGCTCGCGGGGGTGATCCAGGTGGGGTTCGGGCTGCTGCGGCTCGACGTGCTGATGCGGTTCGTGTCGCGCTCGGTGCGCACGGGGTTCGTCAACGCGCTGGCGATCCTGATCTTCTCGGCGCAGGTGCCGCAGATGGTGGGGGTCGCGTGGCAGACCTACGCGCTGATCGCGGGGGGGCTGGCGATCATCTACCTGCTGCCGCGGCTGACCACGGCTGTGCCGTCGCCGCTGGTGTGCGTGGTGGTGCTGACGGCGGTGTGCATGGCGGTGCCGATGCCGGTGGCGGTGGTCGCCGACCTCGGGCGGCTGCCGGACGCGCTGCCGGGGTTCGCTTGGCCCGGCGTGGCGCTGGATTTCGCGACGCTGCGGGTGGTGGCGCCGTATGCGCTGGCGATGGCGGTGGTGGGACTGCTGGAGTCGATGATGACGGCGAGCGTGGTGGACGAGCTGACGGACACGTCGTCGTCCAAGGCGCGGGAATGCGTGGGGCTGGGGCTCGGCAACTTGGCGGCGGGGCTGTTCGGCGGCATCGCGGGGTGCGGGATGATCGGGCAGACGGTGGGCAACGTGCGCTTCGGCGGGCGGGGGCGGGCGTCGACGCTGACGGCGGGGGTGTTCCTGCTGGTGCTGATGGTGCTGCTGCGGCCGTGGGTGGCGCGGGTGCCGGTGGCGGCGCTGGTGGCGATCATGGTCATGGTGTCGGTCGAGACGTTCTCGTGGGGGTCGCTGCGCGAGCTGGTGCGCCACCCGAAGGTGTCGGGGGTGGTGATGCTGGCCACGGTGGCGGTCACGGTGGCGACGCGCGACCTGGCGGCGGGGGTGGTGGTCGGCGTGCTGCTCAGCGGGGTGTTCTTCGCGTTCAAGGTGATGCGGATGATGCACGTCGAGAGCGAGCTCGACGCGGGGACGGGCACGCGGGTCTACCGGGTGAGCGGGCAGGTGTTCTTCGCCAGCGCGGACGTGCTGGCCGAGGCGTTCGACGTGCGCGAGCGGGTGGCGCGGGTCAGGATCGACCTGCGGGCGGCGCGGCTGTGGGATGTCACCGCGGTGGGCGCGCTGGAGGGCGTGGTCGGGCGGCTGCGTCGGCGGGGGATCGCGGTGGAGGTGGTGGGGCTGGACGAGGCGAGTGCCGCGCTGGTGGCGCGGCACGGGGCGGGGGCGGGCGAGGTCGTGGCGGGACCGGAGGGCGGGGGCTGAAGCAAGTTTTAACGAACGCGTGATATCGGGGTGGGGCCTGGAGAAGGTGGCGGCATGGTCGAGCTGCGATACTCATTCACCCCGCCGAAGGTCGCCCTGCTGCGGTGGCTGACCGACCCGGGGCCGGGCGTGCCGGCGCGGATCGGCAGGGTGCTGCTGGGGGAGCTGTTCGCGGCGCCGAAGGCGGTGGTGGCCGGCGTGCTGAACGGCCTGGTGCTGAACGTCGTCGCGCTGTGCATGCACGAGGGCCTGATCTTCGCGGGGTTCATCGCGGTCGATGCCCTGCTGGTGTCGGCGCGGCTGGTGGTGATCCGGCGTGCGTTGCGCGCGGCGTCGCGAGGGCTGCCCACGCCCACCGACCTGTACCTGGCGACCGCAGGGCTGTGGTGCGCGCTGCAGGGGACGATGGCGTTCGCGGCGTTGCAGACGCATTCGCTGGCCCTGCAGCTGCTGTCGGCGACGACGGCCATGGGGCTGGTCGGGCCGATCTGCGCGCGCAACTACGCGGCGCCGCGCTACGCGCTGGTGCTGGTCGGGCTGTGCGACCTGCCGTTCGTGGCCGGCGCGGCGCTGTCGGGGGATCGGTGGCTGCTGGTGCTGGTGCTGCAGACGCCGCTGTTCCTGTTCGGGACGCTGACGATCATCCGGCGGTTTCAGTCCATGGCGGTGGCGACGCTGACCGCGGAGCAGGACAGCCACGACCGGGCGCGGCGCGACTCCCTGACCGGGCTGCTCAACCGGTTCGGGCTGGCGGAGATGCTGGACGCGCAGTGCGCCGCGTCGCCGAGCCGCTTCGTGCTGTTCTACCTGGACCTCGATGGGTTCAAGCCGATCAACGACAACTTCGGCCATGAGGCGGGCGACCGCATCCTGCAGGTGGTGGCAGGGCGGCTCCAAGCGGCCAGCCGTGCCGGCGACATCGTGTCGCGCCTGGGCGGGGACGAGTTCGTGATCGTGGCGCCCGACCTGTCGCCGGCGGACGGGACGGCCTATGCTCTGGCGATCATCCGCGGGATCACCGAGGAGGAGTACGCGCTGGACGGCCTTGCCGGGGTGCGGGTCGGGATCAGCGTGGGCTTCGCGTGCGCGCCGGAGGACGGCCTGGCCGGCAGGGACCTGCAGCGCAAGGCGGACGCCGCGCTCTACGAGGCCAAGGCGAGCGGGCGGGGCGTGCAGCGCCGGTTCGGCGACGCCGCGGGGGAGCCGGCGAGCGGCGCGGCGGCCTGAGCCCGGGCGAAGGAAGGAAACGTGTTCTTTCCTGAAAGAAAGAACCAAAGAACTTTTCCCCATAGGCTCCGTGCCAGCCGGGTGGCGCAGGAGCTTCGGGGCAAAGTCTTTTTGCTTCTTTTTCTTCAGAAAAAGAAGGCCTTGCTTGCCTATGCCAAGCCGCCGCGGGTTTCGACGAAGCGGGCGATCTCGGCGACGCCGTGGCCTTCGCGGATGTTGGTGAACACGAAGGGGCGGTCGCCGCGCTGCAGGCGGGCGTCGCGGTCCATGACGTCGAGGCTGGCGCCGACGTGGGGGGCGAGGTCGATCTTGTTGATGACGAGCAGGTCGCTGCGGGTGATGCCGGGGCCGCCCTTCCTGGGGATCTTGTCGCCGCCGGAGACGTCGATGACGTAGATCGTCAGGTCGGCCAGCTCGGGGGAGAAGGTGGCGGCCAGGTTGTCGCCGCCGCTCTCGATGAGGACCAGGTCGAGGGCGGGGAAGCGGGCGCGCAGGGTCTCGATGCCGGCGAGGTTGAGGCTGGCGTCCTCGCGGATCGCGGTGTGGGGGCAGCCGCCGGTCTCGATGCCGAGGATGCGGTCGGGCGTCAGGCTGCCGGCACGGACCAGGAAGTCGGCGTCCTCCTGGGTGTAGATGTCGTTGGTGATGGCGGCGGTGTCGTGGCGGGGCGACAGCGTGCGGCACAAGGCGTCCATCAGCGCGGTCTTGCCGGAGCCGACAGGGCCGCCGATGCCGACGCGCAGCGGGCCGTGGGGGGAGCGGGGGGGCATGGGCGAGGGCCTTTGCTCGGAGGGAGAAGGAGGAAGGAAGGCCTTCTTTTTCTGAAGAAAAAGAAGCAAAAAGACTTTGCAAATAGGGTTCGGGGGTGGTCCGGGTTCCTTTCGGGTAAAGTTTTTTGGTTCTTTCTTTCAAGAAAGAACTGCTTGCTTTCTGTCAGGTGCGGAACAGGCGGGTGCGCTGGGTTTCGTGGCGCAGCGAGGCCAGGTCGGCGCGCAGGCAGGCGGTGCCGAGGTCGTCGAGGGTGGCCGTCGCCGTATCCTGCGCCGTGGCGAGGATCGCGGGTTCCAGGGCGTGGAGGATGCGCAGGCCGTCGGTCTGGCCCAGGGGGACGAGGCGGACGGCGGCCGAGGTCAGGTTGGCGATCGCGGCGTGGAGGAAGCCGGCGCAGGCGGCGTGCTCGTCGATGGCGTGGACTGCGGCGGTGGCGGCCACGGCGACGGGGAGCGCGACGCGGCCGGGGGGGAGTGCCAGTTCGCCCCAGGTGCGGGCGGCGGCGGCGAAGGCGGTGCCCTGAGAGAGGGTTTCGTCGCGGCGCTCGCGGCCGGGGGTGGCGGCCTCGGCGAGGGCGGCGATCTCGGCGAGCGCGGCGTGGTCGTGGCGGGTGGCGGCGCGGTGGGCGTGGCGGAGGAGGATGGCGTCCGATCGCAGGTCGCCTTGGCGGAGGAGGGCGTCGAGCCAGGCGTGGGCGGTGGCGCGGTCGGCGATGTCGCCGGCCTCGGTGGCCC
The DNA here is from genome assembly GCA_050955025.1 of Janthinobacterium lividum. Lineage (GTDB taxonomy): Bacteria > Pseudomonadota > Alphaproteobacteria > Acetobacterales > Acetobacteraceae > CAXSEF01. The sequence goes on from JBPBQX010000263.1 coordinate 24,906, forward strand.
ACTCGAGGCCGTGGCTGTGGGCGAAGGCGCCGGTGGGGAACGCGGGGGACAGCCAGGCGAGGAGGCGCAGGAGGGCCGTCGTGTCAGCGGTCATGAGGGCGGGGGTGGTTGCGGTCGTCGTTGGCGCCGTGGACGGGCTTTTCCGGGCCGTGGGCGCCGTGGCTGTGGCCGAGGTCGTTGGAAGGGGCGTGGGCGTGGGGCGTGGCGGCGTAGGCGCCTGGCTCGGGGTCGAAGGGGGCGCTGGACTCGTGGACGTGGGCACCAAGGCCGGTGGCCATCGCGGCGATCACGTGGTCGGCGCGGATGCGCAGGGCGTCCGGGAGGAGCTGCGTGGGGAGGTGGCGGTTGCCGAGGTGCCAGGCGATGCGCAACAGGGCGGCCGGGGGGGCATGGATGTCGAGGACGGGCTCGGGGCGGGCGCGGACGCGGACGATGCCGCCGTCCTCCGTGCGCAGGCCGTCGCCTTCGCGCAGGCGGACGGCGGCGGGGAGGTCGACCAGGAGTTCGGAGCCACCGAGGGTGTGGAGGAGGATGCGGCGGCGGTGGCGCTCGTCGAAGTCGAGGAGGACGGCGTCGACCTGGCGGGCTTCGTCCCAGAGGCCGGCGGGGAGGTGCTCGTGGGCGCGCATGTCTTGGGCTCCGGGAGGAAGGAAGGCCGGGCTCTGCCCGGACCCGCCAGGGGCGAGCCGCCCCTGGACCGGCTTCACTTAGGGGATGCGTTCCAAGGGCGCAGCCTTTGGCGGAGTTTGAGGCAGCGCCTCAACCTTCCTTTTTCAGAACAGGAAATACCGTTGCGCCATCGGAAGGGTGTCCGCGGGCTCGCAGGTGAGGAGGACGCCGTCGGCGCGGACCTCGTACGTTTCGGGGTCGACCTCGATGTTCGGGGTGGCGTCGTTGTGGATCATGGAGCGCTTGCCGATGCCGCCGCGGGTGTTGCGCACGGCGGAGAGCTGGCGGCGCAGGCCAAGGCGGGCGCCCAGGTCGTCCTCTATGGCGGCTCCGGAGAGGAAGGTCACGCAGGTCTGCGACAGGGCGCCGCCGAGCTGGCCGAACATGGGGCGGGCGTGGACGGGCTGGGGCGTGGGGATCGAGGCGTTGGCGTCGCCCATCATGGCCATCGCGATGGCGCCGCCCTTGATGACGAGGTCGGGTTTCACGCCGAAGAAGGCGGGGGACCAGAGGACCAGGTCGGCGAGCTTGCCGGGCTCGACGGAGCCGACCTCGTGGGAGAGGCCCTGCGCGATGGCGGGGTTGATGGTGTACTTGGCGACGTAGCGCTTGGCGCGGGCGTTGTCGGCGGCGCTGTCGCCGGGGAGCGCGCCGCGCTGCCGCTTCATCTTGTGGGCGGTCTGCCAGGTGCGGATGATGACCTCGCCGACGCGGCCCATCGCCTGGCTGTCGGACGAGATCATGGAGATCGCGCCGAGGTCGTGGAGGATGTCCTCAGCGGCGATCGTTTCGCGTCGAATACGGGATTCGGCGAAGGCGACGTCCTCGGGGATCGTGGCGTCGAGGTGGTGGCAGACCATGAGCATGTCGAGGTGCTCGTCGAGCGTGTTCACGGTGTAGGGGCGCGTGGGGTTGGTGGAACTTGGGAGGACGTTGGGAAGGCCGGCGACGCGGATGATGTCGGGGGCGTGGCCGCCGCCGGCACCCTCGGTGTGGTAGGCGTGAATGGTGCGGCCGGCGAAGGCGGCGATCGTGTCCTCGACGAAGCCGCTCTCGTTGAGCGTGTCGGTGTGGATCATCACCTGCACGTCCATGCGGTCGGCCAGAGAAAGGCAGCAGTCGATGGCGGCCGGCGTGGTGCCCCAGTCCTCGTGCAGCTTGAGCGAGGAGGCGCCGGCGCGGACCATCTCCTCCAGGGCGGCGGGGCGCGACGCGTTGCCCTTGCCGGAGAGGGCGATGTTGACGGGGAGCGCCTCGGCGGCCTGGAGCATGCGGGCAAGGTGCCAGGGGCCCGGCGTGCAGGTCGTGGCCGCGGTGCCGGTCGCGGGGCCGGTGCCGCCGCCGACCATCGTGGTGATGCCTGACGCCAGCGCCTCGTCGACCTGCTGCGGGCAGATGAAGTGGATGTGGCTGTCCACGCCGCCGGCGGTCAGGATCCTGCCCTCACCGGCGATGATTTCGGTCCCCGGGCCGATCACGATCGTGATGCCGGGCTGGGTGTCGGGGTTGCCCGCCTTGCCGATCGCGGCGATGCGGCCGGCGACGATCGACACGTCGGCCTTCACGATGCCCCAGTGGTCGAGGATCAGGGCGTTGGTGATGACGGTGTCGGCGGCGCCCTCGGCGTTGGTGCGCTGGGACTGGCCCATGCCGTCGCGGATCACCTTGCCGCCGCCGAACTTCACTTCTTCGCCGTAGGTGGTGAGGTCGCGCTCCACCTCGATCAGGAGGTCGGTGTCGGCCAAGCGCACGCGGTCGCCGGTGGTCGGGCCGTACATGTCGGCGTAGGCGCGGCGGGTGATGCGGGTCATGGCGCGAGGGGGCCCATGGTTTCGCCGCGGAAGCCCCAGACGGTGCGCGCGCCGGCGTAGGGGACCAGCGTGATCTCGCGGGTCTGGCCGGGCTCGAAGCGAACGGCGGTGCCGGCGGCGATGTCCAGGCGTTGGCCGCGGGCGGCGGCGCGGTCGAAGCGGAGCGCGGGGTTGGTTTCGGCGAAGTGGTAGTGGCTGCCGACCTGGATCGGGCGGTCGCCGGTGTTGGCCACCGCCAGCGTCGTGCGGGGGGCGCCGGCGTTCAGCTCGATGTCGCCGGGGGCGGGGAGGATCTCGCCGGGGATCATCGGGGCGGGGTCCGCGAAGGGAGGCCAGGGCTCTGCCCTGGACCCGCCAGGGCGAGCCGCCCTGGACCGGCGATACGGAGGGGGATCATCGGATCGGCTCGTGGACGGTGACGAGCTTGGTGCCGTCGGGGAAGGTCGCCTCCACCTGCACGTCGTGGATCATCTCGGCGATGCCGTCCATGACCTGGTCGCGGGTCAGGACGTGCGCGCCCTCCTGCATCAGGTCGGCCACGCTGCGGCCGTCGCGCGCGCCCTCCACCACGAAATCGCTAATCAGGGCGATCGCCTCGGGGTGGTTCAGCTTCACGCCGCGCTCCAGGCGGCGGCGGGCGACGGTGGCGGCCATCGCGATCAGGAGCTTGTCCTTCTCGCGGGGGGTCAGGTTCATGGGGCGGGCCGGAAGGAAGGTTGGGCTCTGCCCAAACCCGCCAGAGGCTGGGCCTCTGGACTGCCTTCCCTAGGTAGAGGATTCCAAAGGCGAGCCTTTGGCGGAGTTTGAGGCAGAGCCTCAACCTTGCTTGCTTCGCTCATCGGTTCCTCAGCACGTCCATACCGCAGGCAGCGTGCGCCCGCCGCGCAGCACCCGCAATGCCGCGGTGGTGGCCTGGCGCAGGGTGGCGGCGTCGGGGGCCAGGATGCGGGCCAGGAGCAGGCCGTCGAGGGCGGAGGCGCCGGCCTCGAAGGGGGCGAGGGCGGCGCGCAGCGGGGCGAGCGCGGTGTCGGCGTCGGGGGCGGCGAGCAGGAGGGTGGCGCAGGCCCCTGCCCCGCCGGCGGTGGCGCGGTGGCGCAGGGTGGTGGCGTCGCCGTCGACGCGCAGGGCGTCGTGCAGGAGGAGGCGCCCGTCGCGGCGGAGGCGGATGGTGTCGCGCAGGGCGAGACGGTGGAGGGTCTCGCCCGAGGCGGCGCGGCCGAAGACGAGGGATTCGAGGCCGAGGAAGCGGGCGGTGGGGGCCAGGGTGATGTCGAGGCGGCGGTCGAGGGCGCTGCGGTCGAAGAGGATGGTGTCCTGGGGGAGCCACTCGAGGGTGGCGTGGTCGGCGACGTCGAGCGTGGTGCGGACCAGGGCGGGGGGGCTCGCGGGGGCGGCGCGGTAGATGCGCTCGGCGGCCTGGCCGGCGAGGGTGGCGCTCGTGCCGGCGGCGAGGCGGATCGTGGTGTCGAGGCGGTCACCGGGGGCGATGCCGCCGCCGACGTTGAGCAGGACGGCCTCGGGGAAGGCGGGGTCGGGGGGGCGGGGGAAGCGGGCGCGCAGGCAGCCGGACTGGCGCAGGTCGTCGAGGACGGTCAGGGGGCCGCGGCGGCGGAGGGAAAGGGCGAGCTCGCCGCGGGCGCGCTGGTGGGGAGCGGCTTCGGCCAGGTGGGGCAAGTCGGGCATGGGTGAAGTATGGCCCCGGGGCATGGTGGTGCGCCATGCGGGGTCTGCGGGATCAAGGCGGGTCAGAGGGCCGGGCGCCGGTGGCCGAACACCCCGGACGCGGGTTCACGAAATCCCTTTTCGGGAGATTGCTGCGGAGGCGGGTGGGACCCGTCGCCTGGTGGCTGCACGCGGCCATTGTTCCGGGAAGCCGGCGCACCGGCTGGCGAAGGGCGGACGTGGCCCGTGCTAGGGTTGAAACGAATCGGGGGACGACAACCATGGCGAACCGGCTGCCGCCGAATACGCGCGATCCGCGGGAGAAGCTCTACGGGGCCCTCCTGTCCATTGCGGGGGTGATCCTGTGGGCTGGGTTCGTCATGGCCAGACTGCTGAAGACGCATCCTCCGCTGTTCGCCCTGTACGCCTCGTATGCCGCCGCGTTCATCGCGTCCGTTCTGGTCTCGGCGCTGCTGTTTCGCGCCTATGTCTACGGGCACTACGTCCTGGTTGGCCCGGCGCAGTTCCCGTCCCTGCACCAGAGCGTCGTCGAAGGCGCCGCACGCCTCGGCCTGAGCCCGGTGCCTCTCACGTTCGTCTACAACTCGAACGGGCTGCTGAATGCGTTCGCGCGGCGGCTGTTCGGAAAACGTTTTGTATTCCTGACGTCGGCGCTCATCGAGGTCGAGACGGAGGCGCAGGTCAGGTTCGTGATCGGTCACGAGCTGGGCCATCACGCCGCCGGGCACCTGAATCCCTACAGGAACCTTCTGCGTCTGCCTGGCCATGTCGTCCCGTTCCTGGGTCGCGCCTACTCCAGGCGGCGGGAGCTGACATGCGACCGGGTCGGGGCCTACCTGTCCCAGGACCTGGACGCCTGTCGCTCGGCGCTGGCCATGCTGGCCTGCGGATGCCAGCGTCTGAACACGTCGATGAACTGCGACGCGTTCGAGGCGCAGGAGGGCCTAGTGCCCGGATTTGCCGGCTGGATCTCCCTGATCTTCTCCCGCTACCCGCGGACCACGCAGCGTGTCATCGCGATCTCGCGGTTCTTCCGGGTGCCTGCCGCGTAGGGGCTCGCTGCCTGCCTCGCGCCTGCAGGTTTCCGATACGAAGCTGCCGGGAACAAGGCCGCGCCTTCTCTCCGCCGGCTGTTCCAACGGTTCGGACGGGTCACTGGAGCCTGCCGCTGGCCAGGCCCGGACGCGCCGCAAGGCCTGTCTTCCAGTGATGGATTCCAAAGGCGAGCCTTTGGCGGAGTTTGAGGCAGAGCCTCAACCTTGCCTGCCTCACGGCAGGGGGCGGTTGGCGCGGGCGAGGACGGCCTCGAAGAGGACCTGGCAGCCGGCCTCCGCCTCGTGAGGCTCGATGCTTTCGGCCTCGTTGTGGCTGAGGCCGTCCTTGCAGGGGGTGAAGATCATCGCGGAGGGAACGCAGCGGGCGAGCGAGACGGCGTCGTGGCCGGCGCCGGAGACGATCTCGCGCGCGGGGTAGCCGAGGCGGGCGGCGGCGTCGCGGACCAGGGCGATGCAGCCGGGGTCGAAGGGCTGGGCCGGCATGCGGACCAGCTCGGTCAGGGTCAGGGGGGTGCGAGCGGCGGCGGCGATGGCCTCGGCCTCGGCGCGGAACTCGGTGTCGAGGCGGGCGATCTCGGCGGTGTCGGGGTGGCGGAACTCGATGGAGAAGCGGACCTCGCCGGGGATGACGTTGGCGCTGCCGGGGAGGACGAGGAGGCGGCCGACGGTGCCGCGGCCGTCCTCGCCGCGGGCGCGCATCAGGCGGTCGACGAGGTCGACGATGCGCGCCGCGGTGAGCAGGGCGTCGCGTCGGGCGGAGGGGGGCGTGGTGCCGGCGTGGGCGTCCTGGCCGGTGACGGTGGCGCCGTACCAGACCTGGGCCTGGGCGGCGGTGACGATGCCGATGGTCTTTCCCTCGCGCTCCAGGATGGGGCCCTGCTCGATGTGCAGCTCGAAGTAGGCGTCGGCGGGGAAGGCGCGGGCGGGCTCGGGGCCGATAGCGTCGATGGCGGCGAGGGCCTCGGCGACGGTGGTGCCGGCGGCGTCGCGGAGCGCGAGGACCGTGGGGCCGTCGTAGAGGCCGGACCAGACGCCGCTGCCCATCAGGCTCTGGCCGAAGCGGGAGCCCTCCTCGTCGGTCCAGTTGACCAGCTCCAGGGGTGCCTCGGTCTCGAGGCCGAGGTCGTCGAGGGTGCGGATGACCTCCAGGCCGGCCATGACGCCGAGGGCTCCGTCGAAGCGGCCGCCGGTGGGCTGGGAGTCGAGGTGGCTGCCGAACAGGACGGGGGCGCGCGAGGGGTCGCGGCCGGGGCGGCGGGCGAACATGTTGCCCATGGAGTCGGCGCGCACGGACAGGCCGGCGGCCTCGCACAGGGCGCGGAAGCGGGCGCGGCCGGCGCGGTCGGTCTCGGTCATGGTAAGGCGGTTGACGCCGCCGGCAGGGGTGGCGCCGATCTCGGCCATGTGCGCGAGGCTGTCCCAGAGGCGGGGGCCGTCGATGCGGTGGTTGGAGGCGGTGTTCATGGGTAGTGGGGTCCCTGCCCTGTTCCGGCGGCCGCAGTGCGGCATGGGGGGCGGGCAGGGTCAACGGGGGCGGGGTCGGGTCGCCCTGCGTGGCGCGGGGTTCGCCAGGGTCACGGGTCGTCGGTGCGCGTTCGGCCGCTCAGGCCGGCACGGAGTGCGCCTCCGCGACGAGGTGGAAGAAGCGGCCCTTGAAGGGCTTGAGCACCTCCAGCGTCAGCGCGTGCGACCGTTCCTTGATGTCCGAGGCGAGGGAGCGGTCCAGGCTGTCGCGGTCGGCGAAGTCCATCTCCAGGATCATGACGATCGGGATGGCGCCGGGGTCCGCGTCGCGCACCCGATGCACCCGCACGTCCAGCACCTCGGGGAAGGTACGCCAGATCGGTTCCAGCTTCGCGCGCACCGATGCGAAGAAGCCGTCCTCGTCGGTGCCCGGTTCGAGCGCGCCCTCGTAGATCGCCGTCCTGGTCAGCATGGGTTCACCTCTTCCGCACCGGGCACCGGCAGCGACGCGCGAGCCGGCGTCCGGTTCGTTTCCGGCGTCCGAAACTGCCGTGCATCGCGGCTGACCGGCGTCCGCCTGCCCGTGCAGGGCGGGCAGTGCGGTCCGGGGCGACGGCGGCGGGACGACAAGGGCTTGTCCTGACCTGCCCGCCGGCCTGGGCCGGGGTTCGGCTCAGGCCGCGCGGGCCGCTTCCCGGGCGGCGCGCTTCTCCTCCTCGGTCCAGACCCGGTGCTCGCGCGGCTTCTGCGGCCTGACCTCGCGGGTCGGGCCGCCGCCCAGCACCGGGGCGCGCATGGTCGAGTTGCGCGCGGCCTCCGAGTGCCAGGGGTGGTCGGCGTGGACGGCGAGGGCGCGGCCGATCTCGCGCTCCACGTCGCGCAGCCAGGCGCGCTGCTCGACGTCGCACAGGGTGACGGCTGTGCCGCTGCGGCCGGCGCGGCCGGTGCGGCCGATGCGGTGGACGTAGCTTTCCGCCAGGCTGGGCAGGTCGTGGTTGAAGACGTGCGTCACCGTGTCGACGTCGATGCCGCGGGCGGCGATGTCGGTCGCGACCAGGACCTGCACGGCGCCGGCGCGGAAGGCGTCGAGCGCGCGCTCGCGCTGGCCCTGCGAGCGGTTGCCGTGCAGGGCCTCGGCGGTGACGCCCGCCTCGGCGATGAAGGCGCAGACCTCGTTGGCGATGTTCTTCTGCAGGGTGAAGACCACAGCCTGGCCGACGCCCGGGGCGCGCAGCAGGGCCAGCAGGGCCGTCTTCTTGTTCGCCGCGTCGACGAACATCACCGACTGCTCGATCCGGTCGACGGGGGTCGAGGGCGGGGCGATCTCGACCCGCGCCGGGTCGCGCAGGAGGTTCGCGGCCAGGGCCGCGATGGACTTCGGCATGGTGGCCGAGAACAGCAGCGTGTGGCGGTCCTTGGGCAGCGTGGCGACGATGCGCTCGATGGGCCTGGCGAAGCCCATGTCGAGCATCTGGTCGGCCTCGTCGAGGACCAGCGCCTCGAGCCGCGACAGGTCGCACAGGCCCTGGCCGATCAGGTCCAGCAGGCGGCCCGGGGCGGCCACGACGATGTCCACGCCCGCCCTGAGCGCGTCGGCCTGGGGGCGCTGGCCGACGCCGCCGAAGATTGTCGTCACGCGGAGCTGCAGGTGGCGGCCGAGGGTCTCGAAGCCGTCGGCGATCTGGGAGACCAGCTCGCGGGTGGGAGCGAGGACCAGGACGCGGGCGCCGCCCCTGGGCGCGGGGCGGGGCTGGGCCGCGAGGCGGTGCAGCAGGGGCAGGGCGAAGGCGGCGGTCTTGCCGGTGCCGGTCTGGGCGATGCCCAGCACATCACGGCCCTCCAGCAGCAGGGGGATCGAGCGGGCCTGGATGGGGGTGGGGGTGGCGTAGCCTGCCTCGGCGAGCGCGCGCAGCAGGGGGGGCGCCAGGGAGAGGTCGGCGAAGGTCGTGGACATGGGCAAGCGGCGCCTCCGGCGCTGGTCGAGGCTGCGCCTGATCGGGCTTCGCTGGTTCGGGGGACCGGGTTCTACGGGTTATGCTGCACTGCGTCAACGCGGGAGGCGGG
>JBPBQX010000264.1:0-30145 GCA_050955025.1 Janthinobacterium lividum
TCGTGATCGTCGACCACGAGCTCTCCCCCAGCCAGATCCGCAACCTGGAGCGCGCGTCCGGCGCCGAGGTCCTCGACCGCACCGGCGTCATCGTCGAGATCTTCCACCGCCACGCCAACACCCGCGAAGCCAAGCTCCAGGTGGAGATGGCCCGCCTGAAGTACGTCGCCCCCCGCCTGCGCGAGTCCGGCGGCGGCGGCGGCCGACAGCAGGGCCCCGGCGCCGGCGAGAGCAACCTCGACCTCGACCGCCGCAAGATCCGCGACCGCCTGGCCGAGCTGCGCGAGCAGCTCGACGCCGTGCAGCGCGACGGCGACAACCGACGCGCCGCCCGCACCGACCAGCTCCGCGTCGCCCTCGTCGGCTACACCAACGCCGGCAAGTCCTCCCTCATGCGCGCGCTCACCGGCAGCGAGGTCCTCGTCCAGGACAAGCTGTTCGCGACCCTGGACACCACCGTCCGCACCCTCCAGCCGGAGACCCGCCCCCGTATCCTCGTCTCCGACACGGTGGGCTTCATCAAGCAGCTCCCCCACGACCTGGTCGCCTCGTTCCGCTCCACGCTGGCCGAGGCGCTGCAGGCCTCGCTCCTGCTCTACGTCGTGGACTGCTCCGACCCCACCCACGCCGCCCAGCTCGAGGTCAGCCGCGACGTGCTGCGCGAGATCGGCGCCGACGCCGTCCCCTCCCGCCTCGTCCTCAACAAGACCGACCGCCTCGACGAGCCCGCCCGCGCCGCCCTGCGCGAGGCCCACCCCGACGCCATCATGCTCTCCGCCCACACCCCGGACGACGTCGCCGCCCTGCGCGAGACCATCATCGCCTACTTCGAGGAGCGCATGGTCGACGACGAGCTGGTGCTCCCCTACAGCCGCCAGAACCTGCTCGGCGAGGTCTACGAGAGCGCCCGCGTCCTGTCCGAGGACTACGACGAGACCGGCCGCGTCCTGCACGTCCGCGGCCTCCCCGGCGCCCTCGCCCGCCTGCGCAGGGCGCTTGCCGCACCATAAGCAAGCAAGGTTGAGGCTCTGCCTCAAACTCCGCCAAAGGCTGCGCCCTTGGAACGCATCCCTTAAGTAAAGGGATCAAAGGGTCCTTGGACCCTTTGCGGGTTTGGGCAGAGCCCATGCTTCCTTTCTTCAAGGACCCTCCATGCCCCTCATCCTCGCCTCCGCCAGCGCCACCCGCCTCGCCCTCCTCCACGCCGCCGGCCTGCCCGTCGAGGCCCGCCCCGCCCGCATCGACGAGGACAGCCTCAAGCGCGCCGCCCACGCTGACGGCACGCCCCCCGGCGACACGGCCCTCCTGCTCGCCACCTTCAAGGCCCGCCGCATCCAGGCCCCCGGCGCGGTCGTGATCGCCGCCGACCAGCTCCTCACCTGCGACGACGCCTGGTTCGACAAGCCCGCGACCCGCGCCGAGGCCCGCGCGCACCTGCAGCACCTGCGCGGCCAAACCCACACCCTGCACACCGCCTTGGTCGTCCACCGCGACGGCGCCGAGATCTGGCGCCACCTCGCCACTCCCCGCCTGACCATGCGCCCCTTCTCCGACGCCTTCCTCGACGCCTACCTCGACACGGAAGGCGACGCCGTCCTCTCCAGCGTCGGTGCCTACCGCCTGGAGGGCCTTGGCCTGCAGCTCATGGACCGCGTCGACGGCGAGCACACCGCGATCCTGGGCCTCCCCATGCTCCCCCTGCTCGGCTTCCTCCGCCAGCACGGCGCCCTCCCGACCTGACGGCAGGGCAGGGGCCCTTTCCTTTCCAGTGCCGGTCCAGGGGCGGCTCGCCCCTGGCGGAGTTTGAGGCAGCGCCTCAACCTTGGCTTGCTTCCTTCCCCGTGCCCCCCATGCCACCCTGCGCGCAACAAACCGCGGAGGACCCCCCGGCCATGGCCGTCAACAAGATCCACGAGAACGGCGCATCCGCCCTGGCCGGCCTGCTGCGCGACGGCATGCTGATCCACTCCGGCGGCTTCGGCCTGTGCGGCATCCCCTCCACCCTGATCACCGCGATCCGCGAATCCGGCGTGCGCGACCTCACCGTGGTGTCCAACAACGCGGGCGTGGAGGACGGCGGCCTGGGCGAGCTGCTCCAGACCCGCCAGATCGCGAAGATGATCAGCTCCTACGTCGGCGAGAACCGCCTGTTCATGGACCAGTACCTGGCCGGCGAGCTGCAGATCGAGTTCAACCCGCAGGGAACGCTCGCGGAACGGATCCGCGCCGGCGGCGCCGGCATCCCCGCCTTCTACACCCGCACCGGCGCCGGCACCGCGATCGCCGAGGGCAAGGAGGTCCGCTCCTTCAACGGCCACGACCACATCATGGAAACCGGCCTGCGCGCCGATCTGGCCATCATCCACGCCTGGCGCGGCGACCCCGAGGGCAACCTCGTGTACCGCATGGCCGCGCGCAACTTCAACCCGGTGATGGCCACCTCCGCCGACATCACGGTGGCCGAGATCGAGGAGCTGGTGCCGCAGGGCTCGCTCGACCCCGACGCCATCGTCACGCCGGGCATCTTCATCCAGCGCATGATCGTGGTCGGCAGCGCCGGAAAACGGATCGAGCAGAGAACGACGCGCAAGAGGGAGGCCGCCTGAATGCCCTGGACCCGCGACCAGATGGCCGCCCGCGCCGCCGCCGAGCTGCAGGACGGATTCTACGTCAACCTCGGCATCGGCATCCCTACGCTGGTGGCCAATCACATCCCCCCCGGCATGACGATCTCGTTGCATAGCGAGAACGGGATGCTCGGCATGGGCCCGTTTCCCTACGAGGGCGACGAGGACCCCGACCTCATCAACGCCGGCAAGCAGACCGTCACCACCCTGCCCACCAGCTCCTTCTTCGACAGCGCCACCTCCTTCGCCATGATCCGCGGCGGCCACGTCCAGCTCTCCGTGCTCGGCGCGCTGCAGGTGGCCGAGAACGGCGACCTCGCCAACTGGATGGTCCCCGGCAAGATGGTGAAGGGCATGGGCGGCGCCATGGACCTCGTCGCCGGCGTGCCCCGCATCGTCGTCCTCATGGAGCACACCGCCAAGGGCGAGCCCAAGATCCTGCCCCGCTGCACGCTCCCCCTGACCGGCGCCGGCGTGGTCGACGTCATCGTCACCGACCTCGGCGTCTTCGACGTCGCCCGCCCCGGCCTCACCCTCGTCGACATCGCCCCGGACGTCACCCTCGACGACATCCGCGCCAAGACCAGCGCCAGCTTCACCGTCCACCCCGACCTCGAGGCACGCCTCGCCGCATGAGGCAGCAAGGTTGAGGCTCCGCCTCAAACTCCGTCAAAGGCTCGCCTTTGGAATCCTTTTGTTTAAGTGACGGGTTTCCAAAGGCCTCCAGGCCTTTGGCGGGTCCGGGCAGAGCCCGGCCTTACTTCGCGAACGCCGGCAGCACCTTCCTCGCCTGCAGCCGGCGGATCCCCCCCACCAGCGCCTCGCCGTTGTCCACCGTCTCGCCGAACCCCGCGCGCCGGATCTTGCCCATGTCCGACACCATGTCGAACGCGGTGCTGAAGATGAAGTCGCCGAACCCCCACCCCACCAGCCGCGCGTAGTCCGCCTCCACCAGCCCCTGCTCTGCCGCGATCCGCGCCCACAGCGCCCCGTGCCCCGCCATCTGCTGCGCCAGCGTCATCCGCAGCGGCGCCGCCACCTCCAGCCCCAGCGCCTCGCCCACCTGCCCCCACACCCGCGCCCAGCGGAACGGCTCGTGCACGTAGTTGAACGCCTCGCCCCCCGCCGCCTCCGCCGTCGCCGCCCACACGCTCGCCCGCCCGAGCAGCCGCGCGTCCGTGAACTGCGCGAACACCCCGTCGTACACCTGCGCCGTCCCCGGGAACCGGAACGGCGTCCCCGTCGCATGGCAGACCGCGGCATACACGCCGACCACCATCGCCATGTTCATCGCGTTGCCCGACACATCGCCGATGACCACGTCCGGCCGCAGGATCGACCACCCGAACCCGCCCTCGCCCGCGTGCCGCCGCAGCGCATCCTCCTGCGTGAAGTAGAAGTTCGGCGGCACATGACGCGGTCCGTCCTCGTAGAACGGCGCGTGCACCGGCCCGAGATGCACGCCGTACACCTTCGCCCCCTGATAGAGCACCGCCCGCTCCAGCGGCGCCCCCACCGCCCGCAGCCCGCCCAGCAGGTGCTCCAGCATCGGCCCGTTGACCGCCACCTCCGCGGCAAAATCCGGCGCCGGCTTGTACGCCGCGTAGAACAGGTGCGTGGTATCCGCCGCCCCCCGCAGCGCCTCGCGCGTGGCCTCCGCGTCGCCGAGGTCCACCGCCAGGGTCTCGACCCCCTCCACCGGCCGCGTCGCCAGCGCCTTCACGCGCCACCCGCCCGCCGCGCGCAGCGCCTCGATCACCCCCGCGCCGATGATCCCGCTCGCCCCGGCCACCAGCGCCACGTTGCCTGCCATCACCCAGTCCCCCAAATCCGGCGCCACCCTGGGACGGCGGCAGGAAGGCAGCAAGCATGGGCTCCCCCTCCGCTGGCCTTTCCAATAGCCCAAGCGGGCCATCGGAACCTTTGGCCAGCTCCGCCCAAACCCGCAAAGGGCCGTGAGGCCCTTTGATCCCTTGTCTTAAGGGATGCGTTCCAAGGGCGCAGCCTTTGGCGGAGTTTGAGGCAGCGCCTCAACCTTGCTCACTCCGCCCCCGCACCTCCGGCCACCCGATGCTCGGCCCGTGCCCGCGAAAATTGCGCAACCACCACGCCCAGTCCTGCGGCACGAGCGAGAACGGATCCTCGTGCGCCAGCTCGCGCGCCGCCCACAGCGGCCAGTGCGGGTTGGCCAGCGCCGGCCGCCCCAGCATCACGACGTCGACCATCTCCCCGCGCACCGCCTGGTCCGCATTGCGCGGCACCCCGAGGTTCCAGCTCGTCGCCACGGGGATCCCCACCTCGTCGCGCACCCGCCGCGCGCGGCCCAGCATGAAGCCGACCTCGTTCATCGGCGGATCGACCATCTCGTCGGTGTTGAAGCCGAGCGAGAGGTCCGCGAGATCGAGCCCGTGCTCCTTCATCATCCCGATCGCCTCGACGGCGTCGTCGAACTGCGTGCCCGCCGGGTTCAGGTCGTCCGCGCCCAGCCGCATGGTGAGCGGATACTTCTCCGGCCACACCGCCCGCACCGCGTCGAGCGCCTCCAGATGGAACCGCGCCCGGTTCGCCACGCTGCCGCCGTACTGGTCGTCGCGCCGGTTCGCCAGCGGCGAGAAGAAGCTCGCCCCGAGGTAGCCGTGCGCGTAGTGCATCTCCAGCCACTTGTAGCCCGCATCCAGCGCACGCACCGCCGCCGCCGCATACGAGCGGTGCAGCGCCCTGATCTCCTCCACGCTCAGCGCCTGCACCGGATAGACGTGCCCCCCGCCGCCGTACGGGATCGCCGACGGCGCCCGGCACGTCCACCCGTCGGGGTGCTCCGGCGGAAGCTGCCGCCAGGTGCCCTCCGCGTTCGTGCCCCTGTGCGGCGGCAGCTCGCTGCCCTTGCGCCCGGTGTGCCCGAGCTGGATCGCCGGCACCGCGCCCATCCGCTCGATGATCGCGCACACCCGCGCATGCCCCTCGACCTGGCCGTCGTCCCAGATCCCCGCGCACGACGTCGTGGTCCGCCCGTCCGGCGTGATCGCCATCTGCTCGCCGAACACCAGCGCGAACCCGCCCGCCGCCCGCGCGCCCAGATAGCTCACGTGGTAGTCGTCCAGCCGCCCCTCGACGGAGTTGTACATCGTCATCGGCGACATCGCCGTGCGGTTGCGCAGCGTGACGCCCTTGAGCGTGTAGGGGCTGAACAGGTCTGGCATGGCATCCTCCGGTCAACGGGACAGCGGCGGCGCAGCTGCCGCGCCGCCGCCGCAAGACGCGTGCCACGACCCCGCCCACACGCGGCGCGTGTCGCGAACGCGGCGCTTGCCCAGATACCGTGTCCCTCGGATATAACCTCCCGGCTCCCGAGCCACCCCGCATCCCGGCCGCGCGGGACCGTCCCCATCCAGGACCCGCCATGCCCCCCGACCTGCATCCCGCGCCCGCCGCCTCGTGCCCCGACACGGACGCCGCCCGCCTGCGCCGCCACGCCGCTATCCTCGCCGAGTTCGGCGCCATGGCCGGCGAGGGCGGCGACGCCGGTCACCTCCTCCAGCTCGCCACCGTGCAGGCCGGCCGCGGCCTCGCCGTCGCCCACGCCAAGATCCTCCGCCACCGCCCGGAGCACGGCGACCTGCTGATCGTGGCCGGCGTCGGCTGGAACCCCGGCACCGTCGGCCACGTGACGCTGGGCACCGACGTCGGCTCCGCCCCCGGCCAGGCGTTCCAGACCGGCCAGCCCACCGTGGTCGACGACATCGCCGCCACCCCCGACACCCGCTACGCCCCCGTGCTGCGCGTCCACGGCATCGTCTCGGCGCTCAACGTCCCCGTCGCGGTGGACGGCGCGCCCTGGGGCGTGCTCGAGGTCGACAGCACCGTCCACCGCCGCTTCGACGCCGACGAGTCCCGCTTCCTGTCCACCCTGGCCGGCATCCTCGGCCTGGCGCTGCACGCCCGCCTGGGGCGCCAGGACCCCGCCAGCCACGCCGCCACCAGCCGCGCCCTGCTTGACCAGAAGACCCGCCTGCTCGAGCTGCAGCACCGCGTGCGCAACGACTTCCAGCTCGTCGTGTCGCTGCTGATGCTCCTCAAGCGCGGCCAGACCGACCCGGACACCCGCCGCGGCCTGGTCCACGTCATGGACCGCATCGCCGCGATCGGCATGGCCCACGACCAGCTCGCCGACGCCGCCGGCCACGGCAGCGTCGAGCTGTCCGACTACCTCCAGGCCCTGTGCGGCAGCCTCAACCAGCGCCGCGAGGGCGTCGCCGTCGCCGCCGACCTGATGCGCGCCGCCATGCCCCACGAGCGCGCCGTCCCCCTCGGCCTCGTCGTCAACGAGCTGGTCACCAACGCCCTCAAGCACGCCTTCCCCGACGAGCGCCCCGGCACCATCACCGTCAGCTTCCGCACCGCCAAACCCGGCGAAGGCGTGCTCTGCGTCCGCGACGACGGCGTCGGCATGGGCCCGCCCCGCCCGGGCAGTCTCGGCACCGAGCTCGTCCGCCGCCTCGTCGAGCAGTGCGGCGGCCGCATGCACCACGAGGCCCTGGACCCCGGCACCGCTATTACCGTCCGCTTTCCTTTGGCGACCTAAAGCAGGTAAGACACAGGAAGCAAGGAAGGCCAGAGGCTCTGCCTCTGGACTCCGCCAAAGGCTCGCCTTTGGAAACCACTAATTACGTTGGTTAGTTTTTGTAAATCACTGCAGAAATAGGTTATTAAACAATTACAATTTCCAGACTATTCAAGTGACTTGTGGATCTAACTAGCTTTTAACTCATAACTGCAAGCTATCATATAAAGAGATCAAACAAAATAACGAGCTGTTTTATTATATACATGCAAATATCCTAGCAAATCTCTTCTCCATAAGGAGGTAGCTGCGTGTCACCAACAAGAAAACAGCGGCGAGCTATCATCACGGAAAGAGTGGCGCAGCGCCCTCCACCGAAAAGTGGTGACGCTAATCCTGATATGACTTTTCACGCCGTCGGAGCAGCCTTAAGTGCTTGGGAACATCTGAATACTGGTTTTACCTTCCTTTTTGGACAGATGGCAAATCCAACAGATAATCGGGTTCCACATCGTGCCTATGGAAGGATCGAGGATTTTAATCTGAAGGTCGAGGTGTTGCGGGCTGGCAGTGAAGCTTATTTTTATGCTGCTGAAGGGATCTACGGTAAAGAAAATACACGTGCGATAAAGGAGCGGTTTGATGATGCATGTATCACAGCACAAGGGTTATGTGCACGACGGAATGAAATTGCTCATGGTTGTGTTAGAAATATACTTCCTGAAATGAGCTTTGAGGTGCTTTCAAAACCGCAAAACGAGTGGCCCAAAGGTTTTGCTCTGTTTCCAGTTATCTTTTCCGTTAAGAAAAGATCTTATACACCCTTTACAAAACCTCACTACTACTATGGGGCAAATGAGATTCTCTATTATAAAAAAGAGTTTGATGAACTTGCCAAAGAATTGCTCAGAATCGTAGGGTTAATAGATACTATAAACAAGTTTACAATACAATTCTGGAAAGGCCGGATGAAAAAGGAACTATAGAGAGGCTCGCTTCACAGATTTAAATCCACGTGTTTCGCTCACGACAACCAATCTTCAACAGCTTCCAGCTTTTCGTGGGTCTGGGCAGCGCCCATTTCCGCTTGCTTCCCAAACCTTCCTGAAACCCGCCCCTCGCCGCCCCGCCCCCCGCCCGCTATCCTCGCGCCATGAGCGACAGCCAGCCCGCCCCCGACGCCCACACCTACGACTTCCGCACCGCCGAGCCGCGCTGGCAGCGCGCCTGGGCCGAGCGCGCCTGCTTCGCCGTCCCCGACGTCCCGCCCGAGGGCTCCAGGCCGTACTACGTCCTGGAAATGTTCCCCTACCCCAGCGGCAAGATCCACATGGGCCACGTCCGCAACTACACGCTGGGCGACGTCGTCGCCCGCTACAAGCGCGCCCGCGGCCACGCGGTGCTGCACCCGATGGGCTGGGACGCCTTCGGCCTGCCCGCCGAGAACGCGGCGCGCGAGCGCGGCACCCACCCCGCCGAATGGACCTTCGCGAACATCGCCGCGATGCGCACCGAGCTGCAGCGCATGGGCCTGTCCATCGACTGGCGCCGAGAGTTCGCCACCTGCGAGCCCCGCTACTACGGCCAGCAGCAGCGCCTGTTCCTCCGGCTCCTCCACGCCGGCCTGGCCGAGCGCCGCGAGAGCAGCGTGAACTGGGACCCCGTCGACAACACCGTGCTCGCCAACGAGCAGGTGATCGACGGCCGCGGCTGGCGCTCCGGCGCCCTGGTCGAGCAGAAGCGCCTGTCGCAGTGGTTCCTGCGCATCACCGCCTTCGCCCCCGAGCTGCTCGCCGCCCTGGACACCCTGGACCGCTGGCCCGAGCGCGTCCGCACCATGCAGGCCCGCTGGATCGGCCGCAGCGAGGGCGCGCGCGTCCGCTTCCCCCTCACGCCCGCCGCCGCGATGCTGCCCGAGGCGATCGAGGTCTACACCACCCGCCCCGACACGCTGTTCGGCATGTCCTTCCTCGCCGTCGCCGCCGAGCACCCCGTCGCCGCGGCCGCCGCCGCCACCAACCCCGCCGTCGCCGCCTTCGTCGCCGAGTGCCGCTCCATGGGCACCAGCGAGGCCGTGATCGAGCAGGCCGAGAAGCGCGGCGTCGACACCGGCCTGCGCGTCGCCCACCCCTTCCTCCCCGGCCAAACCTTCCCGGTCTGGGTCGCGAACTTCGTGCTGATGGACTACGGCACCGGCGCCATCTTCGGCTGCCCCTGCGGCGACCAGCGCGACCTCGACTTCGCCCGCAAGTACGACCTCCCCGTCCCCCAGGTCGTCCGCCCCGACACGCCCCCCGCGACCCCCGGCCGCGCCGACGACGGCCCCGGCACCCTCATCAACTCCGGCTTCCTCGACGGCCTCCCCACCGCCGAGGGCAAGCGCGCAGCCATCACGGCGCTACAGGAGCAGGGCGCCGGCGAGGGCGTCACCAACTGGCGCCTGCGCGACTGGGGCGTCAGCCGCCAGCGCTACTGGGGCTGCCCGATCCCCGTGATCCACTGCACGGCCTGCGGCCCCGTCCCCGTCCCCGACGACCAGCTCCCGGTCGTCCTCCCCACCGACGTGACCTTCGACCGCCCCGGCAACCCGCTCGACCACCACCCCACCTGGAAGCACGTCGCCTGCCCGTCCTGCGGCGCGCCCGCACAACGCGAAACCGACACCTTCGACACCTTCGTCGACAGCTCCTGGTACTTCGCCCGCTTCTGCGCGCCCCACGCCGACCACCCGCTCGACGCCGACGCCATGCGCGCCTGGATGCCCGTCGACCAGTACATCGGCGGCATCGAGCACGCGATCCTGCACCTGCTCTACGCGCGCTTCTTCACCCGCGCCCTGTCCGCCGCCTCGCCCGAGCTGGCCGCGCTCGACCTGGCCGAACCCTTCGCCGGCCTGTTCACCCAGGGCATGGTCACCCACGAGAGCTACCGTGGCGCCGACGGCCGCTGGCTCTACCCCGAGGAAACCGAGACCGCCGCCGGCATCACCACGCACCGCGAAACCGGCGAGCCCGTGACCGTCGGCCGCGTCGAGGCCATGAGCAAGTCGAAACGCAACACGATCGACCCCGGCGCCATCATCGCCCGCTACGGCGCCGACACCGCGCGCTGGTTCATCCTCTCCGACAACCCCCCCGAGCGCGACATGCAGTGGACCGAGTCCGGCGTCGCCGGCGCCTGGCGCTTCGTCCAGCGCCTCCACCGCCTCTGCGACGCCAGCGCCGGCCCCGCGCCCGCGCGCCCCGCCGCCTTCTCCCCCGCCGCCACCACGCTGCGCCGCGCCACCCACCGCACGATCGCCGCCGTCACCGAGTCGATGGAAACCTTCACCTTCAACGTCGCCGTCGCTCGCTTCTACGAGCTGGCCGGCGCCGTCGCCGACGCCGACCGCGCGCCTCCCGACGACGGCCTCGCCTGGGCCCGCCACGAGGCCCTGTCCACCGCCGCCCGCCTGGTCGCCCCCATGATGCCCCACCTCGCCGAGGAGCTGCACGCCCGCCTGCACGGGGCCGATGCCACCCTCGTCGCCGAGCTTCCCTGGCCCGAGCCCGACCCCGCCCTGCTCGTCGCCGAAACCGTGACGATAGCGATCCAGATCATGGGCAAGCTCCGCGCCACCATCGACGCGCCGCCCGACGCGCCGCCCGACGAGGTCCTCGCCGCCGCCGCCGCCGAGCCCAACGTCGCCCGCCTCCTCGAGGGCAAGCGCATCGTCAAGCGCATCCACGTACCCAACCGCATCGTCAACTTCGTGGTGGCCGGATGACCAGGGCAGGAAGCAAGGCCAGAGGCTCCGCCTCTGGACTCCGCCAAAGGCTGCGCCCTTGGAACGCTCCCCTTAAGTCAAGGGATCAAAGGGTCCTCGGACCCTTTGCGGGTTTGGGCAGAGCCCATGCTTCCTTCCTTCCGCTTGCCTTTGCGGCCGTGCTGCTTCTCGGCGGCTGCGGCTTCCACCCCCTCTACAACGGCGCGGGTGCGTCCGCGCAGTCGCAGGGCGGCACCGTGGGCGCGCACCTGGACAGCATCTACGTCGAGCTGATCCCCAACCGCCTGGGCCAGCTCCTCCGCCAGGCCCTGCAGGAGCGCCTCGACTCCGACGACGGCGACCGCAAGACCTACAGCCTGGCCGTCGCCTACTCGATCGACGAGGAGGCCATCTCCGTCCTCAACTCCAACAGCAACACCCGCACCCGCGCCGTGGGCCGCGGCACCTGGACGCTGA
This sequence comes from Janthinobacterium lividum, assembly GCA_050955025.1. Classification (GTDB taxonomy): domain Bacteria; phylum Pseudomonadota; class Alphaproteobacteria; order Acetobacterales; family Acetobacteraceae; genus CAXSEF01. Next base: position 11,411 of record JBPBQX010000264.1, read on the forward strand.
CCGCGATCGCCAACCCCGGCGTCCCGCTCGCCAGCGGCACGGTGCGCGTGCTCGACGGCTTCAACACGCTGGACGAACAGGTCTTCTTCTCCGTCCTCGAGAACGAGGCCGTGCAGCGCCGCCTCGCCGACAACGTCGCCGACCAGATCACCCAGCGCGTCGCCACCTACTTCCGCCGCCGCACCTGAGCCGGTGGAAGCAAGGTCGAGGCCCCGCCTCAAACGCCGCCAGAAGCCCGCCCCTGAAATCCGTTCCCTGATCAAATCGGTTTCCAAAGGGCTCGCCCTTTGGCGGAGTCCGGAGGCAGAGCCTCTGGCCTTCCTTGCTTCCGGCCTCGCCCTTCCATGAAGCTCGACGCCCGCCGCATCCCCGCCTTTTTGCGCGACCCCGGCACGACCCGCGTGGTGCTCCTGCACGGCGAGGACGCCGGCCTGGTCCACGAGCGCGCCGACGCCCTGACCCGCGCCGTCGCCGCCACCCTCGACGACCCGTTCCGCGTCGCGACCCTGGAGCGCGACGCCCACGCCCGCCTCCCCGAGGAATCCGGCGCCCTGTCCCTGATCGGCGGCCGCCGCGTGGTGCGCGTGCGCGACTGCACGGAGGCCACGCTCGCCCCCCTGCGCCGCGCCCTGGACATCCGCGGCGACACGCTGCTGGTCCTGGAGGCCCCCGCGCTCGGCCGCGGCAAGCTGCGCACCTTCGTGGAAACCCTCGACAGCGGCGCCGCCATCGCGTGCTACCCGGAGGAGGGCAGGGCGCTCGAGTCCTCCATCCGCGCCCTGCTCGCCGAGCGCGACGTCTCCGCCGACCCCGCCGCCCTGGAATGGCTCGCCGCCCACCTCGGCGCCGACCGCGGCGCCACCCGCGCGGAGGTGGAAAAACTCTCGCTCTACGTCGGCCCCGGCGGCACCGTCGACCTCGACGCGGCGGAAGCCTGCGTGGGCGACGCCGCCGCGCTCTCCCTCGACGAGGCCCTGTTCGCCGCCACCTCCGGCGACCTCGCCGCCCTCGACCGCGCCCTCGAGCGCGCCCTGGCCGAAGGCGCCAACGCTATCGCCGTGATCCGCCCGGCGCTGTCCCACCTGCAGCGTCTGCACCAGGCCCGCCTGCTCATGGCCTCGGGCGCGTCCGCCGCCGACGCGATGCGCGCCGCCCGCCCGCCGGTGTTCTTCCGCCGCACCGCCGAGTTCGCCCGCACCCTGTCGCTCTGGTCCGCCCCAGCCCTCCTGCGCGCCATCGAGGAGGCCCGCGCCGTGGAGGCCGCCTGCAAGGCCACCGGCGCCCGGCAGGAGCTGCTGTGCCGGCGTTTCCTCTCGGTGATCGCGCGTCAGGCGGCGCGGCCGTAGACAAGCAAGCATGGGCTCTGCCCAAACCCGCAAAGGGTCCAAGGACCCTTTGATCCCATTTACTTAAGGGAGGCGTTCCAAGGGCGCAGCCTTTGGCGGAGTCCAGAGGCAGCGCCTCTGGCCTTCCTTGCTACCCCTTGAGCAGCGCCACGATCCCGTCGAGCTGGTCCAGGTTCCGGTAGGTCAGCTTCACCGACCCGCCCCGCCCGTCGAACACGACCTTCACCGCCAGCCCGAGGTGCGCGCTTAGCTCGCGCTCGATCGAGCGCGTCTCCGTCTCCTCCTCGCGCGCCGCCGGCAGGGCAGGGGGCCGCGCCACCGACAGCGCCTCCGTCTGCCGCACGTTCAGCCCCCGCGCGATTACCTGCAGCGCCGCCTTCTCCGGCTCCGGATGCCCGAGCAGCGCCCGCGCATGCCCCGCCGAAAGCGCCCCCCGCGACACCTCGCCGCGCACCACGTCCGGCAGGTTCAGCAGCCGCAACGCGTTGGTGACGTGGCTGCGCGACTTGCCGATCGCCTCGCCGAGCTGCTCCTGCGTCAGCCCGAACTCGTCGGTCAACCGCGCGAAACCCTCCGCCTCCTCGATCGGGTTGAGGTCCTGGCGCTGCAGGTTCTCCACCAGCCCCGCCGCCATGGCCTCGCCGTCGGCCAGCTCGCGCACCAGCACCGGGATCTCATGCAGCCCCGCCGCCTGCGCCGCCCGCCAGCGCCGCTCGCCGGCGATGATCTGGAACCGCCCCGGCTCCCCCGGCGAGGACCGCGCCAGGATCGGCTGCAGGATGCCCTGCCGGCGCACCGACTCCACCAGCTCGGCCAGCGCGTCGGCCGCCATGGCGTTGCGCGGCTGGAACGGCCCGGGCGCCAGAACCTCGATCGGTAGCACCCGCACCGGAGCACCACCCTTCGCCGGCGCATCGCCCAGCAGCGCTGCGAGCCCGCGGCCCAGGCGTGGGGCATCGCGGCTCATCGCTCGGCCTGCAGACAAGGCCGGACCCCGCGCGGGCCCGCCAGGAGCAAGCCGCCTTTATGTGTGCGGGTCCGGGGGCGCCTGCCCCCGGCGGGTCCAGGGCAGAGCCCTGGCCTTCCTTCTCCCCGCACGGTCATCGCGCCTGCAGCGCCCGTTCCCGCCGCAGCACCTCGGCTGCCAGCCGCACGTAGGCCTGCGCCCCTGGCGAGCGGAGGTCGTAGAGCAGCACGGGCTTGCCGTGCGACGGCGCCTCGGAGACGCGAATGTTGCGCGGGATCACCGTCTCGTAGACCTGCGCCCCGAAGAAGCCGCGCACGTCGGCCGCGACCAGCTCGGACAGGTTGTTGCGCCGGTCGTGCATGGTCAGCACGATGCCCTGCACGGCGAGCGCCGGGTTCAGCGCGCGCCTGACCCGCTCCACGGTCTGCACCAGCATGCTGATGCCCTCGAGCGCGAAATACTCGCACTGCAGCGGCACCAGCACGCCCTGCGCCGCCACCAGGCCGTTCAGCGTCAGCAGCCCCATCCCCGGCGGGCAGTCGATCAGCACGAAGGCGTAGCGCGCCACCACCGGCGCCAGCAGGTCGCGCAGCCGGTACTCGCGGTGCTCCATCCCCACCAGCTCCAGCTCCGCGCCCGCCAGGTCCGAGTCCGCCGGCAACAGGTCGAGCCCCGGCACCAGCGTCGGCCGGATCAGCCCGTCGGCCGCCTGCCCCTCGATCAGCGTCGCGTAGGTGCCTTCCGAGCGCTCCGCCCGATCAAGCCCCAATCCCGTCGAAGCGTTGCCCTGCGGGTCGAGGTCGACCAGCAGCACGCGCTCCCCCACGGCCGCCAGCGCGGTCGCCAGGTTGATCGCCGTGGTGGTCTTGCCGACGCCGCCCTTCTGGTTCGCGACCGCGATGACCCTGGCCGTCGCGGGCGCCTTCGCCACGCTGGTCCGCTCCGCCACGCCCGCCCTGGCCCTGCCGGACACCGCGCCACGCGCCACGTCCAGGACGGCGGCGACGCCGCGCTTGCCCGCCTCAGCCACGCCGCGGCTCCGCGTCGCGCGGCCCGGGGCTCGCGCCTCGTGCCGCCGCGAGGCCGGTGACCTGCAGGATGGTGCCGTCCGAATCGGTCCGGCTCTGGTGTCGCATGACCTCCATGTGCCAGTCCGCCGCCGCGTCGGTCAATTCGCGATCGCTGCCCGCGCCCTTCATCAGCAGCGCCATCCCCCCCGGCGCGAGGTGCCGCGCCACCAGCGGCAGCAGCCGGGGCAGGGGGGCCAGCGCCCGCGCCGTCACCAGGGCCGCGCCCTGCGGCGGCACCGCCTCGATCCGTGCCGCCATCACCCGCACCGGCGCGTCCACCAGCCGCGCCGCCTCGCGCAGGAACGCCGCCTTGCGCACGTCCGACTCGATCAGCACGAACCCCACCCCCGACGCGATCGCCAGCACCAGCCCCGGGAACCCGCCGCCCGACCCGAGGTCCACCGCCTGCGCGCTGCCGCCCTCGCCGCCGAACCCCTGCGCCAGCCCTTCCGGCATCAGCGCCAGCAGCTGCAGCGAGTCCGCCACGTGGCGCTCGCGCACCCGCGCCTCGTCGCCGCGCCCAATCAGGTTGATCCTGGCGTTCCAGCGCAGCAGCTCCGCGCAATAGGTATCGATCCGGCCCGATGTTTCACGTGAAACATCGTTGCGGGCCCGTTGCGAACCGCTCACGCCGCATCCGCCTGCGCACGCCGCACATGCGCCAGAACCGCGAGCAGCGCCGCCGGCGTCACCCCCGGGATGCGCGTCGCCGCCGCCAGCGTCCCCGGCCGCACCCGCCCCAGCGCCTCGCGCGCTTCGGCGCTCAGCCCGCCCACCCGGCCGTAGTCCAGCCCCGCGGGAAGCCCCACGGCCGCCTCCGCCGCCAGGCTGCGGATCTCCGAGCGCTGCCGCGGCAGATACCCCGCATACTGCGCCTCCACCTCCAGGTGCCGCCTGACCCGCGGCGACAGCGCCCGCAGCCACGGGAACGCCCGGTCCAGCGCCGCCGCGTCCTGCGCCTGCGCCATCAGCTCCGCGACCGTCCGCCGCCGCCCGTCCGCCGCCACCGCGACCCCGTGCCCGGCCAGAACCCCCGGCAGCGCCCCGTCCGCCTCCGCCCGCGCCGCCGCATCCCCGATCTCCGCCACCAGCACCGCGTGCGCCTCTGCCCGCTCACGCCCTACGCACCCCCACGCCTCGCCCAGCGCCGTGAGCCGCAGGTCCGCGTTGTCCTGCCGCAGCGTCAGCCGGAACTCGGCGCGCGACGTGAACATCCGGTACGGCTCGCTCGCCCCCAGCGTCGTCAGGTCGCTCGCCATCACCCCCAGGTACGCCTCCGACCTGGATGGCGACACCTCCCCCAGCCCCCCGGCCAGACGCGCCGCATTGACCCCGGCCAGCAGCCCCTGCGCCGCCGCCTCCTCGTAGCCCGTGGTCCCGTTCACCTGCCCCGCGAGGAACAGCCCCGGCAACGCCTTCACCGCGAACCCCGGCGTCAGCGCCCGCGGGTCCACGTAGTCGTACTCGATCGCATACCCCGGCCTGAGCACCACCGCCCGCTCCAGCCCCGGGATCGTGCGCAGCATCGCCGCCTGCACCGCCTCCGGCAGGCTGGTCGAGATGCCGTTCGGATACACCGTGTCGTCGTCCAGCCCCTCCGGCTCCAGGAACACCTGATGCCGCGTGCGCTCGGCGAAGCGCACCACCTTGTCCTCGATCGACGGGCAGTAGCGCGGCCCCCGCCCCGAGATCCCCCCGGCATGGATCGCCGACAGGTGCAGGCTGTCGCGGATCACCCGGTGCGTCGCCTCCGTCGTCCCCGTCACCCGGCACTCCACCTGCGGCCCGCACACCCCCGCGCCCATCCGGCTGAACGCCTCGATCTCCACGTCGCCCGGGTCGCGCGCCAGCCCCTCCCAGTCCAGGCTCGCCCGCGACAGCCGCGGCGGCGTGCCCGTCTTCAGCCGCCCCGTCGGCAGCCCCAGCGCCTCCAGCCGCGCCCCCAGCGCCGCCGCCGGCGCCTCGCCCGCACGCCCCGCCGGCCACTGCACGTCGCCCACGTGGATCACCCCGCGCAGGAACGTCCCCGCCGTGACCACCACCGCCCCGCACGCCACCCGCGCCCCGCCCGCGCACGCGACCCCCGCGACCCGCCCCGACGCGTCCACCACCAGGTCCTCGACCTCGCCCGCCCGCACCGCGAGCCCCGCCGTCCCCGCCAGCAGCGCCTGCACCGCCGCCCGGTACAGCCCCCGGTCCGCCTGCATCCGCAGCCCCTGCACCGCCGCCCCCTTGCTGCGGTTGAGCAGCTTGACGTGGATCGCCGCCAGGTCCGCCGCCCGCGCCATGATCCCGTCGAGCGCGTCCACCTCGCGCACCAGGTGGGCCTTGCCGATGCCGCCGATCGCGGGGTTGCACGACATGGCGCCGATCGTCTCCACCCGGTGCGTCAGCAGCAGCACGCGCGCGCCCACCCGCGCCGCCGCCGCCGCCGCCTCGCACCCAGCATGGCCGCCGCCCACCACCACCACGTCGAACCGATCCGCCATCGCCCGCCCCATCCCCGCCGCCGTGGCGCCCGTCATAGCAGAGGACCCGCGGCGGCGAGAGCATGGCGCGGCCCCGACCGGGGCCGTGAGCCAGGGCATTGCCGGCCCTTCCGCGAACGGCAATGCTTCCTGCAACGAAACGCGGAGAGACCCGGATGACCCCGCCCGCCCGCACGATCCTGCTCGCCTGCGCCATGCTGTGCGGGTGTGCCGAGGGCTCCGACCCGCAGGCCGCCATCAAGGCCGACCCGGCCATGGCGCTGTCGCAGCCCGGCGACCCCGCCCTGGGCTGCCCCGCGATCGAGGCCGGGATCGCCGGGATGAACAGCAGGATCACCCTGGCCCAGCGCATGACCGACCAGGAGGTGAACGGCCGGACCAGGCTCTCCGCCCCCACCAACGACACGCGCGTGACCGACACCACGGTGAACGGGCGCAATGGCCCCGCGGGCGTCGGCAACGGCACCACGGCCTACACGGACGGGCGCGGCGCCGAGTCCAACGAGGTCCTGGTCGCGCAGAAGGGCACCGCCGAGGCGGCCACCGCGCGCGCCAACGAACTGATCCGCCTGGGCCGCGCGAAGCGCTGCTTCGCCTGACCCGACCCGCCTACTTCCCGATGCAGAACCGGGAGAACACCGTGTCCAGCAGGGCGTCGACGTCGACCTCCCCGGTGATCCGCCCCACCGCCCGCAGCGCCAGCCGGAGCTCCTCGCCGCGCAGCTCCGGCCACGCCACCGCCTCCGCCCGCTCCAGCGCCGCCACCGCCTCGCCCAGCGCCGCCCGGTGCCGCGCCCGCGTCAGCGGCACGCCCCCCGTGGCCACGAGCCGCGCCACCTCCTCGCCCAGCCGCGCGCGCAGCGCCGCCATCCCCAACCCGGTGCGCGCGCTGACCCGCAGCCCCGCGCCCGCCGCTCCCCCGCCGCCCCCCAGCTCCGCCTTGTTCAGCACGACGAGCACCCGCGGCGCCCCCGCCCCGTGCGGCCCCGCTTCCCCTCCCGCCTCCGTGCCCGGCTCCGTCCCCGCCGAGGCCGCGTCGCGCACCAGGATCACCAGGTCCGCCGCCGCCGCCCGCGCCCTGGCCCGGCGCACGCCCTCCGCCTCCACCGGGTCCGCCGTCTCGCGCAGCCCCGCCGTGTCGAGCAGCGCCACCCGCACGCCCCCCACGTCGAGCGCCACCTCCAGCACGTCGCGCGTCGTCCCCGCCCCCGACGCCACGATCGCCACCTCGCGCTCCGCCAGCGCGTTCACCAGGCTCGACTTGCCCACGTCCGGCGCCCCCGCCACCGCCACCACCAGCCCGTCGCGCACCCGCTCGCCCGCCGCCGCGTCCGCGAGCCCCCGCCGCATCTCGCCCGCCAGCGCCGCCACCTCGGCCAGCAGCACCGCCTCCACCTCCGGCGGCAGGTCCTCGTCGGGGAAGTCGATCAGCGCCTCCTGCTGCGCCAGCACCACGCGCAGCCGCTCCGCCCACCCCGCGAGCCTGCGCCCGAGCCCGCCCTCCATCTGCCGCAGCGCCTGTCGCCGCTGCGCCTCGTCCTCCGACGCCACCAGGTCCGCGACCCCCTCGGCCTCCAGCACCCCCATCCGCCCCGCCAGCACCGCACGCCGCGTGAACTCCCCCGCCTCCGCCGGCCGCACCCCCAGCCGCGCCAGCGCCCCCGTCACCGCCGCCACCACCGCCACCCCGCCGTGCAGCTGCAGCTCAGCGCAGTCCTCCCCGGTGTAGCTCCCCGGCCCCGGCATCCACAGCACCAGCGCCCGGTCCAGCACCTCGCCCGCCTCGCGCAGCGCCCGCAGCGAAGCCCGCCGCGGCGCCGGCCGCCCGCACAGCCGGTCCAGCACCGCGCCGCACCCCGGCCCGCTCAGCCGCAGCACCGACACCGCCGCCCGCCCGGACCCGCTCGCCAGCGCCATGATCGTGTCGGTCAACGTGCAAAACCGCGAAGGCAAGGCAAGGCCAGAGGCTCTGCCTCTGGACTCCGCTCAAGGCTCGCCTTGAGAATCCTCTTCAAGGAAGGCAGGCGCTCCCTCATCGCGGCGAGAGCATCAGCTCCGTCGCCCGCCCGCCCTCGATCAGGTGGCGCTGCAGCACCGCGTCCACGTCGTCGGTCGAGCCGATCCGGTACCAGACGCCCTCGGGGTAGATCACCACGCACGGCCCCAGCTCGCAGCGGTCCAGGCACGCCGCGCCGTTGACCCGCACCCGCCCGCCGAGCCCCAGCTCCTTGGCACGAGCCTTCATGTAGTCGCGCAGCCGCTCCGACCCGGCGGCGGCGCACGAGCCACGCGAATGCCCCTCCGCGCGGCGGTTGCAGCACACGAACAGGTGCGCCTCGAAGTACGGCGGCGGATCGCCCGGATGCGGCTGGCCCACGAACGCTCTCCCCGAAAACGGAGCCGCACCCTAGCGCCCCGCCGCAGGGCCGGCCAGGCAAGGTCGAGGCCCTGCCTCGAGCTCCGCCAAGGGAAGCCCCTTGGATGGCTTCCCTTAAGTCAAGGGATCAAAGGGTCCTCGGACCCTTTGCGGGTTTGGGCAGAGCCCATGCTTGCCTGCCTTGCCTTGCTCGGCCGCTTGACAGCCGCCCCGCTCCGGTGCGCCATCCCGGCCGTGCCCCAGCTCTCGATGCAGACCCCGTTCGGCGCCGTGACCCTGTCCGAGGAGGACGGCGCCCTTGTCGCGCTGGACTGGGGCTGGGGCCGCGACCAGGAGCAGACGCCGCTGCTGCGCCGTGCCCGCGACCAGCTCGACGCCTACCTGGACGGCACCCTGCGCCGCTTCGACCTGCCGCTGCGCCCTGCCGGCAGCGCCTACCAGCGACGGGTCTGGGATGCGTTGGCCGCGATCCCGTTCGGCGAGGTCCGCACCTACACGCAGCTGGCCGCGGCCGCCGGCGGCTCCGCGCGCTCCGTGGGCCAGGCCAACGGCCTCAACCCGCTGCCGGTGATCATCCCGTGCCACCGCGTGGTCGCCGCCCGCGGCCTGGGCGGCTACACCGGCGGCGAGGGCCTGGACACCAAGCGCGCCCTGCTGGCCCTGGAGACGGAGGCCTGCGCGCGTCCCGCCGCCGGCGCGTGATGGGGCGGGCGGCGGCGAGCCTTCGCTCTTCTCTTGCCTGCCCGCCTTCCGCCGGCCAGACAGCCGGCGGGCCCACGGCCTGAACCATCGTGACGGAGTCCGCATGACCAAGGCCATTCGCATCCACGCCAACGGCGGCCCCGAGGTGATGCGCTGGGAGGACGTGCCCACGCCCGAGCCCGCCGCCGGGCAGGCGCTGATCGCCCACGAGGCGGTCGGCCTCAACTACATCGACGTCTACTTCCGCACCGGCCTCTACAAGGCGCCGTCCATGCCGCTGATCATCGGCATGGAGGGCGCGGGCACCGTCGTCTCGGTCGGCGCCGGCGTCGACACGGTCAAGGCCGGCGACCGCGTCGCCTACGCCGGCCCGATCGGCGCCTACGCGGCCAAGCGCGTGATTGCCGCCGACCGCCTGGTCGTGCTGCCCGACGGCATCGACGCGCGGACCGGCGCCGCAATGATGCTGCAGGGGCTGACCGCGCAGTACCTGCTGCGCCGCACCCACCGCGTGCAGCCCGGCGACACCGTGGTGGTGCACGCGGCCGCGGGCGGCGTCGGCCTCATCATGTGCCAGTGGGCGCGCCACCTCGGCGTGCGCGTGATCGGCGTGGTGTCCACCGAGGCCAAGGCCGAGATGGCGCGCGAGAACGGCGCCACCCACGTCGTGATCGGCACCGACACCCTGGCCGCCGAGGTCCGGCGCATCACCGACGGCGCCATGGTCCCCGTGGTCTACGACAGCGTCGGAAAGGACAGCTTCGCCGCCAGCCTCGACTGCCTGGCCCCGCTCGGCACCATGGTCACCTTCGGCAATGCGTCGGGCCCGGTGCCGCCGGTCGACCCGTCGCTGCTCACCAGCAAGGGCAGCCTGTTCCTCACCCGCCCCACCCTGGCCACCTACACGGCGAAGCGCGCCGACCTGGAGGCCATGGCCGCCGAGCTGTTCGAGGTGGTCGCCAGCGGCGCCGTGCAGATCCGCGTCAACCAGACCTTCGCCCTGAGCGACGCCGCCGAGGCGCACCGCGCCCTGGAAGCCCGCCAGACCACCGGGAGCACGGTCCTCATCCCCTGAGGGCAGAGCGGGAGCCGTCGGGGGCGGAAGCCTGCCTCGAGCTCGGCCTTCGGGGTCGTCACCGAGGCTGGCGGCTCGTGACGGGCCTGGACGAGGCCGCCGGCGGTTCCGGCAACAGGCCCGGGTCGCCGGGGCGGCGGCGGGCAGGAAGCCTGTCCCGGCTTGCCCGCCGCGCCGCCAGGCCCTCGCGTTTCCGCGCCGAGCCTGTCGGGAACCCGCTTGACACGGGTCGCACCGGGGTAGTGTGCTGGTTCCATAAATAAGAAGGCTTGTCGGGAAGGTTCGTCGCCGGTCTGCCATGTTCGGCACTCCTGTTCGTTGCCCCCCTGTCTCGTGGAGTGACCCCGTCCCGGTTCGCCCGTGCTCGGTTGCCCCCACCGTTTCAGGCGCGGCGACAGGTGCGTCGCGCACGGTGCTCGCGCTGCCTTCCGTGCAGCCGGAAAAGGCAGGAACGGTGACAGCATCCCCCGCACGGCCCCGCCGTGGCATCCCGCACACATCCCGGCTTGCGGGGCGCGTGCGATGAGCGAGTTCCTGCTGGAGATGCGCGGCATCACCAAGAGCTTCTCCGGCGTGAAGGCGCTGGACGGCATCGACCTGCGCGTGCGGCCGGGCGAGTGCGTCGGGCTGTGCGGCGAGAACGGCGCCGGCAAGTCCACGATGATGAAGGTGCTCTCGGCGGTCTACCCGTTCGGCACCTGGGGCGGGGAGATCCTGTGGCGCGGCCAGCCGCTGCAGTGCGCCTCGATCCGCGAGAGCGAGGCGGCCGGCATCGTCATCATCCACCAGGAGCTGATGCTCGTCCCGCAGCTCTCGGTGGCCGAGAACATCTTCCTCGGCCGCGAGCCGGTGGTGCGCGGCATGATCGACTTCGACCGCATGTACGCCGAGGCGGCGACCCTGCTGGCCGGGCTGCGCATGGGCCACATCAACGTCGCCAAGCCCGTGTCGCACTACGCCGGCGGCGAGCAGCAGCTGATCGAGATCGCCAAGGCGCTGAGCAAGAACGCCAGCCTGCTGATCCTGGACGAGCCCACCTCGTCGCTGACCAAGTCCGAGACCGGGATCCTGCTGCGCCTGATCGCCGACCTCAAGGCGCGCGGCACCGCCTGCGTCTACATCTCCCACAAGCTCGAGGAGATCGAGGCGATCGCGGACAGCGTCACCGTGATCCGCGACGGCCGCTTCGTGGGCGAGGCGCCGATGCGCGACCTGTCCACCGGCGACATCATCCGCATGATGGTCGGCCGCGAGATGACCAACCTGTTCCCGCGCGAGGACCACCCGATCGGCGAGGTGGTGTTCGAGGCGATCGGCATCACCTGCCTCGACCCCGAGAACCGGCTGCGCAGGCGCGTCGACAACGTCTCCTTCGCGCTGCGCCGCGGCGAGATCCTCGGCATCGCCGGCCTGGTCGGCGCGGGGCGCACGGAGCTGGTCAGCGCGCTGTTCGGCGCCTACCCCGGCGCGCACTCCGGCGAGATCCGCCTCGACGGCAAGGTCATCCGGGTCCGCTCGCCGCAGGAGGCGGTGCGCCAGGGCCTGTGCATGGTGCCCGAGGACCGCAAGGCGCACGGCATCGTCCCCGGGCTGGGCGTCGGCTACAACATCACGCTCTCGGTGCTGGACCGCTTCGCGGGCAGCGGGCTGATCGACGAGGGGCGCGAGTTCTCCGTCATCGGCGAGGCGATCGCGCGCCTGCACATCCGCACCGCGAGCCCGCTGCTCTCGATCGCCAGCCTGTCGGGCGGCAACCAGCAGAAGGCGGTGATCTCCAAGATGCTGGAGCCCGGCCCGCGCGTGCTGATCCTCGACGAGCCGACGCGCGGCGTGGACGTGGGCGCGAAATACGAGATCTACCGCCTGATGTTCGCGCTCGTGCAGCGCGGGGTGTCGATCATCATGGTGTCCTCCGAGCTGCCGGAGGTGCTGGGCATCAGCGACCGCGTGCTGGTGATCGGCGAGGGCCAGCTGCGCGGCGACTTCGTCAACGACGAGACCCTGACCCAGGAGCGGGTGCTCTCGGCCGCCATCACGCCGCTGCCGCGCGCCGCCTGACGACCCGACCAGAGGAACACGCCATGCCCGACTCGTCCCCGATTCCCGACCTCGCCCTCGCGCCCGACCCCGCGCGGCCCGCCGACGTCGCCGTGGCGCCCACGCCTGCGGCGCTGACCTCGGCGCCCGCGGAGCGCCAGCGCACGCTGCGCACCGAGCAGCTCAAGTCCGCCTTCGCGCGCTACAAGGTGCTCGCGCTGGTGATCGCGATCGCCGTGCTGTGGGTGCTGTTCAGCCAGCTCACCGGCGGCGACTTCCTGACCCCGCGCAACCTGTCGAACCTGCTGCGGCAGATGGCGATCACCGGGATGCTGGCCTGCGGCATGGTGTTCGTCATCATCTCCGGCGAGATCGACCTGTCCGTGGGCTCGCTGCTCGGGCTGCTCGGCGGCATCTCGGCGATCCTGGACTCGGGCTGGCACCTGCCGCTTGCGGTCAACATCGCCGCCGTGGTGGCGATCGGCGCCGCGATCGGCGCCTTCAACGGCTATTGGGTGGCCTACCTGCGGGTGCCCTCGTTCATCGTCACGCTGGCGGGGCTGCTGGCGTTCCGCGGCGTGCTGCTGGGGATCACCGGGGGGGTCACGATCTCGCCGGTCTCGCCCTCGCTGGTCGCGGTCGCGCAGAGCTACCTGCCGGACGCGGCGGGCACCGCGCTCGCCGTGCTGCTGTTCGCGGGCATCGTCGCCGTGACGCTGCGCGGGCGGGGGCGGCGCACGGCGCTCGGCCTGGCCGTGCCGCCGCTGTGGGCGGACGGCGCCAGGATGCTGGTCGCGGCGGTCGCCGTGTTCGGCTTCGTGTGGCTGCTGAACTCCTACCGCGGCGTGCCGATGCCGGTGCTCGTGGTGCTGGGGCTGCTCGGCGCCTTCACGCTGATGGCGCGTCGCACCGTGTTCGGCCGCAGGATCTACGCGGTCGGCGGCAACCTGGAGGCCACGCGCTTCTCCGGCGTCAACGTGGCGCGCGTCAAGCTGATGGTGTTCGCGCTGATGGGGGCGATGGCGGCGCTGGCCGGGATCAGCACCACCGCGCGCCTCGCGGCCGGCTCGCCGTCGGCAGGCTCGCTGCAGGAGCTGGACGCGATCGCGTCGTGCATCATCGGCGGCACCTCGATGCGCGGCGGCGCGGGCACGGTGTTCGGCGCGCTGATCGGGGCGCTGATCATGGCCACGCTGGACAATGGCATGTCGATGCTCAGCGTGGACACCTACTGGCAGATGATCGTCAAGGGCCTGATCCTGCTGATGGCGGTGTGGCTCGACGTGGCGACCAGCCCGCGTCGCTGACACTCGACAAGGCCGCCCCGTCGCGGCACACGCGACGGGACCGCGCGGTCGCGGTACGCGCGACGGGACCATGCGGTCGCGGCACGCGCGACGGGACCATAGGGCCGCGGCAGGTGCCGGGGCCGTGCGGTCGCGGCACACGCGGCGGCCCCGGCCGATCCCTGGCCCCGTCGCGCGGGCCGGCCGGCAACACCGCCCGGGCGCAGCCAAGGCTGGCCGGGCACAGGGAAGGAGACCCTCGATGGCGCATCTCACCGTCGTGGCGACGCTCAAGGCCAGGTCCGGCCAGGAGGAGGCGCTGCTGTCCGCGCTGCAGGGCCTGGTCGGCCCGACGCGCGCGGAGCAGGGCTGCATCGCCTACGACCTGCACCGCTCCGCCGACGAGCCCGGCACTTTCCTGTTCCACGAGACCTGGGAAACCCGGGCACTGTGGGAGGCGCACATGCAGTCCGCGCACCTGGCCGCGTTCGGCGAGCGGCAGGGCGCGCTCGCGGAAAGCTGGACGCTGTTCGCCGGCCACCGGCTCGACGGCGCGGCCTGAGGGGCGGCGGGAATGAGGATCAGCTTCTACGCCCACGCCAGCTTCCGCCTCGAGGCGGACGGGATCGTCGTGGTCACCGACCCCTACACGCCCGGCACCAGCGGCTTCCGGCCGATCGACGAGCCGGCCGACCTCGTGATCATGAGCTCGCGCACCGACGACTTCCATTCCGACCCGAGCCACGTCCAGGGCGACCCGGTGGTCGTCAACGCGCTGGAGCTGCCGCCCGAGGGGCGCGTCGTGCTGGGCGTGCCGATCCGCGGCTTCGAGGCCTACGAGAGCAGGACGTTCGACTACCAGGGCGAGCTGGGGCGCGATCCCGACGCCAACGCGCTCTACCACTTCACGCTGGGCGGGCTGCGCGTGCTGCACATGGGCGACCTGGGCAACGCGGTCGACCCGGCGCAGCTGGCACGGCTCGCGGGGCAGGTGGACATCCTGCTGGCGCTGGCCGGCGAGCACGCCACCATCGCGCTCGACGACCTGGACGACGCGATCGCCGCGATCCGGCCGCGCGTGGTGATCCCGATGCACTACTGGCACGAGCGCGGCGTGCTCAAGATCGAGAAGGTGGACCGCTTCCTGACGCGATTCCCGGCCGACCAGGTGGTCCGCGCGGGGGCGACCGGGATCGAGATCACGCCGGACAGCCTGCCGGCGCCGGGCGAGATGCGCGTGATCGTCCTGGACCAGGCCCGCTAGGACCCCCGGCGGACGGCGCCGCGGCCCGCCCAGGGGCCGCGGGCGTCAGCGCAGCGCAGTGCCGGAGAAGCGGTTCTGCAGCAGCTGGCCGTGCGTCGGGGCGGCCGGCGCGATCCGGGCGGCCGGGTCGTGGTCGCCGCCAAGGCGGGCGGCCTGGCTCGGGATCCACACGGTCAGCAGAGCGGCGGTGAGGATGGCGAGGGTTCTGGTCATGGCAAGGCTCCTTCCTGCAACGAGCGTATGCTGCACTGCAACAAGTAACCCCGGGGTTAAGCGAATCGTAGTGCGCCGCGACTCATAAGGCCTATGCGCGGCGGGCATGGACGATGGGGTCCCCGACTGTCGGGTGCGGGTTCCGCCGGGCCGGGCCGGGGCGCTTGCGGATGCGCTGGCGTGGCGCCACCCGTCGTGTGGGAGGCCTGGCCGGGGCGCGTGGCGGCGGCCCTGCCCGCGTTCAGTCCACGCCGTAGTTCCAGCTGCCGCGTGGCAGCGGGCGCAGGGTGTAGAGCGCGACCTGGGCGGGGCTGTAGGTGGCGGCGAGGCTGTTGGTGCCGGTCACCGGGCGCAGCGTGCCGTCGGACGCCAGCTCGTAGCGGTTGTTCTGGCCGTCCACCATGTCGTGCAGGTCGATGATGCGGGCGTCGTGGCCGTCGAGCGTCTGCCGGCTGCCGGTCCAGCCGCCCTGCCACCGCGTGGTGCCCGCGCCGGCGCCGTTGCGCGTGTTCTGCACGGTGATCGCGATGTGGTAGCGGCCCGAGGTCGCGTCGGGGGC
This sequence comes from Janthinobacterium lividum, assembly GCA_050955025.1. Taxonomy (GTDB): domain Bacteria; phylum Pseudomonadota; class Alphaproteobacteria; order Acetobacterales; family Acetobacteraceae; genus CAXSEF01. Next base: position 26,796 of record JBPBQX010000264.1, read on the forward strand.
GCCGTCCAGCACCAGCTCGACGATCTTGGGCTGCTCGACGGACGGGCCGGGCGGGGTGCCGCGCCAGTCGCCCAGGATCGGCCCGGTGGGCAGCGGCACGCAGCCGGCCGCCAGCAGCAGCAGCGCGCAGGCCGCCGGGGGAACGCCTCGTGTGCGGCGCGCGGGAGCCTCGACGCCAGCGGGACGGGGCGGGGCCGGGCGGCGCGGCCGGGGCGTGCGGGTCACGGGCGCCGCGCGTTGGTGCGGACGGGGGTGCGGGCCGGCGGCATGCGGGGCCGTGTGGCCGCGCGGGCTGCGGGCGTCATGGGCGCAGGGGGGTCCGGGGCGGGGCCGCCGGGCTGGCAGGCGTCGGGCTGGCGGGCGTCGGGGTGGCCGGGGGCTGCGGGCGTGGCTGCACCGGGCGAGGACGGGGCCGGCGGGGGTGGTGGCGCAGCGGCTGCGACAGCTCGTCGCTGGGGTGCATGGAGAAGCCCTGCGCGGCGGCGGCGGGCGCGCGGACGGCGCCCGCCAGCAGCACGGCGACGAGCAAGGGGCGGAGCAGGGGCATCGCTGGTTCCGGAAATGGGTGCGGCGGGTCCCGAGGGACCCGCCGCACCTCTAGCACGCGACGCCGCGGTTCAGAACGCGATGTGCGACTTGAAGCCGAACACTGCCGCGTCCTTGATGTTGTTCACGGCGTTGGGGCGGAAGACGTACTGGAAGTCGGGCTCGAAGTTCACGCCGCGGTAGACGTGGATGTCGTAGTTGACTTCGAGGATCTGCATGTGGCGCTGCACGCCGGTGGCGCCGTTGGCGATCGGCTCGCCGATGTTGAGGTCGAGCTGCTGCTGCTGGGCGAGCTGGGGGCTGGTGTTGAGGTAGGAGAACAGCACGCCGATGGTGTCGAGCGGGCGGGCCTTCCAGAACGAGCGGTCCAGCAGGGCGCCGTAGTACTGCTCGGCGTAGACCGAGGTGGACGGGTCGTTGTGGACGTAGCCGCCCAGCAGGATGATGCCGTCGTTGTCGCCGGGGCCCTGGCGGAGGACCATCTGGTCGAACACCGCCCAGGCCTGGGTGTGGCCCTTCTGGGTGCGGAACGGCAGGCCGCTCAGCGTGGCCGCGTTGCCGTTCCTGTCGAAGTAGAAGCTGCTCTGGGGCGCGTTGTCGTAGGCGAAGCCGAGCTTGTAGTGCCCGGGCAGGCGGTCCGCGCCGAGGGTCGGCAGCCAGGCGGCCTCGACCGGGAACGTCTGGCCGTTGATCTTGGAGGTGTCGAAGGTGAAGCCGGAGCGGAAGCGGTCGGTCTGGTAGAGGTCCTGGTCGGTCGCGTAGATGCCGGTCTGGATGTAGGTGTCGTCGGTGGGCCGCACGCGCACGCGCGCACCCCACACCGCGTCGGGGTAGGAGGAGAAGCCCACGTCGCCGCCGGGCAGCGACTTCGGGTTCCCGCAGAGCGAGTTGTTCATGAAGTTGCAGTTCAGCGGCGAGGCGGCGAAGTCGTTGGCCAGCGGCATGCGGCCGAGCGCGATGTCGACGCGGCCCTGGGCCAGCTTCTCCTCGGCGTAGGCGTAGACCAGGTGGAGGGCGACGTCGCCGCCGGCGCCGTAGATCTCCTGCACCGGCAGCAGGTTGTCGCCGTTCAGGCCGCGGCTGCTGTCGGGGCTGCCGGAGCGGTTGATCACCACGATGTGGGTCGACAGGCCCTGGATGCGCGCGAGCTTCTGCCAGTCGACGTCGAGCTCGAGGCCGAGCTGGTTGGCGAAGGTCGAGCCCTTCTGGACGCCGCCGCTGACGTTGCTCGCGAACTCGGTGATGAAGTCGCCGAGGATGTCGATGCCGAGGTTGCCCAGCGCGGTGCGCGGGCCGTCCAGCGCCGGCAGGCCGCCGATCAGCTGGTCGACCTTCGAGGCCGCGGTCGGCGAGGGCACGCCGGGGGTCAGCGGCGTGGAGAGCTGCTGGCTCGGCCCGATGCTGACGCCGCTGTTGATGTTCTGGGCGTGCGCGGTCCCCGCCAGGCCGAGCGCCAGGCCGACGCCGGCCGCGGCGAGGCGGAAGCGGCCCCGGCGGCCGCGCGGATAAATTCGTTCTTCAGGCATGTGCAACGTTCCCTTGCTACGCGGTCCGCGGCGAATGATCTGTGTCACCCTGGGTGCGGTAAGCGGACACTATCGGGTTTGGCCGCCTTGGCATGACGAACTTGCGGTTTCCGGGGTGCCCCGGTGCATTTGTCCGACAATTGTAGCAGGAGAGTGACACCTCTCCCCGTCCGCGGTTGCGCGCGCGACACGGTTGCCCCCGGAACGTGTCGACATGGGGTCGGGCCGGTGCGGAATCGTGCCGGCGAGGGGTCGTGCCGGCGCGGAGTCGCGTCAGTGCGGGGCGGCGTCGGTGGAGGCGGGGCGGTTGCGGGCCTTGAGCACGCTCATGGAGTTGGGCGCCGCCTCGAAGGTCTCGTTGCGTTTCGCGGGGCACGTCACGGGCGAGGGGAAGTGCACCAGGCGCCAGACGATGAACGCCGACTCGAGCGCCAGCACCGCGGCCACGAACACGAACAGGTTGGCGGCGTCGTGCGCCATCGCCAGCGCGCCCGCCACCGGGCCGAGCACGGTGCCGGCCGCGAAGGTGAGCAGCAGCTCGCTCGCCGTCTCGGCGAACGAACGCTCGCGGATGCGGTCGTTCACGAACGCCACGCACAGGCCGTAGAGCGGGTACTGCGCGAAGCCGAACGCCGCGAGCGTCAGCATCAGCCAGCCGGGCGAGAGCGTGGCGCCGCGCAGCACCAGCAGCGCGCAGGCCGCGATCGCCAGCGCCGACAGGCCGAGCAGCAGGAAGCGCCGGTCCATGCGGTCCGACAGCCGCCCCGCCGGATAGTACGAGAGCGCGCCGCCCAGCACCGAGCCCGCGAGCATCAGCGCGACCTGGTGGGTCGACAGGCCCATCGCCAGGCCGAAGGTCGGGCCGAGGCCGCCGACCGCGCCGCTGACCAGCCCCGCCGCGAAGCAGCCCGACACGCCGGACGGCGAGATCGCGAACAGCTCGCCGAGGTGGATCGAGAACGGGCGCGTGGGCCTGGGCACCGGCGAGCGGGTGAGCGCCACCGGGACGATCGACATCACCACGGCCGCGACCATGACCACGAACGGCATCGGGCCGCGCGGGTCGAGCCGCGTGAAGCTCAGCGTGCCGGCCAGCGAGGCCACGAGGTTCGCCGTCATGTAGGCCGCGAAGATGCCGCCGCGCGCCGAGCGGGTGGCGCGCTCGTTGAGCCAGCTCTCGATGATCAGCGCGAGGCCGCCGTAGCAGAAGCCGATCACCACGCGCAGCGCGATCCACGCCGGCGGCTGCTGCAGCGGCAGCATCAGCAGCGCGGTCGA
>JBPBQX010000265.1:0-28696 GCA_050955025.1 Janthinobacterium lividum
CGGCGTCCAGCGTGGCGAGCATGCAGTTGAAGATCACCTGCTTGCCGCCGGTGGAGACGATGATCTCCTCCGGCCTGTAGTCGAGGCCGGAGTCGCGGGCGAACTTGGCGGCGATGGCCTGGCGCAGGGCGAGGGTGCCGGCGACGTCGGTGTACTTGGTCTGCCCCGCCTCGATGGCGCGCATGGCGGCCTGCTTGACGTTGTCGGGGGTGTCGAAGTCGGGCTCGCCGGCGGACAGGCTGATGACGTCGCGGCCGGCGGCCTTGAGCGCGCGCGCCTTGGTGGCGATGGCGATGGTCTGGCTCGGGCTGACCTTGTCGAGGCGTTCGGCGGTGAGCTTCATGGGGCAATCCTGTGGCCGGCCGCGCGGTGCGGTCCGGGCGCGGCCGGGGAACGGGGGTCGGGGCGGCGCGCACACTAGTCCCGGGCCGGGCGCGGGAGCAACGCCCGCACCGGGGCCCGTGCGTGCCCGGGGCGGTCGTGCGAGCGGGCGGGCCGGCGAGCGGCTTGGCCGGGCGGTGCGGGTCGCTGTATAGCGCCGCCGCGGGCGGGGGGATGGTCATGGCGGTCTGGGTTCGTTTCGAGCACGCGGGCGTCGAGGGGTTCGGGGTCCTCGACGGCGACGGCGTCGCGGTGCACGCCGGCGACATGTTCGCCGGGCCGGAGCCCACGGGAGAGGTTCTGGCGCCGGGCGGGCTGCGGCTGCTGGTTCCGGTGCGGCCGGGCAAGGTGATCGGGCTGTGGAACAACTTCCACGCGCTCGCGGCCAAGCTGGGAGCGGCGATCCCCGAGGTGCCGCTTTACTTCCTGAAGGCGACGACGAGCCTGCTGGCGACGGGCGGGACGATCCGCCCGCCTGCCGGCTACGACGGGCGCGTCGTCTACGAGGGCGAGCTGGGGATCGTGGTCGGGCGGCGCTGCGCGGGCGTGGACGAGGCCGGAGCGGCGGCGGCGATCTTCGGCTACACCTGCGTCAACGACGTCACCGCGACCGGGCTGCTCGACGCGGACCCGTCGTTCCCGCAGTGGGCGCGGGCCAAGGGGTGCGACACGTTCGGGCCGTGCGGGCCGGGGATCGCCACCGGGCTCGACCCGATGGCGCTGCAGGTCCGCGTGCTGCTGAACGGGCGCGAGCGGCAGAGCTACCCGGTGTCGGACATGATCCTGCCGCCGGCGCGGATCGTCAGCCTGTTGTCGCGGGAGATGACGCTGGAGCCCGGGGACCTGATCGCGTGCGGCACCTCGGTGGGCGTGCTGCCGATGCGGCCGGGGATGGAGGTCAGCGTGGCGATCGACGGCATCGGCACCCTGACGAACCGGATGGCGGACGCGGCCTGAGGACAGGAAGCATGGGCTCCCCCTCCGCTGGCCTTCCAACGACCCAAGAGGGTCGTCGGAACCTTTGGCCAGCTCCGCCCAAACCCGCAAAGGGTCCGAGGACCCTTTGATCCCTTGACTTAAGGGAGGCGTTCCAAGGGCGCAGCCTTTGGCGGAGTCCAGAGGCGGAGCCTCTGGCCTTGCTTGGCTTGCCGCTACTTCGTCCGGCTGGGGTCGTCGGCAGGGTTGATGTAGTGCAGGCCGAACGGTCCGGTGCCGGAGACCTGGATCTCGGCGTCGCCGGTGGTGGTCCACAGCGAGTGCGGCATGTCGGCGGGGAGGAACACGAAGCCACCCTGCCCGAGCGGGCGGCCGCGGGCCTTGTCGATGGTGTCGCCCATGTCGTGCATGATGGCGCCGGACAGCACCGTGAGGTTCTCGGCGGTGGCGTGGGTGTGCGGCTCGATCACCGTGCCGGCGGGCATGCGGAGCCGGAGCGTGAACGGTCCGGGCTTGGCCGGGTCGCCGGACAGGATGCTGATCTGCGTGTTGTGGGGCAGAGAGGGGGGCGAGGGGCTCCACTGCACCGCGGCGTCGTCGGGGAGCATCGCCATCCCGGGCCCGTCGGCCGCGAAGGACGCGCTCGTCGCAAGCAGCACCAGGCTGCCCGCCAGCCACGCGGCGCACCGATCCATGGATCATTCCCCTTTGCTGCCGGCGCGGGGCGATTGCCGCCCGGCGTCAGCGTTGCAGCGGCATAGCATGGCGCGTGGCCGGCGACATGGAGCTGCGGCGGGGCCGGGGCTCAGGACCACATGCGCCGCAGCGGCCGGTCCCGATCCAGCAGGTGGTGCTTCAGCACGCCGGCGACGTGCAGGGTGGACAGGGCGCAGAGCGCATAGAACAGCGCGACGTGGATCGAGAACCATCGGGCGTGAAGCCGCAGCTTCGCGTCCGGCGCCATCGCCTCGACGATGCCGAGGCGCGGCCAGGGCAGAACGCCGAACAGGCGCAGGGGATGGCGCGCGGCGAAGGCGAAAGCGGAGTCGTGGATCCACCCGGACAGCGGAAGCGCCAGGATCAGGCCGTACAGCGCGAGGTGCGCCGCCCGCGCGGCGAGCCGCTCCAGACGGCTGCGCCCGGCCGGTGCGGGCGGCGGCGCGTGGGTCAGGCGCCATAGCACCCGGACCAGAACCAGGCCGAGCACGGTGATGCCGATGGACTTGTGGAGGTCGATCGCGGGCCCGATCCAGGCCTCGGGGAACAGCTCCACGCCCAGGCCCAACGCCGCGCCGACCGCGACCAGAGCCGCGGTCAGCCAGTGCAGCACCATGGCGGGGCGCGTGTAGCGTGCGGGGCGGTCCATGCGGCAACTCTGGCGCACACCGGAACGGAGGACGACACCTATTTGTACGGTTCCGATACGGACTTGCTCCGTGATGGCGGCGGGCGCCTGCGGGAACGGTCGCAGGCCGCGCCGTCTTGCAAGGACGCCGGCGGCCAGGGCACAAGCTGTCGCGTGAGCGAGGGGTTCCAGGCGATGGACAGGCTCCCTGGTCCGGTTCAGGCGCCGGGCGCGGGGGAAGCCTCCGGGCCAGACCGGGCCGCCCGGGTTCTGGAGCGCTTCCGCGACGAGCGGCTGCGCCTGGAGCAGTGCCGGCTGCCGACGGCGGCGGCGGCGCTGCTGGCGGCACGCAACGCCGGCACGCTGGCCACGACCGGGGCCTGCGGCCTGCCGCTCGACGCCGCGCTGCCGCCGGCGCTGTGGCCGTTCGAGGCGCTGCGCGGCGACCTGCCGGCGCCCGGGCTGCTGGAGCGGTGCGCGGTGGCGCTGTGCGGCACGTCGCCCGATGCGGTGGCGGCGGACGTCGTGGCGCGGGGCTGGGAGCTGGCGCGCTCGGCCGAGAGCCTGCTCGTGCAGGGCGGCGACGAACGCCTGGCGCTGGACCCGGCCAGCGGCCTGAACCGCTACGGCTGCGCGCCCCATCCGCGGCCCGGCGTGACGGAGTTCGCCTCGTGCACCAGCTCGTCCGTGTCATCGGCCGGCCTGGCGGCGGCGGAAGGGGCGCGGCACGCGCTGCTGGCCGAGGCGCTGCGCGCGGGGCATCGCGCCGCCGTGGACGCGGGCTGCGCCGCGGCAGCGTCGCGCATCCTCGGCCACTACGGCGTCCAGGGAGCGGCGGCGTTCGTCGTGCCGTCCGGGACCGACGCCGCGCTGCTGGCCACCGCCGCGATCCTGGCACGGCTGCGGGGCGAGGGCCTGGAGGGCGGCGCGGTCACCTGCCTCCTGGTCGATCCCGCCGAGACGGGAAGCGGGGTGCCGGCGGCGGCGCGCGCCCGGCATTTCGCCGATGCCACCGCGACCGGCGCGGCGGTGGCCAGGGGCGAGCCTCTGGCGGGCTGCCCGGTTGCGATCGGGCTGGAGACGGTGGCGCTGCGCGCGGCCTCGGGCGAGGCGCTGCCCCTGCGCGACATCGACGACGCGTTCGAGCGGGCGCTCGAGCGGTGCTGCGCGGCGGGGCACGTTATCCTGCACCAGGCGGACTGCTCCAAGACCGGGCTGGTCGTGCCGGGCGCCGAGGCCTGCCGGCGCTGGAGCGTGCGGTTCGGCGCGCGGCTCACGGTGGTCGTGGACGCCAGCCAGGCGCGGCTGGACGCGGCCGAGGTGCGCCGGAGCCTGGACGCGGGCTGGCCGGTGATCCTGACGGGGTCGAAGTTCTTCGGCGGGCCGGGGTTCTGCGGGGCGCTGCTGCTGCCCGGGGCGCAGGCGGGCGCCATGGCCGACGCGGCGCCGCTGATGGCCGGGCTGGGCGCCTACGCGGCGGGGCTGGCGGCGGACCCGGCCCGGGCGGAATGGCACGCTGGGCTGGTGCTGCGCTGGGCCGTGGCGCTGCGCGAGATGGACGCGTTCCGGGGGCACGACGCGGCCGGGATCGAGGCGCGGCTGCGCGAGCACGGCCGCAGGATCGTGGCGCTGGTGCGCGCCGACCCGCGGCTGGCGCTCGTGGCCGCGGGCGGCAGCGCGCCGGAGGGCCTCGCGTCGCGCTCCATCTTCCCGTTCACGGTGCGCGCGCCCGATGCAGACCGGCTGATGCGGCCGGACGAGCTCGGCGTGGTGCACGACTGGCTGGGCCGCGACCTGGGCGAGGTCGTCGGCGCAGCACGCAGCCCGGCGTCGGGCGGGGCCGACGCCGGGCGCTGGCGGCAAGTCGCGGCGTCGCGCTGCCGGATCGGCCAGCCGGTGCGGCTGGGATACGGTCCGGACGGGCCGCCGGGCGGGCTGCGGATCGCGCTGGGGGCGGCGCACCTCCTGGAGGAGGACGACGGTGGCGCCGCGTTGTCGCTGGTGTTCGCCAAGCTGGGGCTGGTGCTCGATCATTTCGCCGACCTGCCCGGGCCGGATCATCCTGCGGCATGACGCTCCGCCCGTTCCCGGCCACCTCCACGGGGCGCGTGGTGTGCGCCGTGCCGGCCTCGGGGCTGGTGCCGCACGAGGAGCACGACGAGCACCGCGCCCTGCGGCTGGCGCGCCACATCGGGCGCGTGGGTGTCTGGACGGCGCCGCTTGTGGTCGAGCGCGACAGCCTGGTGGTCATGGACGGGCACCACCGCCTGCGTGCCGCACGGGCGCTCGGGCTGCTCGTGCTGCCAGTGGTGCTGCTGTCCTACGAGGACGGCGAGGTGACGCTGGAGGCCTGGCGCAAGGGGGAGCACTGGAGCCCGGCGGCCGTGCTCTCGAGCGGCAGGTCCGGGCGGCTGCTGCCGCGCAAGACTACGCGGCACCTGTTCGCGCCGGCGATCGGGGCGGTGGCCATCCCGCTGGCGTGGCTGGCGGCGAAGGAAGCAAGGCCGGGCTCTGCCCGGACCCGCCAAAGGCCTGAGGCCTTTGGAAACCCGTCTCTCAAGTAAGGGATTCCAAAGGCGAGCCTTTGGCGGAGTCCAGAGGCAGGGCCTCTGGCCTTGCCTGCTCCGCCCAGGCGCGCACCGCCTCCGGCGTGGCCCCCGCCGCCCGCAGCGAGGCGACCGTGGGCGCACCGGCGCGCTTCGACAGCCGCCGGCCCGCGGCGTCGTGCAGCAGCCCGTGGTGCGCGTACTCCGGCTCCGGCCAGGCCATCAGTTCCTGCAGCAGGCGGTGCAGGTCGGCGGCCGGGCGCAGGTCGGCGGCGCGCGTCACGAGCGTCACGCCCTGCAGCGCGTCGTCGTGGGTGGCGCACAGATGGTAGGACGCCGGCACGTCGCGGCGCCCGAGCACCACGTCGCCGAAGCGGGCCGGGTGGCACTCGAGCCTGCCCTCGCCGCGCTCGTTGCGGCCGAGCGGGCGGCGCAGGGCGCGCAGCGCCGCCGCCATGTCGAGGCGCAGCGCGTGGGAGTCGCCACGGGCCAGGCGCTCGCGGCGCAGCCCCGGGTCGAGACGGCGGCAGGTGCCGGGGTAGACGGGCTCGGCCGCGTGAGGGGCGTGCAGCGTGCTGTCCGCGGGCGACGCGGCGCACGGGCCGGCGGGCGAGGCAGCCGCGATCTCCGCCCTGGTGCAGAAGCAGGGAAAGAGCAGGCCGCGCGCGTCGAGCGCGTCGAGCACGGCGCGATACGCGTCGAGGTGCTCGGACTGCCGCCGCACCGGACGCTGCCAGTCCAGGCCGAGCCAGCGCAGGTCCGCGACGATCCCCGCCTCGTGCTCGGCGCGGCAGCGCGCGGGGTCGATGTCCTCGATGCGCAGCAGGAACCGGCCCGGCGCCGCGAGGCGGTGCGCGAACAGGGCCGCGTGGACGTGGCCGAGGTGCAGGGCGCCGGTCGGGCTCGGGGCGAAGCGCGTGGTGTGCATGGCGCCGCCACCATGCCACGCGCGCGACGATGCGGCAGCGCGAGGATGCACGATCGCTGCGTGCGGGAGGCGGCTGCGGTCCTGTCAGGCGGTCTGGCCCTCGCGCCGGCCCGCTTCCAGGCCGGCCTGCCACCGCCAGCACAGCATCAGCAGCGCCGGCGCCACGAGCCCGCCCACCGGCAGGTGCCGCTCGCCCAGGAAGAGCGCCGCGCCCGGCAGCAGCCAGCACGCCGCCATGATGCCCACCGACCCCGGCGGAAAGCCTGTGTCGCGGCCCTGGCGTACCAGCCAGCACAGCGCGACGAGGGCCAGCATCAGGTCGTAGAACAGCGCCATCGGCGCGGCCACCAGCCCCGCGGCCAGCAGCGCCGCCGCCCGCAACGGCAACGGCGCCCGCCGGCGCCAGATCAGCGCCACCGCGGCCGCGGCCAACGCCAGGCTGGTCCCCTCCCCCAGCAGCGCGGCCGCGTGCGGCAGGCCGAGGGCGCGCAAGGCACCGTACGGGCTGACCATGGCGGCGAAGCGGCCGACCACCCCGGCCTGCAGGTCGGGCCGGCTCGCGGCCATGGTGGCGAGGTAGTCGGGCCAGATCTGCACGCCGTACAGCAGCGTCGCCAGCGCGCAGGTCGCCAGCACGCCGGCCGCCGCGGCGGCGAAGGCACGCCAGCAGCCTCCCGCCGCAAAGGCCAGCGGCACCAGGATGGCGAAGTGCGGCTTGCAGGCCATCCCCGCGACGAGCAGCCCGGCCAGCACCGGCCGCCGGTCCACCAGCAGCAGCGCCAACCCGAACAGCCCCGCGGTCATGAACGAGTTCTGCCCCAGCAGCAGCACCCAGGGCAGCGCCGGGAACGCCAGCAGCCCTGCCAGGCACTGCCGCCACGGCAGGGCCAGGATCGCCTGCAGCACCAGGAGGCACCCGAGCAACGTGACCGCCTCGAACACGGCGAACGACAGCGCCCAGGGCAGCCGGGCCAGCACGGAGCACACCAGGAGGAAGGGGGGCGGGTACAGGAAGAACTGGTAGGCGATGCCGGGCGACAGCACCGCCTGCTCGGCCGCGAAATGCGTCGCCCTGACGTATGCCGCCGCCGCCTGCCCCTGGTCGGCCAGCAGGCCCGCCGCGTAGAAGCTGACGAAATCCGGCGAGACGGGATGGTCGAGCCGCACGACCCAGCCGTGCACGCCCGCGAACAGGAAGGCGAACGCCACGGCCTGCAGCACCAGCAGCAGCAGCACCCAGCGCCGCACGACGGCGCCCAGGAGCCCGCGGGCGGACGACACGTCGGGCGGGACGGCGGGCCGGGTCTGGAACGGCAGTGTCCCGCTCATGTCGGCGTGTTCCCCGTGCCGCGGGGCCGTATCCTGCGGGCCCGCCTCGACGCGCATCATGGGCGGCAATCATTGCCGGATCGTGACCGCCGCCGGTCGCGCGCAGGTCCGCGGCACGCATGGTCGGGTCACGGCCGGCAGACCCCCATGCGCACGCCCCCGGCCAGGAGAACGCCCGCCATGATCCTCTTCACCGCGGACACCCATTTCGGCCATGGCGGCGCGCTGGGCTTGTATCGCCGCCCCTTCGAGGGCGTCGCCGACATGGACGCGACGATGGAGCGGCTGTGGAACGAGACGGTGGCGCCGGACGACGAGGTCTGGCACCTCGGCGACGTCGCGGTCGGGCCGCGCTCGCCCGGGCCCGCGGCGCTGTTCGCCGCCCGCCTCGCCGCGCGCCTGGAGCGGCTGCACGGCCGCAAGCACCTGGTCACCGGCAACAACGACCCCGACAGCGTGCGGTCCTGGCCCGGCTGGCACAACGTGCAGCCGTACGCCGAGATCGAGGCGGAGGGCACGGCGCTGGTGCTGTGCCACTATGCCCTGCGCTCCTGGAACGGCATGGGCCGCGGCGCCGTGAACCTGCACGGCCACAGCCACGGCCGCCTCGCGCCCATGACCCGGCAGTTCGACGTGGGCGTGGACGTCCGCGACTTCCGCCCGGCGACGCTGGCCGGCCTGCTGCGGCCCGGCCGCCGTGTCGCGCGCTAGTCCCGTCTCCCCGCGAACAGGCTTTCGTGCCGGCAATCCCGCCTCTTCCACCAGCGCCGATCCTGCGGCATCCTTGCCCAGACGCAGGTGACGCGGACCCGTGAGGTCCAGCCCACGCTCCCTGCCCCCCAGCCCGACAGGACCAGAGCATGCATCGACGCCACCTCGTGGGCGCCCTCATGGCGTCGCCATGCCTCGCACTCGGCCGCCCGTCGCATGCGCAAGAGGCCGCCCCGGTGAAGGAAGGGGACGGCTGGCGGCAGTTCGAGGTGACCACACGCGTCACGCTGTCCGATGCGCCCGGGCCTGCGCAGCTCTGGCTTCCTCTGGCCCAGACCGCGGCCGGCTACCAGTCCGCGGGCGCCCTGTCCTGGACCACCGGGCACGACACCGACATCGTGCGTCGCGTGCGCGACGAACGCTACGGCGCACCGCTGCTGAGGGTGGATTTCGGCGGCCGAACCACGGCGACCACCGACACGCCAGGAGCCGCCGCGGCGGGCACGCCTCAGGGCGGCATTCCCCAGGATGCCGCGAAGACGATCACCGTGGTGCAGCAGGTCGAAACCCGAACCCGCGGCGCGCTTCCCTTCGCGTCCCTGGGCATGGCGGAACGTCGCTTCTGGACGGAACCCATGCCGAGTGCCCCCACCGATGGCCTGGTGCGCGAGACCGCGGAGCGCATCACCGCCGGCCGGACCGGCGACCGTGCCAGGCTGCGTGCGCTCTACGACTGGGTCGTCGATACCACCTACCGACGCGCGGAGATCCCCGGGTGCGGCACCGGCGACTACGTCTCGATGCTGCAGTCCGGCGTATTCGGGGGAAAGTGCGCCGACATCAACGGCCTGCTGGTCGGCTTGGCACGCTCGATCGGTCTTCCTGCCCGCGACGTGTACGGCATCCGGGTCGCGGCCTCGCAGCTGGCGGCATCGCTCGGCCGGGGAGGCGACATCAGCAGGGCCCAACATTGCCGTGCCGAGGTGTTCCTCGATGACGAGGGCTGGTTCCCCGTGGACCCCGCCGATGTGCGCAAGGTCATCCTGGAGCAGCATCTCGAGGCGGACAGCAGGCTGGTCCGCGACCTGCGCGAACGACTGTTCGGCCACTGGGAGATGAACTGGATCGGCTACAACAGCGCCACCGACCTGGAATTTCCGGACTCCGGCGCCCGGCGCCCGAACTTCGCGTTCCTGATGTATCCGTGCGCCTTCACGTCGGCAGGCCAGCCCGACTGCCTCGACCCCGCGGGGTTCCGCTACGAGATCACGTCGCGCGAGCTCACAGCCTGATCTGCCGTCGACACGCAAGGAACACGAACGGTCCTGCCCCTCCGCCTACCCGAACCGACGAATGACGGCCCGGGTTGAGGATCGTGCAAAGACTGGCTCCGGCCGCACGGTCCTGAACCACGGACGGTCTCGGCACGGAGCCACGTCCCGCAAACCCGGATCAGTCCCGCCCGGAGAGCCTCAGCCCTTGAGGTCGTCCGGAACCTTGCCGCCATTCTCGGCGAGCTTCTGCATGACCGCGCTGTGCAGCCACACGTTCATGCTCGCCGAGTCGTTGGTGTCGCCGGTGTAGTGCAGCTCGCCCGCCAGCTCCTTGCGCGCCGCAAGGCTGCTGTCGAGGCCAAGCAGCTTCATCAGGTCAACGATCGAGTGGCGCCAGTCCAGGGTCTGCCCCGCCTGTGCCGCCTTGGCGGTCAGCACCTCGGACACGTCGACCGCGGGGGCCGCAGCCTGGGCCGCCGGGGCATCCGGCGTGGTGGTGGCCGCATCCGCGGCGGCAGGCGAGCCAGCCGACGCCGGGGCAGCCGCTGCAGCCGGGCTTGCGCCGAAGATGGCCGACATGATCGAACCGAAAATGCTCATCGTGGTATCCCTCAAAGAACCACGCACACAACGGCCCGTTCACCCGCAAGTTCAACCTCCTGTCGCAGCTCCCGGGCGGAACCCGCACCATGTTGTCGGTGCCGCCTGCTACGAGACGATGCTCGACACCGGCACGATGCCCGCCGCGATCGCGAGCTGGTGCACCGCGACCGAGGGGTGCACGCCGTCGACCGTGCCCGCCACGACCGTGCCGCCCACCGAGGGCACGATCCATCGCCCGGTCCCGTCGGCGGCCACGCTGTTCAGGTCGACGACGCCGGCGTATCCGTACGACGTGTAGCTGCCGAGCACGCTTGCGTTCCTGGCCACACGCTGCACCTCCACCGGCGACGCCGACGCGGTGGCGGTGCCGAAACACAGCATGCTCGATGCCGGCAGCGCGGCCGCGAGCGGCTGGGACAGCACGATGCTCGCCGTCCCGAGGCTGCTGATCGTCGTGCCTGCCGAGATCGTCCCCGTGCCGCTGCCCGACGGACACACGAGCTGTCCCACCGCCAAGCCGGCGACGCCGGTCATCGCGAGCGTCGTGCTCGCGCTTGCCGTCGCTGTCGCCGTGGTGCTTGCGGTCGCCACCGGGAACGCCTGGTTCGCGGCGGTCAGGTAGCCGTCGTTGCTGTAGGTCGTGGGCGGATCCGTCCGCACCCACACCCGCTGCCGCGCCCCCAGGAATGGTGCTGCGGCGGTGGCCAGCGCCGCCATCACCGCGGTGGCCGGAAGTCTGCCGATCTCGATGTCGTTGCGCCCGAACCCCAGGAACACGTCGGTGACTCCGCTGTCGACCGCAAGGCCGGCCTGCCCCCGCTCCTGCACCGACGCCGCGAACGCCGTGGTCGACCCGCGCGCCACGCTGATGAACGTGATGCCCTTCGCCGACAGGCTGCGCTGCATGTAGCCCATGCACCCGTACACCCCGTCCGAGTTGTCCCCCGTCCCCGCGTCGATGCTGTCGCCCAGCAGCAGCGCCGCACCGGGCGCCACAACACCCGCCGGCATCGTCACCAGCGCCAGGATGCCCACCGGGCAGAAGTACCCGCCCCCGGTGTTGGCAAGCAGCGACGGGTTGAGCGTCTGGTCGGTCTGCCCCGTGCCGCGCGCCGAGAACTCGCCGGCCAGGCGCGTGGCCACGCCGGACTGCACCCCGGGGTAGTCCATGAGCTGCAGCCCGGCGGCCGAGAAGCTGGCAAAGTTGCGGACGAAGAACTGCGACCCGGGCGCCGGGCTGCAGGCGATGAAGTCGGAGCGGTAGTCCCCGTGCCTGGGCGCGATCGTGAGCGTGCGGCTGCCGCCGAACGTCACCGGCACGACGCTGCCGGTGAAGGTGAACGGCTGCCCGCCCGCGGTGGCCGCGGTGGTCGCGGCACTCAGGTTGACCGTGGTGGTGCCCGGGTTGTTGCCCGCCCCCGCCGCCGACGCCAGCGGCGCCGAGGCGACATAGGTGCCGGCCGCGATCCCGCCGCCCGAGCTGGCAACGGCCGCGCCCTGGCTGATGCCGTTGACCCCCAGCAGCGTGCCCTGGAATGTCGCCACGGTGCTCCCGCTGGCCTGCGCCGCGCTGGCGTTCACTGTGATTGCTGGCGTGGTCGGGAACGAGAGCGCCGCGGTCAGGCTGGCCGTGACCTGCCGGTCCACCTCGCCCGACTGCGGCATGTCGAACGCGGCGTAGACGAGCTGGATCGCCGTGACCTGCCCGACCGGCGGCGCCCACCAGGCGGTCTGGTCCATGCTGGTGGTCGAGGCAGCATCGAAATAGGCGGCCGAACCGTTGGCGCCGCGCCCGCGGAACCCGATCGGCACCAGCGCCTGCCGCGCTCCGAGCTGCGAGCGCGTGCGTCCCGGCGAGGGCGGCAGCGCCGCCATCGCCTCGGCGCCAAGCAGGGGCAGGCTGGCGGCGGACAGCATCAGGCCTCGACGACCGAGCATCAGTTGCCCTCCCCGACCTGGGCCGTGAAAGCCGTTGCGCTGTAGCCGTAGATCGCCCCCGTGGGGACGCCGTCGCCAGGCCCGTACTGCTCCGCCGCGAACACGCCGCCCGACCCGAACAGCGCGGAGCTGCTGGCGCTCGCCGCCGTCCCGTAGCCCAGCCGGAAGCTGTCCGCCGCGTTGGTGCCGCTGATCCTGAGCGACTTGCGGTTCGCGTTTGCCGCCAGCAGCAGCGTGCTGGAGCCGGCCGGCACGGACACTTGCGCCTGGGTCAGCACGACGCGATGCACGATGGCCATGGCCGCGCCGGTGTCCTGGGTGAACACGGGACTCGCCGCGGAACTGTCCACGGTCACCACGCGCACGCCCGCGCTCGCGGTGTAGCCCGCCGTGATGCTGCCCGTGCCTGCGACGCTGACCGCGACCTGGATCGACGTGCGCCCGGCCACGGAGAACGTGTAGCTGCCGTCCACAGCCGTCGCCGTGGTCCGCGTGTTCGTCGCCCCGCCCAGGCCTGCGACCGGATAGTACGACGCGCCGCCATTGTCGCTGGCCGAGAAAGCCACGGTCGCGCCCGAGGCGCCCAGCCCGGTCAGGGTGACGGACAACGTGCCCGCCCCCGCGTTTGCGAGAACCATCCCGCTGCCGATCACTCCCGCCGCGAAGCTCTGGGTCGCGGTGACGTTGCCCTGAACGGTGGGCAATGGCAGCGTCCCGGGCATGGCTGTGATGGTCTGTCCACGGGCGGGAAGCGACAGCAGAACGACTGCCGCCGCAAGCCGGTGCGCGCGTTTCATGAGAGCTCCCCCGCTTTCCGGTCCGGGTCGACGTGACGGTCCGATGTCACTGCGCGGTGACGACGTAGGTCGCGCCTGCAGCGGCGGACGCCACGGCGACGTTGTCCTGCAGGACGATCCCCCCCGGCGGCGTGCATCCGAACGAGCCACCCGCCGAGATCTGCAGCGCGCTGGTCATCGTCGCCGACGAGGTCGGGCCAAGATAGACGTAGAGAACGCCACCGCTGGTGTTCTGCAGCAGGCAGCCCTTCCGCGCGCCCGACGCCGCGAGCGCCGACACGAAAGCTCCCGCCGTGGCCCCTGTCGTGCCGCCGGTCTGGACCGTGGTGACGCCCGTGGGCGCGGTGAGAACCGAGCCGATGCCGTTCGTGCCCGACGGCAGCGAGGGCAGCGCGGTGACACCGACCGTGCCGATGGCGTTTGCGCCAGCCGGAAGGGAGGGCAGCGTCGTGACGCCGACCGTGCCAAGAGCGTTCGAACCCGCGGGAAGGGCCGTGCCCGAGGTCAGCAGACCCTTGCCCGTCACGGCGTCGAACATCGGCAGCGACGCGTTCGTACCCGGCGCGGCCGTGCCGACGGTGCCGGTCGGCGTGACGGCAGAAGTCCCTGCGGAACCATTGCCGGAAAGGCTCTGCGCGAGCGCCGGAACAACCGGCAGCATCAGTGCGATCGCGATCTGACCCATGCGCAGCAGGCAGCGGTGAGTGATGCTCATTGTCGTCCGACTCCGATGATCGTGATTTGGTCGCGTCTGGAACCGAGGTGGCGCTGTCCCGCGCTCTGCGCCTTGGCAGACAGCTGGCTACTGGGCGAGCAGCACATAGGAGGAGCTGGCGGCCGCGGACGCGATCCAGACGGTGTCCTGGGCAACCACGACACCGCCATGCGCGCAGTCGAGCGGTGTGCCGGCCGCGATCGCCAGCCCGGCCGCAAGTGCTGTCGGCTGGCTCGGCCCGAAGAACACGTACTCCGTGGCGCCGCTGGTATTCTGGATTGTGCAGCCACGGCGCAGAGCCGCCCCGGCTGCCGCCAAGGCGACCGTGTAGGTGCCACCGGCCGCACTCGTCGCCCCCGTCGTCTGCAACGTGCTCACACCGACGACCGTGCCGCTCCCGGAGCCGCCGCCGCCCGACACATACAGGGGGTTGCCCGGGCTCGTACCCGGACAGACCTGCGCCACAGGTTCCTTGCCGCCCAGGCTCGGGCACAATGTCACGACTGCGGGTGCCTGTGTCTGCCCGAACTGGTTTCCAGCAGCGTCCTCGATCGAGTAATTCGGATAAAGCCGAACAATCGGTGCCACAGCGCCCTGCGCCCTGACCTGCGTCGGCAATGCGGCCAAGGCACCACCAATCGCACATGCCAGCAGCCATCCTGCGGCAATCGTCAATCGAGCCATAAATCACCTCGCGTCAGGATGTCTTAGACAATTGTAGGACGGCTGTTTCGGCTTCTAATTACGTGAACTAGCATTTTCAATGTAATCGAAGTTCTCGTGACATAATATAATAAGTTTGCGAGTTTGTTTCATCATTTGTATTTAATACTGTTATTTTACTATAGACACCATTATTTAATAATGATGCTATATGTGTGATGCTGTTTCATATAAAACTCAGTTTTACTAAATAGTAACTGCATTAAGTAAGATAAGAAGTAAGCTTATTAGTGGTTTAACATCAGGCAGTTTATGTCCTATCACGTGTTTTATCTTGCGCTTCCGGAAGAGCTTGATTCGGCGGAGTCTCTTGCACAGGCACGCTGCGGTTAACCTGGGGATGGCAGACAAGCCAAATCGCTGATTCGGTAGCAGATATGACCAACGTTCCTTCGGCGCTGAATCCGAAATGCCGCAACATCATGCTCGACATGACACCGACGCCGGTTGCGATACCAATAATTGTTGTACCCGATGCAGGAGGCAAAGGATTGTGTAGATTCCAACGCATGCTGGTCTATCCCGCACAGACATCAAATTTATTTAAAAACTCTAACATTCTTGATCTGAATAGACTCGATGGTTTTTATTTATTGTTTTCAGTCGTGCAATGTCACCATATCCAAGCAGTATGGATATTCTGACTGACGTTGGGGTCAATGGTCCAAGGAATTCGGTACTGTCGGCCCGCATGGCTCTAACGGCTTGCCGCATACCGTTCCGTCAGCAAGGAGCAGCCGCTTTCCTAAGGCAAGCAGCGACCTTAAATGCTATAAATTGTTTACTATACCGGTGGTGGCGCGCTGCATAGAAAGCAACACCACAACACTTAATCAAAATAATTCTAAGCAATATGTCTAATATTTAAATAAATACTATAATACTTCAGAAACATGCTTCCGATGAATTTTTCAAATTATTAAAGATTAGCTATGTTTCTATAGACATTGTTGATCAGAACGGTCTGATTATCGTCAGACATCCGCCACATGGCCAACTCTAATTGCGTCGACAAATTCCAGGTAGATCCGATCAGAAATGGTGCCCAGGGGCGGAGTCGAACCACCGACACTGCGATTTTCAGTCGCATGCTCTACCAGCTGAGCTACCTGGGCATCCCCGGACCTGACCGGACCTGTGATCTAGCGCAGCGACAGCGCGTGATCAAGCCGCCTCTCCGGCCCACGATGCACACCGCCGGAGGAACCGGAACAGCCCAACAAGGCGGCACCACCTACCCGGCTACAACGGACGGGTCGCTTCCCAGTCGGCACGCCCTTCGCCGCGGCGCACCCAAGCGGTCCAGCAGGCCCGCAAACGTTCCCCGGCGTCCGCGACATCCGGTTCCGCCCACAAGGCGCCTGGAAAACGCTCGTACACACCCTCGGTATCCAACGGAACAACCAGCCGCGAACCAACGACGGACACCTGTGGCCGCGCCGCGATATCCGGCGCCAGCCCCCAACCGGTGGCCAGCACCTCAACCCCTGCCTGCGCCGCTTCCGCCAGGTTGAGCCCATAGCCCTCGCTGCGATGCAGGGACACATAGACATCGATCAGCCCGTAGAACTCCCGGATCGGGCACGCCACCACCGCGCTGTCCCACACCAGGATACGCGCGTCGTCGCCGGCATAGCTGACCAAATGGTCGAACAGCCGGCGATGGCGCGCGACGTCGTGACACCGCACTACAAGACGCACATCCACGGCGTTTGGTCCGCCGGCAACGTCGCGGAACGCCGCCCGGAACGCGTCGATCGCCCCGCACGGATTCTTGCGTGCATAGTTCGAGGCGAACGAGAACGACGTGCCCGCCACGAACGCCGCCTCCGACAGCCCGAACCGCTCACGCGCCGCAACACGCTCGGCCACCGGGATGCCCAGCATCGGCGCCCGGTCGACGGCATGCGGCACCACCCGGATCGGCCCGTCGAACCCGGGCAACCCGCGAACCATGGCTTCCGCCACGAACGGCGAGGGAGCCCAGATCTCGTCGGCCAGCTCCGCGCACGCCCTCCACTCCGGCGACACTACGGTCAGCTCCCAGGCCCAGTAACCGACCACCGCCACATCCTCGAGCGCCGCCGGATCGAACAGCGCCATTGCCCGCGCGAAATCCGGCGGGTTGATGTGCACGACCACCTCGCCGGCGCCCCAGGCTGCCAGCGCGGACAGATCGGCGCCTGCCGTGGTCGCGATGTCCGAGGCGATCGCCAGTCCCGGTGCCAGATCGAGTTCCAGCACCGCGACGCCGCGCGCACGCAGATCCAAGACCATCAGCTCGGCACCGCGCTGCAGCCCGCATCGCGAGCTGAACAGCCCCGCCACCGCGACACGAGTTCCGCCCGGCTGACGCCGCACCCGGTCGCGCAATGGCTCGAGACGAAAATCCTGCTGCACCAGCCCCGGATCGGCCAGCCGTGCCGCCTGCGCCCGACGCTCGAGGAACAGCCGCAACCCATCCACGGCCCCCACGAGCCTGCGGCGCACCGGTGCGGGAAGCCTTCTGACAAGACCGATGGACAAGCCGGCAACACCCCCAGGAAGACGTTCCAACCCCTGCACGATCGCGACGAACCCGGCCCCTCGGCGCCGCAGGACCCGCCTCGCAGGGCCAACAGGACTACTACACCTTGCGGGTGTGATCCCCGCCGCAATGCCCGCACCGCCACTTCTCCGAGAGCGTGTCCCCGTCCGGGTAGGCCACCTCGCAGGAGAACAGGTAGGCCATCTGCGTGCCGCACCACGGGCAACGGTGCAGCCGATGCGTCACGTGGGCGCCCGAGCCGTGCTCGGACGCCCGGGCCGCAGCGATCCTTCCCGCGACCTCGCGGTGGCGTCGCGACCGCCCGAACGCCTCGAACGCGCGACGCAGGAACGCGACGTTCCTGCGCAGGGCGCGCGTCGGCGAGAACGGCAAACGCGTCGCCACGACCGTGGCAGCGCCCTGTCGTAACCTAACGTCGCCGGCTCGCGACGCCGTCACCGCCGGCAACCCCGGACCGCGCTGCCGCAGCCCCGACACCCCCGACGAGGCGGTTCGCCTCCTGCCTGGCTCCCGCATCCCTCGGTCACGCCGTGAGGCGCCTGGACGCCTGCGCGAACACCGCCTCTGGAAGCAGCCCCTGCATGCAGGTATGCTCGTAGGGACACTCCACCAGCCTGTCGTAGCCGCAGGGCGAGCACGGCACCACGGCCATGAGCGCCTGCGAGCGCGGCCCGCGAGGCCCCCACTCCTGCGGCTGGTGGCTGGCCGAATAGATCGCCAGCGTCGGCGCGCCGACCGAGGCCGCAAGATGGCCGATCCCCGAGTTGTTGCAGATCACCAGATCGGCGCCCCGGAGCACATCCGGGATATCCGACCAGGCTGTGCGCCCAGCCAGGCTGACGACCCGGCCCGCACAGCCGCTTTCCTCGACGATATGACCCAGAGGCCCCGTCTGCGCGCGCGAGCCGACCAGCAAAACCACGCAATCGAGCCTGGTCACCAGCGCCCGGATCAGCTCCACGTAGTGCGCCAACGGCCAGTCCCGAAGGTCGGAGTTGCTGACGGGCGCGATCACCACCCGATGCTGCCCCTGGGGAAGCGCCTCGAACATCTCCGACACCGTGCCGGGCGATGCGGCACCGGCCACGTCGTCCTCCTGCACCGAGTAGAGAGAGTTCATGCGGTCCGAGAGCAGCTGCACCAGCAGGGAGAGCTGCTCCCCGATGTGCAGGTCGCTGCGGTGAAACCGCGCGATCGCCGGTGCCTCCAGCTGGTCCAGCAGAACCCCGCTGAAGCCCATCATGGCGCGCAGCGGCCGGCCCGACGTGTGTATCCGGAACTCGAACGTGCCGTAGTCGAAGTTGTTGGTGAACTCGACTTCCACCCCCTCGTTGATCGTCGATGTGATCTGGTCGGCGGTGATCTCGCGCATCGCCAGGATCTTCGAGCTCTCGTGCGCGATGTCGATTGTGATGCGGGTCCGCTTCAGTCCGATGCGCAGGCCCGACAGCTGCAGCCCGAACGTCGCGCGGAAGCGTCCGGGCGGCAGCTTGATGTAGGGGCCGAAGATGACATGCGTGTCGCCGACGCTGAAATCCGTCTCATGCCGAAACGGTGTCCGCCGCGGCATGCGGGAGCTGAACCGCTCCGGACCCAGAAGAACGCTCGTCATGCGGTTCAGCCCGGCAGTGGAACGCGCGGCCTGGTCGAACGGAAGCAGCACGTCGAGAAACGGGAAGCGCGCCGCGATACCGATGCCGCAGCGCGTGCCCGCGTCGACCTCCTCCAGCAGATGCCGGGTGTCCTCGTCCACCCGCAGGTCGATGGCCACGTCGTAGGACCCTGCCGCCGCAAGACGGAACGCCTCGACGCCCTCGATCGGCTTGCCGTCCCAGTTCCTCGCATTCTCGGGGAAGTAGTTGTAGGTCGCGACCTCGTCCGCCAGCCCGCACGCCTCGGCCGCGGCACGGTTCCACTCCCCCACGACGAGGCGGATGCGCGCTTGCGGAAACGCCTCGCGCAGCCGCCGCAAGGCCGGCAGCCCGATGATGAAGTCCCCAAAATGCCCGAGTGCCATGGCCAGCACGCGCGCGACGCCACCCGTGTCGTGACCGAACTCGTACAGCGCAAGCTCGTGCGGCTGCGCGGCCAGCCTGGTGATCCGCTGCATCCCCGCATCGCGTTCTGCCACGACACCCTGCGTGGTGCCTGTGCGGATCGCGTCGAAGTCGGTGGGCGGCTCGCCAGGCCGAACGACACGCCCCTCGGTCCGCGTATCCAGAAACCACTCCGGCGCGCGTATCTTCTCGACCACCAGCTCCAGCTCGTAGCAGCCGCCCGAATGCCGCTCCGGCGGGATCGAATAGTCGAAATGCAGATCATTGTCGGCGAGATGACGCAGCCGGTAGCTGTTCGGCGCCAGGGATCCTTCTATGTCGCCCATCAGCGACGCCGGCGTGTAGAACCTCTGATGATCGCCGTTGTACTGCGACGGCAGCGCGACCCGCTTCTCGTAGAGGAACTGGTGCGGCACCATGATCACCAGGAAGCCGCCAGCCCTGAGCACCCGGAACCAGTCCTGCAGGGCGTTGCGGAAATCCGGGATATGCTCCAGGCAGTGGCTTGCGAACACCGCGTCCTGCGAGCCGTCCGCGAACGGCAAGGTCCGCCCGTCGTAGCCGGGGTAGTCCAGCTCGACACCCACCGCCTGCGGCACGATCGGAACCACGTCGTCGATATAGCCCTTGTAGCCGATGTCGAGGATGGCCTTGCCTGAAAGGTAGCTGTCGATGAACCCGTTCTCGAGGCGCAGCCCGTAGGTCTTGCGTGCCTCCTCGCCCACCCGCCGCTCCGGCCCGACGTCACTCACTGGCGATACCCCTTGGCGGACGGTGCCGCCTCAACCTGCAACGGACGACAGCCGTCCCGCCGATGCTACTTCCGTCCAGAACGAAGGCGGGTCAAGACCGCCAGCGGCATGGATCAGGTGGCGGGCATTGACCAGGCTCCGGCATGGAAACGGACGAGCGACACCGTGATCGCCATTACCCAACCCGGAGAAAGCCAGGGCATCCCCTCGGCGCGAAGCAACAGCCCACAGCGGGGCCACACGGCCGGCGCCGCGTCTGCCTCGGGCTCCGCTTCGTGGAGAAAGCCTCCCCGCTCGCGCGCCCCGGGGAGAACCGTTCCCGCCGGTCACCGCTCTGGGCGAGACTGAAGCAGCACGACCGTAGCAGTCGACAGCGCCGTCAACCCCGACCAAGCCAGTCAGCGCGGCAGCGCCGCCCTCCAACCACCATCAGCCCGCAAACCGCACCAGCCGCCCCGCCGGCTCGCCCAGCACCTCGTCCTCGCGCATCACCACGCGCCCGCGCACGATCGTCGCCACCGGCCACCCCTGCACCACCATGCCCGCGAACGGCGTCCACCCCGCAGGGGTAGCGATCCAATCTTCGTTGATCTCGCGCCGCCGCCCCATGTCGACCACGGTGAAATCCGCGTCATACCCCGCCGCCAGTCGCCCCTTGCCCACCACGCCATACACCCGCGCCGGCCCCGCACACATCAGGTCCGCCAGACGCGACAGCGACAGCCGCCCCGCGCTGACATGGTCGAGCATCACCGGCACGATCGTCTGCACCCCCGTCAGCCCCGCCGGGCATTCCGGCCATGGCCGCGCCTTGGCCGCCAGCGGATGCGGCGCGTGGTCGGACCCCAGCGTGTCCACCGTGCCGTCCGCCACCGCCGCCCAGCTCGCCGCGTGGTGCCGCTCGTCGCGGATCGGCGGGTTCATCACCGCGAGCCCCCCCAGCCGCTCGTAGCACTCCGGCGCCACCTGGGTGAGGTGGTTCACCAGCACCTCCACCGTCGCCACGTCGCGATGCCCCGCGAGATACCCCAGCTCCTCCGCCGTCGACACGTGCAGGATGTGCGACTGCCGCCCGGTACGACGCGCCAGCGCCATGATCCGCCGCGTCCCCAGGAACGCGCACTCCTCGTCGCGCCACAGCCGGTGCGAGTCGTAAGGATCCCCAACCTGGAACATCCCCCGCCGCGCCTGCAGCCGGTACTCGTCCTCGCTGTGGAAGCTGACCCGCCGGTGCCCCACGCGCATCACCGCCTCGATGCCCGCGTCGTCCTCGATCATCAGGTCGCCCGTGGAGCTGCCCGCGAACAGCTTCACCCCGCACACGCCCCGCTCCAGCTCAAGCCCGCCCAGGTCGGGCGTGTTGCCCCGCGTCGCCCCCACGTAGAACCCGAAGTCGCACCAGCTCACCCGCTCGGCATGGCCCTGCTTCCAGGCCACGCGCGCCGAGTCCGTCACCGCCGGCGTCGTGTTCGGCATGTCGAACACCGCCGCCACCCCGCCCAGCACCGCCGCCCGCGTCCCCGTGTGGATGCTCTCGATGCTCGCATCCCCGGGATCGCGCAGATGTACGTGCGGGTCGATCAGCCCGGGCAGCACATGCAGCCCCGCGGCCTCGAACACCGCCTCCGCCGTGTCCCCCGCGCCCACCCCCAGCGCCGCGATGCGGCCGTCGCGAACGCCGACATCGACACGCGCCTCGCCCCAGGGAAGGACACAGGTGCCGCCGCGGAGAATCAGATCGAAATGGGAGGTCATGCCAGCAGGATCGCGAACTCGACATGGCGGCGCAAGCAAGGTTGAGGCTCCGCCTCAAACTCCGCCAAAGGCTGCGCCCTTGGAACGCATCCCTTAAGTCAAGGGTTCAAAGGGCCTCACGCCCTTTGCGGGTTTGGGCAGAGCCCATGCTTCCTGCCACCACCTCGCGGTACAGCGCCAGCGTGGTCTGCGCGATCGACGCCCAGCTGAACAGTTCCAGCACCCGCGCCCGCCCCGCCAGCCCGAACCGCCGCCGCAGCGCCGGGTCCGCCCCCAGCCGGTTGATCGCCGCCGCCAGCCCTGCGCTGAATGCCGCCGGGTCCGCCGGCTCGAACGTCCCCGGCGCCAGCCCCGGATCGACCAGCAGCCCCGTCACCTCCGGCACTACCACCTCCGGGATGCCCCCTACCGCGGAGGCCACCACGGCCGTCTCGCACGCCATCGCCTCGAGATTGATGATCCCGAACGGCTCGTACACCGACGGGCAGCAGAACACCGCCGCGTGGCTGTAAAGCTCAATCGCCTCCGCCCGCGACACCATCTCGCGCACCCAGATCACCCCGGGCCGCGCGGCCTGCACCTCGGCCACTGCGGCCGCCATCTCGCGCCCGATCTCCGGCGTGTCCGGCGCCCCCGCGCACAGCACTACCTGCAGCGACGGATCGATCGCCGGAATGGCGAGCACCAGGTGGATGATCCCCTTCTGCCGCGTGATCCGCCCGACGAACAGCACGTACGGCCGCTCCGGATCGATCCCGTGGCGCAGCAGCGCGCCGCGCGAGGCGGCCGGCCGATACTCGTCGGGATCGATGCCGTTGTGGATCACCCGCACCCGCGAGGCGTCGACATCGAACAGCCGCAGCACGTCGGCCCGCGTCTCCTCAGACACCGCGATCACCGCGTCCGCCCCCTCGATCGCGGTGCGCTCCATCCACGCGCTGAGATGGTACCCCCGCCCGAGCTGCTCCACCTTCCACGGCCGAAGCGGCTCCAGCGAATGGATCGTCAGCACGTACGGCACGCCCCAGAGCTGCGCCGCGATCACCCCCGCCATGTCCGTGTACCAGGTGTGGCAATGCACGACCTGCGCGTCGAGGCGGTCCTTCGCCATCGCCAGTGACCGTGCGAACGCGTCCACCGCACCCTCGAACCGCGGATCCGTGCCCTCCTTCGCCCCGGCCCACGCCGGATACCCGCGCACCGACAACGTCCCATCGCGCGCCGCCTGATCGCCGAACGAGCGCACCTCGACCTCGACCAGCGCCGAGAGCGCGCGCGCGAGATACTCCACATGCACGCCCGCGCCGCCGTAGACGTTCGGCGGGTACTCCTTCGTGAACAGCGCCACCTTGCGCAACCCGCCGCCCGCGCCCGCATCCGCCATCACGCCAGCCGATCGATCATCGGCTGCGTGACCAGGCACACCCCGGCCGCCGTGCGCCGGAACCGCGAGGCGTCCAGCTCCGGGTCCTCGCCCACCACGAGCCCCTCTGGAATGCGCACGCCCCTGTCCACCACCACGTCGCGCAGCCGTGCATGACGCCCGATCTCCGCGTAGGGCAGGATCACCCCGCCCTCGATCTTCGTGTACGAATGCGCGTGCACCCCGGTGAACAGCAGCGAGCGCCGCACCTCGCTGCCGGACACCACGCACGCCCCGGAGATCACCGAGCTGACCGCCGAGCCGCGCCGCCCGTCCTCGTCGTGCACGAACTTCGCCGGCGGCACGACCTCGCCGTAGGTCCAGATCGGCCAGTCCTTGTCGTACAGGTCCAGCCCCGGCACGAAATCCGTGAGGTCGATGTTGGCCGACCAGTAGGCGTCCACGGTGCCGACATCGCGCCAGTACGACCCGCTCTCCTGCGACGAGCGCACGCAGGACCGCGCGAACCGGTGCGCCACCGCCTTCCCGCCGGCGACGATGTGCGGGATGATGTCGTGACCGAAATCGTGGCTGGATCCCTCGGTCGCCGCGTCGCGCCGCAGCTGGTCGAGCAGGAACCGCGTCTCGAACACGTAGATGCCCATGGACGCCAGCGCGTGCTCCGGGTCGCCCGGGATGCCCGGCGGATCGGCCGGCTTCTCCAGGAACGAGACGATGCGGTCGTCCTCGTCGACCCCCATCACCCCGAACGCCACCGCCTCCATGCGCGGCACCTCGATGCAGCCCACGGTGACGTCCGCGCCCTGCTCGCAGTGCTGCTGCAGCATCAGCTCGTAGTCCATCTTGTAGACGTGGTCGCCGGCCAGCAGGACGATGTACTTCGGGTCGTAGCTCTCGATGATGTCGATGTTCTGGAACACCGCGTCCGCCGTGCCGGAATACCAGCCGGTCTCCGTGACGCGCTGGCTGGCCGGCAGGATGTCGAAGCTCTCGTTGCGCTCGGGCCGGAAGAAGTTCCAGCCGCGCTGCATGTGCCGGATCAGGCTGTGCGCCTTGTACTGCGTCGCGACCCCGATGCGCCGGATGCCCGAGTTCACCGCGTTGCTCAGCGCGAAGTCGACGATGCGCGACTTGCCCGCGAAATACACCGCCGGCTTGGCGCGCGTGTCAGTCAGCTCCATCAGCCGGCTGCCGCGCCCTCCCGCCAGCACGTAGGCCATCGCGTGACGCGCAAGCGGCGCGCCGCCCCCGGAGCGTTGACCCATCCGATGTTCCCTCCCCCGCCGGTTACGGCATGGCGATTACCGCGCAAACCCGCATCGGGCACAAGCCGCTTCTGTGCGAGCCCGAACCGGAAGGCCGGCTCCGTCACACCAGGCCCTTGATCCGCAGCAGTCCGAACGCCGCGACCGTCACCATGCAGGTGATCCGCCCGTCCGAGATCATCGCCTCCACCTCGGCGAGCGGGAAGCGCCGCGCCACCATGTCCCCCTCGCTCGCCTCCCGCCCGGTCGCCCCCTGCGTCAGCGACGTCGCCACGAACAGGTGCCCGCGCTGGTTCGAGTACCCCGCTCCCTGGAACAGCGTCCCCACCTCCGCCATCGCGCCCGCGACCAGCCCGGTCTCCTCCGCCAGCTCGCCTGCCGCGACCTGCGCGGGCGTCGCGTCCGGGCGCTCCTCCCACATCCCCATCGGCAGTTCCCACATCCGCCGCCGCACCGGATAGCGGAACTGCTCGACCAGCGTGACGCTGCGGTCCTCGCCCAGCGCCGCAACCACCACGAAGTCGTCGCGCTCCACCACGCCATACAGCCCGTCCGAGCCGTCCGGCCGCCGGATGACGTCCTCGCGCAGCCGCAGCCAGCGGTTCTCGTAGGCGATCCGGCTGGACACCGTCACGAACCCGCCGTCGTCGCGCCCCTCGGCATCATCCATGACCCGCCCCGCTGCCTCGAGCCGCCACGCTAGCACCCCATGCACTCCGCGGGCCATGCCGCAAGACAGGCAAAGAAAGCGTGTTCTTTCTTGAAAGAAAGAACCAAAGAACTTTCCTCCACAAGAACCCGAACCCGCGCGACGGCCTGAAGTCAAACAGGCAAAGTCTTTTTGCTTCTTTTTCCTCAGAAAAAGAAGTCTTTCTTCCTTTCTCCGCGTGAAGTCCGCCCTATGCTCCGAGTGTCGCGAACACGTCGCCGGCCGGCACCTTCCCCAGCACGTGGGTCCGGTGCCAGAGCGCGTAGAACAGCAGCGTCCACGCCGCGAAGCCGCGCGCCCGGTCATCGGCGTGCCGGAACAGCGCCTCCACCCGCGACGGCTCGGCGATCTCCGCGACGCCCGGCTGTGCCGCCACCAGCGGCCCGAGTCGCCCGCCCTGCCCGGCGATCCACGCTCCCACGGGAACGGTGAACCCCTGCTTCGGCGCGAACGGCCGCGCGTCCGGCAGCGCGCCTTCCAGCCAGCGGCGCAGCAGGTACTTCCCCCGCCCGCCCTGCAGCTTGAGCCGGTCCGGCAGCCGGAACCCCGCCTCCGCCACGCCCGCGTCGAGGAACGGCGTGCGCCCCTCCACGCCGTGCGCCATCAGGCACCGGTCGAGCTTGAGCAGCAGGTCGTGAGGCAGCCAGTCCGCGACGTCGACCGCCTGCGCCACGCCGAGCCGGCTGCGCTCGCCGCTGCCCGCCTGCGCCCCGGCCAGCGCCTCCGCCACGGCCCGCGCCTCGGCCGCCGCCATCCCGTCGCGCCACCCCGCCGGCCGCGCCCGCAGCACGTCGAGCCGGTCGAAGCTGCCGCGCCCGCGCATCACCCGCCCGCCCCGCCACCACGGCCGCATCGCCTTGCGGTAGCGGCCGTAGCCCGCGAAGATCTCGTCGCCCCCCTCGCCGCACAGCGCCACCTTGACCTCCTCGCGCGCGCGCCGCGCCAGGAACCACGACGGGATGATCGCGTAGTCCGCCGCCGGATCGTCCATGCACGCCACGATCTCCGGCAGGTGGCGCCACACCATCGCCTCCGTGACTACCACCGTGTCGTGCCGCGCGCCGGCCGCCTTCGCCACCGCCGCCGCCTGCGCCCGCTCGTCGGCTGTGCCCCGGACGTCGAACCCCGCGGTGAAGGCCCGCACCGGCGCCGCGTTCAGCCGCGCCATGCACGCCAGGATCGCCGCGCTGTCCACGCCGCCCGACAGGAACAGCCCGTAGGGCACGTCCGCGCGCTGGTGGCGCTCCACGCTCGCCATCAGCGCGGCGTCCAGCCGCGCGAGCGCCGCATCCTCGGCGATCTCCTCCGGCCCGCCCGGCGGCAGCGCCTGGCGCCGCGAGCGCTCCATCACGTGCCCGTCCGAGACGCGCAGCGTCTCGCCCGGCAGCACCCGCCTGATCCCGGGGAAGATCGTCTCCTCGCCCGTGGTGAACTGCAGCTGCAGCAGCTCGTCGCGCGCCGCCGGCCTGACCTCGCGCCGGACCAGTCCCGCCGCCAGCAGCGCCTGCGGCTCGGAGGCGAACGCCAGTCCGCCGTCCACCGCCGCGGTGTAGAGCGGCTTGATCCCGAACGGATCGCGCGACAGCGTCAGGCTGCGCCCGCCCCGCTCGTGGATCGCGATCGCATACATCCCCTGCAGCGCGTCCGCATACGACGACGCCCCGTCGCGCAGCCACAGGTGCAGCGGCGGCTCGCAGTCGCTGCCGGTGGCGAACGCCACCCCCGGCATCGCGGCCCGCAGCTCGCGGTCGTTGTAGATCTCGCCGTTGGCCACCAGCGACGCCGAGCCCGCGAAGATCGGCTGATCGCCGCCGTCGAGGTCCACGATCGCAAGCCGCGTGTGCACGATCGCCACGCGCCCGACCACGCTGTGCCCCGCCCCGTCCGGCCCGCGATGCGCCAGCGCCCGCGCCAGCGCCGCCACCACCCCCGGATCCGGCGGCTTCGCTCCGCCCGACAGCGCCAGCCCCGCGATGCCACACATCAGCGCCGCTCCACGCCGCCGAGGAACGCCCGCCACTGCGCCAGCACCGGCGCCTCCGCGTGCGCCCGCTCGAACTCCGCCCGCCCTGCCGCTACCAGCCGCGACGCCAGCGCCCGGTCTCCCAGCACCGCCCCGATCGCGGCGCCCAGCGCCACCTCGTCCTCCACCGCCACCAGCATCCCGGTGCAGCCGTCCTCGATCAGCTCCGCCGGCCCCGCCGCCGCCGCCGCCACCACCGCCCGCCCGGCGGAGAACCCTTCCAGCACCACGTTGCCCAGCGGCTCCTGCCGCGACGGGCACACGAGCACGTCGCACGCCGCCAGCAACCCGGCGCCGTCCTGCGTCCATCCCGGCAGGTGCAGCCGCTCCGCCACGCCCTCGCCGCGCGCCAGCCGTTCCAGCGCGACGCGTTCCGGCCCCTCGCCCGCGATCACCACATGCACCCCCGGCAGCCACCGCATCGCCCTGACCAGAACGTCGAACCCCTTGTTGCGGTGCAGCCGCCCGAGCGCCACCACCAGCGGCACGCCCTCCGGAACCGGCACGCGCCCTGCGCCGTCGCGCCCCCTCGGCCAGGCCGCGGCCCCCGCCAGATCCGGCGCGAAGTTCGGCAGGTGCCGCACCCGCGCTTCGGGCCAGCCCTGGAGCGCGATCCACTGCGCCAGCCCGCGCGTGTTCGCCACCAGATGGTCGCAGCGCCGGAACCGCGACAGGTCGTAGTACCCCCCCAGCCTCCCGGCCAGCACCCAGTCGCCCGCCGGTGCGAACCGCGCCGCCCGCCCCATCCACGCCACCGCCACCCGCGGCGCGAACCGGCGCAGCACCCTCCGCAGCCTCGGCCGCGTCAACAGGTCCAGCGCGCCGCCGAACCCCAGCTCGACCGGCGCCAGCCCCGCCGCCCGCAGCCGCCCCGCCCGCCCCGCATCCCGCCGGACCACCGGCAGCACGCTGTCGCCCCCCCGGTGCAGCGCCACCGACAGCCGCTCGAAGAACAGCTCCGCCCCGCCCTCCCGCGCCCCCGCCATGACCTGCGCCACCCTCACGGCTGCGTCCCCCCCGCTCATGCCGGGACGGAAGCCCGCGCCAGCAGCGCCTCCGCCGCCCGCACCACCGCCTCGACCGTGAGCGCCCCGATCGCCGCCCCGCCCGCCGGTCCCTCGGCCGCCACCGCCGCAGCGCAGCGCCCGGACGGCGCGTACTCCGACGCCGGCGTCGGCCCGAACAGCCCCAGCGTCGGCGCCCCCGCCGCCGCCGCCAGATGCATCAGCCCCGAGTCGTTGCCCACGAACACGGCGCAGCGCGCGAGGCACGCTGCCGCCCCCGGCAGCGTCAGCCGCCCCACCAGGTCCACCGCTCCCGGCAGCACGGCTAGCAGCGGCGCCGCCATCGCCCGCTCCTCGTCCCCCGGGCCCGCGAACACCACCACCCTTGTCCCGGGGCAGCCCGCCAGCAGCGCCCGCGCCACCGCCGCGAACCGGTCCGCCGGCCACACCTTGCCCGCCCAGTTCGCCGTCGGCCCCAGCCCGATCCACCCCTCCCCCGGCAGCAGCGCCGCCGCCGCCGCCCGGTCCGCCTCCCCCGTCCACGCCACCGGCATCGGCGGCGGGTCGAGCCCCAGCACACCCGCCAGATGCCCGAGCCGGTGCCCGGGCCGCCGCCCTCCCCGCATCACCCGCCGCCTGCGCGCCGGCAGCAGGAACGACAGCGCCGAGCCCCGCAGGTCCACCACCAGGTCCCACCACGTCGTCGCCGTGCGCGCCCACAGCGCCACCCAGTGCGTGTCGTGCCGGCGCTTCTCCACCACGAGCGTCGCCTCGCGCTGCGGCATCCGGTCGAACAGCCCCGCCGCCACCGGCCCGCAGGCCACCGTGATCCGCGCCTCGGGATACGTCCGGATCAGATGGTCCAGCAGACCGGTCGAGAGCACCGCGTCGCCGATGCGGGTTGCGGTCAGGAACAGGATGCGCATGGCCGGCGTGTAGCACGGGAGCAGGCGGACAGGGCCAGAGGCTCCGC
>JBPBQX010000266.1:0-22465 GCA_050955025.1 Janthinobacterium lividum
GTGAGCAGGATGTCGGGGGGGTTCTCGCGCTGGCGCTTGCGGCGGTCGGCGGGGGTGTCGCCGGTGCGGGTCTCGACGGTGATCGAGAGGGCCATCTCGGCGACGGGGGCGAGGAGGTTGCGGGCGATGTCGGTCGCCAGCGCCTTGAGCGGCGAGACGTAGAGGGTGTGCAGGCCGTGGCCGGCGTCGGACGCCAGCGCGACGAGGCTGGGCAGGAAGCCGGCCAGCGTCTTGCCGCCGCCGGTCGGCGCGATCAGCAGGGCGCTCTCGCCGTCGGCGGCGGCGTCGAGCATGGCGAGCTGGTGCGCGCGCGGGGCCCAGCCGCGCCCGGCGAACCAGGCGGCGAAGGGTTCCGGCAATGTTCCGGTCATGCGCCGGAGATAGGCCAGCCGGGGCGCGCCGCCAAGCGGCTTGGCGGCGGCGGGCGCTCTCCCGACAGTGATTACCAAACGTCCACGTTTATCCGCATACCGCGGGGACAGGACGGAGGCTGCGATGCGCAAGCTGCTGGACGCGATCCTCTCGAGGCTGGTCAGGCGGGGGCGGCTCGCCGTGCGCTACCCGGACGGCGGCGTGCGCGTGTACGGCAGCGAGCCGGGGCCGGAGGCGGGCTTCGCGCTGCGCAGCGCCGCCGCGGTGCGCGGGCTCGCGCTGAACCCGGGGCTGGCGTTCGGCGAGTGCTACATGGACGGCTCGCTGGCGCCGGAGGGCTGCGGCATCCAAGAGGTCCTCGCGCTGCTGTTCCTCAACATGGAGGACGCCTCGCACCCGATGGGCGCGCTGGTCGAGCGGGCGCGCGGGCTCGGGCGGCGGGTGGCGCAGTTCAACCCCGCCGGGCGCTCGCGGCGCAACGTGGCGCACCACTACGACCTGAACGGGGCGCTGTACTCGCTGTTCCTGGACGAGGACCGGCAGTACTCGTGCGCGTATTTCGAGCGCGGCGGCGAGACGCTGGAGGAGGCGCAGCGCGCGAAGAAGCGGCACATCGCGAAGAAGCTGCTGCTCAGGCCGGGGATGGAGGTGCTCGACATCGGCTGCGGCTGGGGGGGCATGGCGATCACGCTTGCGCGGGAGCACGGGGTGCGCGTGACGGGGATCACGCTTTCCGAGGAGCAGCTCGGCGTGGCGCGGGCGCGGGCGGCGGCGGCGGGGCTCGCGGGGCAGGTTCAGTTCGAGCTGGCGGACTACCGCGGCGTCGATCGCGTCTTCGACCGGGTCGTCTCGGTGGGCATGTTCGAGCACGTCGGCGTGGGCCACCACGCGACGTTCTTCGAGGTGGTCCGGCGCTGCCTCGCCGACGACGGCGTCGCGCTGGTGCACGCGATCGGGCGCAGCGACGGGCCGGGCGGCACCAACGCCTGGCTCGCGAAGTACATCTTCCCCGGCGGGTATTCCCCGGCGCTCTCGGAGGTGTTCGGCGCGGTCGAGCGCAGCGGGCTCTACGCCACGGACTGCGAGATCCTGCGGCTCCACTACGCCGAGACGCTGCGGCACTGGCGCACGAGGTTCGCGGCGCACCGGGCGAAGGTGGCGGCGCTCTACGACGAGCGGTTCTGCCGCATGTTCGAGTTCTACCTCTCCGCCTGCGAGCTGACGTTCCGCCACCACGGGCACATGGTTTTCCAGGTCCAGCTCGCGCGGCGCGAGGGCGTCGTGCCGATGACGCGGGGGTACATGGCGGACGCGGTCGCGGTCAGGGAGCTCCAGGCGGCGGACTAGGAAGCAAGGCCGGGCTCTGCCCGGACCCGCCAGGGGCGAGCCGCCCCTGGACCGGCGCATTGAAGGTTTCTCCGGCGTCTTGGCCGCGGGCGTTTGTGGCCGCACACTCCGCTGATGCCACCGCATCCCGACACCTGGCTCTTCCCCCAGCCGGACGGCCTGTTCTGCGAGCCGGGGGGGTTCCACATCGACCCGGTCAACCCCGTCGACCGCGCCGTCATCACCCACGCCCACGCCGATCATGCGCGTCCCGGCCACCAGGCCGTGCTGGCCACCGCGGAGTCGCTCGCGATCATGGACGTGCGCATGGGCGAGGGCCGCGCCGGCGTCGTGCAGCAGGCGCTGCGCCCCGGCGAGCACGTCACCATCAACGGCGTCGACGTGTGGATGCAGCCCGCCGGCCACGTGCTCGGCAGCGCCCAGGTCGCGATGCAGTGGCGCGGCAGCCGCGCCGTCGTCAGCGGCGACTACAAGCGCGTGCGCGACCCCACCTGCGCCCCGTTCGAGCCCATCGAGTGCGACGTCTTCGTCACCGAGGCCACCTTCGGGCTGCCGGTGTTCCGCCACCCGCCGCCCGCGGGCGAGGTCAGGCGCCTGGTCGACAGCGTGGCGCTGTTCCCGGAGCGCACGCACGTCGTGGGCTGCTACGCACTCGGAAAATGCCAGCGGCTGATCGCGCTGCTCCGCGAGGCGGGGTGGGACCGGCCGATCTACCTCCACGGCGCGCTGATCCCGGTGTGCGCGCTCTACGAGCGGCTCGGCGTCCCGCTCGGCGACCTGCGGCCGGCGACGGTGGCGGCGAAGGCGGAGCTGGTCGGCGCCATCGTGCTGGCGCCGCCCGGGGCGATCGCGGACCGCTGGGCGCGCAGGCTGGCCGAGCCGGTGGTGGGGCTGGCGTCGGGGTGGATGCGGGTGCGCCAGCGCGCGAGGGCGCGCGGGATCGAGCTGCCGCTGGTGATCTCGGACCACTCGGACTGGGACGAGCTGAACGCCACGCTGGACGAGGTGGGGGCGCCGGAGGTCTGGGTCACGCACGGCAGCGAGGAGGCGCTGATCCACGCGGCGGGGCTGCGCGGCATACGCGGGCGGGCGCTGCGGATGATCGGATACGGCGACGAGGACGTGGAGGTGGCGGCTTGAGCGAAGCAAGCAAGGCCAGAGGCTCTGCCTCTGGACTCCGCCAAAGGCTCGCCTTTGGAAACCTATACTTAAGTAAGGCCGGTCCAGGGCGGCTCGCCCTGGCGGGTCCAGGGCAGAGCCCTGGCCTTGCCTTGGCCCGCCTGCGGTGATCGCGTTCGCCGAGCTCCTGGACCGCCTGCAGCTCTCGCCCGGCCGGCTGGCGAAGGTGGCGCTGCTGCGGCGCTTCTTCGAGGCGGAAGCGGACCCGGACCGCGGCTACGCGCTGGCCGCGATGGCCGGCGAGCTGGCGTTCCGGGCGGCCAAGCCGGCGCTGATCCGGGCGCTGGCGGAGAGCCGGGTCGACCCGGTGCTGTTCGCGTGGAGCCACGACTTCGTGGGCGACCTGGCGGAGACGGTGTCGCTGGTGTGGCCGGAGCGGCCGACCAACGCGTCGCCGCCGTTGCTGGCCGAGGTGGTGCTGACGCTGGCGTCCGGGGAGAAGGCGGAGCTGGGCGCCATCGTGGCGGGGTGGCTCGACGCGTCGGACAGCTCGGTGCGCTACGCGGTGCTGAAGCTGATCACGGGGTCGCTGCGGGTGGGCGCGTCGGCCAGGCTCGCGAAGATCGCGCTGGCGGAGCTGGCGTCGGGGCACGGGGTGGCGATCGCGGCGGACGAGATCGAGGAGGTGTGGCACGGGCTGACGCCGCCGTACGACGCGCTGTTCGCCTGGTGCGAGGGGCGGGGGCCACGGCCCGACCCGATGGACGCGCCGGTGTTCCGTCCGCCGATGCTGGCGCAGCCGCTGGAGGCGCCGGACCTGGCGGCGCTGGACGCGCAGGCGTTCCGGGCGGAGTGGAAGTGGGACGGTATCCGGGTGCAGCTGGTGTCCACGGGGGGCGGGCGGCGGGTGTACTCGCGCGGCGCGGAGGACGTGTCGGCGGCGTTCCCGGAGATCGTCGAGGCGATGGCCTTCCGCGGCGTGCTGGACGGCGAGCTGCTGGTGGTGCGCGACGGGGTGGTGGCGCCGTTCGCGGACCTGCAGCAGCGGCTCGGGCGAAAGGTCGTGGGCGCCAAGATGCTGCGGGAGTTTCCCGTGTTCGTGCGGCTGTACGACCTGCTGTTCGAGGGGGAGGAGGACCTGCGGCCGCTGCCGTTCGACGCGCGCAGGGCGCGGCTGGAGGCGTGGTTCGCGCGGGAGCATCCGGCGCGCATGGACCTTTCGGAGCTGATCCCGTTCGGGAGCGTGGCGGAGTTGGGGGAGAGGCGCGACGGGGCACGCGCGGCCTCGATCGAGGGGCTGATGCTCAAGCGCGGCGACAGCGCCTATGTGCCGGGGCGGCCCAAGGGGCAGTGGTGGAAGTGGAAGCGCGACCCGCTGACGATCGACGCGGTGGTGATGTACGCGCAGCGCGGGCACGGCAAGCGGTCGAGCTTCTACTCGGACTACACGTTCGGGCTGTGGCGCGAGGGCGCGGGCGGCGTGGACGAGCTGGTGCCGGTGGGCAAGGCGTACTCGGGGTTCACGGACGCGGAGCTCGCGAAGATGGACCGCTGGATCCGCAACAACACGGTGGGGCGGTTCGGGCCGGTGCGCGAGGTGGCGCGCGGCCTGGTGCTGGAGATCGCGTTCGACGCGGCGCAGTTGTCGAGCCGGCACAAGTCGGGGGTCGCGCTGCGCTTCCCGCGCGTGGCGCGGCTGCGGCCGGACAAGCCGTTCGAGGAGGCGGACCGGCTGGAGACGCTGATGCGGCTGGTGGAAGGGCGGGAGGAGGACGGGGCAGACGCCGTGCCGGCCGAGGACGTGCGCGACTGAGCCGGAGCGGCGCGATCGCGGGCTGAGTATCCGGTGCCAGGCTGGCCGGCCGCCTGGCTCGTCTCAACCCTGGGTGGCATTCGCGGCGTGGCGCGGGCAGGATCGCGCGACGATGCGCGGCGCGGCGGCGGCCCGGCAGCCTGCACGCGCGATCGTTCGGCGGAGGCGCGGATGACGGTCACGCACTGGATCTCCGGCTCGGGCGACTGGAACACGGCGTCGAACTGGAGCGACGGCGTGCCGACCGCGGCGGACGACGCGGTGTTCGACCGCGCGCAGTACGACTTCACGGTCACCGGCAGCGGAGCGGCGGCCAGCCTGTCCGTGGCCGACCCGTATCTGTCCACGCTGACCCTCGCCGGCAGCCACTCGGTCGGCACCTTCTCGCTCTCGACCATCGGTGCGGTCGAGCTGGCGCCAACGGCCGCGCTGCTGTTCGCGTCCGGCACGGTCGAGGCGCCGAGCAGCCCTTACAACAGCCTCGGCGCGGTGCTGCGTCTCGACGCGGGCGCGACGCTGGGCGGGGGTACGCTTGCGCTGGGTGCCGACGCCACCCTGGCGGGAACGCTGGGCGTGGTCGCCAATCCGATCGTCGTGGCGCCCGCGACCGCCGCGGACGGCACAGCGACGGCGACGATCGCCGGGGCCGGCACGCTGTCCGGCGCGATCACCGGGGCCGGCGCGCTGGTGCTCTCGTCGCCGAGCCGGGCGCCGGACCGGCTGGTGCTGACGGGCGCGGGCAACGCGTGGTCCGGCGGCACGACCATCACGTCGGGCGGCGAGCCGCTCGTGCCCTTCGAGGTGCCCTACACCGGTGCGGCGGGCGGGGTGGAGCTGGCGCGGCAGGGCGCGGGCGGCACCGGGCCGCTGTCGGTGTCGTACGGCACCCTGCTGGTCGATCCCGGCGTGACACTGGCGCCGCTCGAGGCAGGCGACGGCTTCATGGGCACGGTGATCGGGTCGGACCAGGACCTCACGCTCCAGGGCGGGGCGGGCAGCCTGGTGCTGCGCAACGGCAGCGGCCACGCCACCGTGCTGGGGACGACAAGCCCGGTGCAGCTTCCGGGCGCGCGGGGCGTGGGCGCGGGCGGATTCCTGTTCGGCACCCTGCTGGTGTCCGGCGGCACGGGGCGCGTGACGGTGTTTGGCGGCAACGAGCAGGCCGAGGTCTACGGCGGCACGGCCGGCGGCAACGTCCTGGTGGCCGGGCCGGTGCTGGACGGCTACGAGCCGCTGTCCCCTGGCAATCCCTACTTCCTGCTGACGCCGGCCGGCACCATCCTCGGCACGCCGACCGGTCCGACGACCATCGGCGGCGGCGGCGACGGCGACCTGCTTGTCGGCACCGGCCGTTTCGGCCTCCTGATGGCGGCCTCGGCGGGCAACGAGACGCTCAGCGGTGCCGCGTCCAGCGGCAGCGACACGATGTTCGGAGGCACCGGCGCCGATCTGCTGGTCGCGGGGTCCGGGCGGACGACGGTGGTCGCCGGCAGCGGCGCCACCACGATCAACGGCGGCGCCGGACTGACCACCCTGTTCGCGGGCGCGGGGGAGGACGTCCTCGTCGGTGGCGCGGGCGGCGGCTACGTGCAGGCCGGAAGCGGCAACCTCGCCCTGTTCGGCGGGGCCGGCGAGGAGCGAATCGGCGTCGTGAACGGGCAGTCGGGCGGCGAGGTCGTCGTCTACGGCTTCCGGCCGGGCAGGGACCATGTTCTCGCGCAGGGCTACGACACCGTGCC
Source organism: Janthinobacterium lividum (assembly GCA_050955025.1). Classification (GTDB taxonomy): domain Bacteria; phylum Pseudomonadota; class Alphaproteobacteria; order Acetobacterales; family Acetobacteraceae; genus CAXSEF01. The sequence continues at coordinate 6,391 of JBPBQX010000266.1, forward strand.
CACGGTCTCCGGCGCGCCGGGCGGTACCATGCTGCGGTTCGCGGACCACACGGTGCTGACGCTGCTCGGCGTCACCGGCGTGGACCTGGCCGCCGTGACCTGACGCCGTCGCTGCAAGACATGACGGTTTCCGGCCCCGCCGACGCCTTGAGAACGTCGGCCACGGGGGCGCCGAGGACGCCGGTCCAGGGGCGGCTCGCCCCTGGCGGGTCCGGGCAGAGCCCGGCCTTGCTTTCCTACTTCACAAGGTTCGCAGGCTCCCGCCCCGCGAAGATCGCGTCGAGCCCGTCGAGCACGAGCGTGCCCATGGCCTCGCGGGTCTTGAGCGGGTTGCTGCCGAGGTGGGGCAGCAGGACCGCGTTCTCCAGCTCCAGGTAGCCGGGGTTGAGGTTCGGCTCGCCGGCGAACACGTCGAGGCCGGCGGCGGCGACGCGGCCGGACTTCAGGGCCGCGATCAGGGCGGCGTCGTCGACCAGGGTGCCGCGGGCGGTGTTCACCACGACGGCACCTTGCGGGAGCTTCTCGATCTTGGCCGCGTCGAGCCAGCTCGCGGTGCCGGCGCCGCCCGGGGCATTGAGCGAGAGGATCTCGCACTCGGCAAGGAAGCTGTCGTCGTTGTCGTGGAACACGGCGTCGCCGACCAGGGACTCGGGCAGCTTCTGCAGGTCGCGGTAGTGGATCTGCATCTCGAAGCCGCGGGCCATGCGGGCGACCTCGCGGCCGATGCGGCCCATGCCCATGATGCCGAGCTTCGCCCCGGACACCTGCGCGCTCATCATCATGGTGGGCGCCCAGCCCTTCCAGCCGCCGGAGCGCACCAGGCGCTCGCCCTCGCCAGCGCGTCGGCAGGCGGCCAGGATCAGCAGCACGGCCAGCTCGGCGGTGGCCTGGGACAGCACGTCGGGGGTGTTGACGAAGGGGGTGCCGCGGGCGCGCAGGGCGGCGGCGTCGACGTGGTCGTAGCCGACGCTGAAGGTCGCGAACGCGCGCACGCTGTCGGGCAGGCGGCCGATGGTCTCGGCGCTCACCTTGTCGGCGGGGGTGACGATGACGGCGTCGGCCCCCTCGGCGCGGCGGAGCAGCTCGGCGGCGTCGTAGGGCTCGTCGGTCTCGTTGAGGCGCACGTCGTAGTCGCGGCGCGCGCGGGCCTCGGTGGCGGGGGGGACGCGTCGGCTGAGCAGCAGCACGGGCCTGCGGCCGCCGGCGGAGGCGGGGCTCTGGGTCTGGTCGCTCATGGTCGCTTCCCTATCGTCTGATGCGGTTGCCCAGCACATAGCCGAACAGGCCGATCAGCACGACACCCACGATGTACTGCAGGCTGCCGACGAAGAAGACCAGGCGGCTCGCGGGGTGCAGGCCGATGTCGGGGGTCGAGGAGGTGCACATCTCCAGGAACGAGAAGCTCAGGATGTCCTCGAGCGCGTGGCTTGGGCGCATCACCGGGCCGTTCGGGCCGGCGACCTCGTGCAGCAGGCTGCCGCTCGCCGCGTAGTACGCCGCGAAGCACAGCAGGATCGTCACGAAGGCGCGCAGCACGCGCGGCAGGCTCTCGCCGTAGTCGCACAGCCACTCGGCGAAGCTGTCGCTCGCGGTGAGCGCCAGGTTCAGCGCGGCGTCGCGCCAGCGGCGCTCGCGCAGCGCGGCGCGGGCCAGGGCGCGGGTGTGGCGCTTGCCCATGCGCCGGGCGCGCCGGTACGCCCAGCTCGCCGAGTCCGGGACGCCGAGGTCGCGAAAGTTCTTCTCGAGGTTGAGGTAGCCCTGGCGGGCGGCGTCGAAGTCGCCGGCGACCTCCTCGCCGAGGGCGCCGCCGAGCTGGTCGACGCGCATGCGCGTGCTCTCCAGCCAGGCGCCGGCGAGGCGCACGTGGCGCAGGTCGCAGGTCGAGAGGTTGGCGCGCGGCAGGCTGGCGTCGCTAAGGTCGGCGCCGTCAAGCTTCGCGCCGGCCAGCAGGGCGCCGCGCAGGTCGGCGCCGCGGAGGCTGGCGCGGGACAGGTCGGCCTTGCGCAGGTCGGCCTCCTCTAGGCTGGCACCGGACAGGTCGGCGCCGACGAGAGACGCCTCCTGCGCCACCGCGCGGCGCAGCGTGGCGTAGGGCATCTCGGCGCCCTCCAGCTTCGCGCCCCACAGGTCGGCGTCGGTGAAGTCCGCGTGCTCCAGCAGCGCGCCGCCGAGGCGGGCGAAGCGCAACACCGCGCGGGTGAAGCGGGCGTCCTCCAGCAGAGCGTCGCGCAGGTCGGCCTCGCTGGCGCGCACGCCGGTCAGGTCGGCGCCGGTGAGGTCGGCGCGCGCGAGATTGGCACCCTCCAGGCACGCGGCCTTGAGCGAGGCCGAGCGCAGGGCGGAGTCGCTGAGGTCGGCGCGGGTCAGGTCCACGCCGTCGAGCACGGCCTCCTGCAGCGTGGCGCCGCGCAGCACGGCGCCGTGCAGGCGGGCGGCCCCGGACTCGGCGTGCCACCAGGCAGGGGCCGCGCCGGCGCGCTCGACGTGGGGGCGCAGCGTGTCGGCGTCCAGGCGCAGGCTGGGCAGGGTCAGGCGCGCGCCCTGCAGCTCCGGCAGGCGGAGGCAGGCGTCGGCGGCCTCCTCGATGAGGCGCAGGATATGGACGAGGCGCTGCTCGGGCGACGCCTCGCTTAGGCGGCGGTGCAGCGCCTCGGCGGGATCGAAGCCGTCCTGCGGCGCGTCGCGCGGTTCCGGGTCGTCGACGTCCACCTCGGTTCCTTCCGGGCCGCCCTGGCCAGGGCGACGCCATAGCACGCGCGCGGGGCGCGTGCCGCCTTCCACGGAAGGTTGCGAGGGGACGGCGGGGTCCTGCGGCCGCTGGAGGGTGTCAGGGACCCGCGACTGTTCCGCATGACGTGCGGCAGGCAAGGCAAGCAGTTCTTTCTTGAAAGAAAGAACCAAAGAACTTTGCACATGGGGACACAGGCCCGCCGGGCGGCAAGGTGCCAGTCGGAGAAAGTCTTTTTGCTTCTTTTTCTCCAGAAAAAGAAGACTTCCTGACCTTTCTTGGCGCGCAGGTTCACAACAACCGTTAGGGGCGCGGCACCACGGGCACGGCGACCGGGGCGGGGTCCGAGGTCAGCGTGTCGAGGAACGCGAGGAGGTCGTCGCGCTCGCCCGGGGCGAGGTTCAGCGGGTGGATCTGCTCGGACAGGCTCGGGCGGTCGGTGCCGCCGCGGTCGTAGAGGTCGAGCACGGCGCCGAGGTCGGGGTAGGAGCCGTCGTGCATGTAGGGCCCGCGGCGGGCGACGTCGCGCAGGGTCGGCACCTTGAAGGCGTGCTGCAGCTTCACGGAGGTGGGGAACAGCGCGCCGCGGCCGGGCACGTCGTCGCCGGCCACGCCGATGTCGTGGAACGAGCCGTCGGTGAACGACCAGCCGCCGTGGCAGCCGGAACAGCCGGCACGGCCGTCGAACAGGGCGAAGCCGCGCTTGGCGGAGTCGCTGATCGCGGACTCGTCGTTGTCCACCCAGCGGTCGAACGGGGCGGGGCCGGACACGATGGTGCGGACGTAGACGGCAATCGCGTCGCGCAGGGTCGCGCGGTCGATCGCGCGCCCTGGAAACGCCTCGGCGAAGGCCGTGCGGTATCCGGGCGTGGCGGCGAGCCGGGCCAGCACGGCGTCCACGTCGGCGCCCATGATGTTGGGGTTGGCCATCGCGCCCAGGGTCACGTCGTCGATGCTGGCGAAGTGCCCGTCCCAGCCGGCCACCTCGATCCAGGCGACGTCGAGCAGGGTGGGCGAGCGGGCGCCGGTGGTGCGCGCGCCCACGCCGACCTCGACTGCGAGCCCGTCGCCGTAGGACAGGGCCGGGTTGTGGCAGCTGGCGCACGACTTGGTGCCGGGTCCGGACAGCGCCGGGTCGAAGAACAGCATCCGGCCCAGCTCGGACTTCGCGCGGGTGTAGGGGTTCTCGACGGTGAACGGCGCGTCGAGCGGGCGGCGGAACGCGGAACGACCCGCCTCCGGCCAGACGGTGCCGGGCGCCACCACCCCGAATGCGCCGGGGAAGGCCAGGATCATCAGGGCAACGGGGGGCAGCCAGCGGCGGCAAAGGCCGGACAAGGCGGCAACGGCAGGGACGCGGGGACGTGTCATACGATTGTATGATGGCCCGCTTCGCGTCGCCGGGCCAGCCAGCCCGTCGGGCGGAGCGGCTTAGTACGGTCGGGGAAGCATCGTGGCGTCGTCCGTGCGGGGGGGCGGCTGCGTCGCGTCGTCTGGGGGAGCGAGCCCGGCGTCGGCTGCGGAAGCGGCCGTGGCAGGGGCGGGCGACGGTCGCGCCGCGCAGCCGCAGAGCAGGGCGGCGCCGGCCAGGACGGCAAGGCGGAGCATCGGGTGGGACAGGGTGTCGTCCTTCGCGGCGGTGCGGACGGCGCGGTCCGGGGATGATCCGCGTAGCGTGTCCACGCGGCCCGGGCCAGTGCAGGTGGCGCGGCACGGGGGACGGCGCGGCTCATGGCGCGGGGTCGGGGTGGCCGAAGACGTCGGCGAGGCTGACGCGGCCGCTGCCGCGTGCGGCGGCCGGGCGCTGGTCCGGGCCGGGGGCCCAGCCGGTCAGCATGGCCAGGCGCAGGCGCGCCGCGAGCCGGCCATCGCGCTGCGGCATCGTGGCAAGGGCTGCGGGGAACAGCACGCGCGGCGGGGTGCGCCGGTCGCGCAGCAGCACGGCATTGGACTCGCCGGCGGCACGCAGCTCGCGCAGCAGGGCCAGCGGGTCGGCGTAGAGCAGGGTCAGGTCATCGGCATCGGCGACGGGCATGGCGAAGCCGGCGCGCTGCAGCAGGGCCGCGCAGTCGCGCAGCTCGGCGAAGGGCGAGACACGGGGCGAGGCGCCGCCGCACAGCGCCAGCTCGGCCTCGGTGAGCGCGCTGCGCAGGGTGTCGAGCGTGCCGAGCGCGGGCACGCTGGCCAGGAACAGGCCGTCCGGGCGCAGCGCGCGGCGCAGCTGCACGAGGCAGCCGGGCAGGTCGTTGACCCAGTGCAGCGACAGGTTGGCCACGACGAGGTCGAAGCTTCCCGGCGCGAAGGGCAGCATCTCCTCGTCGGCGGCGACAGCCGAGCCGCCGTTCAGCGCGGCCATGCGCGGCGACAGGTCGCAGCTCACCACGCCGATGCCGCGCGCGCGCAGCATGGGCGCCACGACGCCGCGCCCGCCGAGGTCGAGCGCGGCGGTGAAGCGGCGCGTGGTGTCGTCGAGGCGGTCGAGCAGGCGGTCGGCAACCTCGCGCAGCACGTCCGGCGCCGTGCCCAGGTCGGCGGCGGCGCGGTCGCGGTGCCTGCGCACGGCGACGCGGTCGAAGATGCGGGCGTCGCTCATGGCGCAGGATGTGCGCCCGGCAAGGTGACATGCAAGGCTGCCGCATCCATACCTGCAACCTGGGCGCGCATCGTCACAGGTCCGCCGCGGGGCCGCGAACGTCTGCCGGGCGCGACAGGGGGAGGGCGAGGTGGCTGCACGATCCGGCGGGGCGGGACTGCGACACGGGCTGGCGCGCGGGGCGGGCGCGGCGCTCGACCTGCTGCTGCCGCCGCATTGCCCGGCGTGCGACCGGCCGGTGGACCGCGCGGGAAGCTTCTGCGCGACGTGCTGGGGTGCGCTCGTGTTCCTGCGCGAGCCCTGCTGCGGGGGCTGCGGGCGGGCGTTCGCCAGCGAGGCGATGGGGGGCGCGCTGCGCCGGTGCGAGGACTGCCGCGAGGCGCCGCCGCCGTGGGGTCGGGCGCGGGCGGCGCTGCGCTACGACCGGCGCTCGGCGGGTCTGATCCTGGGGCTGAAGTACGGCGACCGCGGCGACCTGGCGCGGCTGCTGGCCGCGCACATGGCGCGCGCGGGCGAGGCGCTGCTGCGCGACGCGGACCTGCTGGTGCCGGTGCCCCTGCACCGCTGGCGGCTGCTGCGGCGTCGCTTCAACCAGGCGGGGCTGCTGGCGGCCCGGCTCGGGCGGATCGGCGGGCGCGAGGTCGGGCACGACGTGCTGGAGCGCGCGGGGCCCGCCACGTCGATGCGCGGGCGGAGCGCGGAGGAGCGGCGCGACGCGGCGCAGGGCGCGTTCGTGGTGCGGCCGCGGCGGCGGGCCATGCTGGCCGGGCGCAGGGTCGTGCTGGTCGACGACGTGCTGACGACCGGGGCGACGGCGGGGGCGTGCGCGGCGGCGCTGCTGGCGGGCGGCGCGGCGTCGGTGGACGTGCTGGCGGCGGCGCGCGCGGGCGAGGGGCGGCCACGGCGCGACGACCGGGGTGGAGAAGAGGAGGGTTCGGTGCCAGATGGAGCGGCGCGGCGCGGGGCGGACAAGCCCGGCGCGTGGGACGAGTTCGAGGAGTGAGCATGGTCAAGGTCGAGGTCTACACGCAGGCGTGGTGCCCGTACTGCGCGCGCGCGCTGCAGCTGCTGCGCGCCAAGGGCGTCGAGGTCACGGAGATCAAGGCGCAGCACGGCACGCCGGAGCGCGCGGAGTCGGTGCGGCGCTCGGGCGGGCACACGACGGTGCCGCAGATCTTCATCGACGGGCGCGGGATCGGCGGGTGCGACGACCTGGTGGCGCTGGAGCGCGCGGGCGGCCTGGACCCGCTGCTGCGGGCCGCCTGACGCCGGGGGCGTGCCGGCCTGAAGTCGCGGTTTCCAAAGGCCCCCGGCCTTTGGCGGGTCCGGGCAGAGCCCGGCCCTGCTTCCTTCCGCCGCGCTGGACAAAGCCGGTCGCGCGGGGATACTGCGCCCGGCCGGGCGAGGAGGGCAGCGTGGGTGGCAACGTGTTGGCGGCCCTGAGGCTGGCGGCGGTGCTGGCGGTGTCGCTGGCGGCGGCGCGTCCCGTTCTGGCGCAGGCGGCGCCGTCGGTGTCCGGGCGCTGGCTGACCAAGGACCGGTCCACCGTGATCGACATCGAGCCGTGCGGCGAGAAGCTGTGCGGGCGCATCGTCGGCATGACCGACTGGCCGGCGCGTGGCGAGCCGCTCGACCTGCACGGGCAGCCGGAGTGCCGCGAGACGATCATCCGTGACTTCCGCGCCGCCGACGCCAACCTCTGGAAGGGCGACATCATCAACCCGAACAACGGCAAGGTGTACGACGCCGAGCTGTGGCTGGGTCGCGACACGCTGCTGCACCTGCGCGGCTACATCGGGCTGCCGCTGTTCGGGCAGACGCAGATCTGGACGCGCTACGAGGGCGTGCTGCCGGCGGACTGCCACCTCCCGCGCACCGGGTAGCGGGCGGGGCGGATGGCGCTGATCGTGGACTGCGACCCGGGCACCGACGACGCGGTCGCGCTGCTGCTGTGCGCGGCATCACCGGAACTGGGGCTGCAGGCGGTGACGGTGTCGGGCGGCAACGTCGCCTTGCGCGACACGGTGCGCAACGCCTGCGCCGTGCTGGGGTTGGCGGGGTGCGGGGTCGCGGTGCACCCGGGGGCGGACCGGCCTTTGCGGGGGCGGTTCGTGTCCGAGCCGCGCGTGCACGGCGAGGCGGGGCTGGGCGGCGTGGCGCTGCCCGAGGGCCCGCCGGCGTCCGCGGAGGCGGCGGTGGACGCGCTGCGCCGGATGCTGCGCGAGGCGCCCGGGCCGGTGACGCTGGTGGGGATCGCGCCGGCGACGAACCTGGCGCTGGCGCTGGCGAGCGAGCCGGGGCTGGCGGCGCAGGTGGCGCGGGTCGTGCTGATGGCGGGTGCGGCGGGCGAGGGCAACGTCACGGCGTCGGCGGAATTCAACGCGTGGAGCGACCCGGAGGCGCTGGCGATCGTGCTCGGGAGCGGGTGCGAGGTGGTGCTGGCGCCGCTGGAGCTGACGGCGCAGGCGCTGGTCACGCCGGCGCGGATCGCGGCGCTGCGGGGCGCGGGCGGGGGACGGTGCCTGGCGGCGGCATGCGACATCCTGGCCTCGGTGCCGGCCTCGCCGCGGCTCGGCGGCGTGCCGCTGCACGACCCGTGCACGATCGCGTGGCTGGCGGCGCCGTCGCTGTTCTCCGCGGTGCCGGCGCGGGTGGAGGTGCTGCTCGACGGCGTGGCGCGGGGGCGCACGGTGGTCGAGCGGCGCGGGCGCACGGGGCGGGCGAACGCGGTGCTGCTGGACCGGCTGGACGCGGACGGGTTCTTCGCCCTGCTGGCGGAGCGGCTGGCGCGGCTGCCGTGAGCGCCGCGGCCGCCGGCGGCGGCGGGCTGCGGGCGGCGCGCCGCCACCTGTGCGGCTGCGGCCCGGAGATGGCGGCGCTGGTCGGGCGGATCGGGCCGTGCCGGCTGGTGGTGGAGCGCGGGCGCGAGCCGTTCGAGGCGCTGGTGCGCGCCATCGCCCACCAGCAGCTGCACGGGCGCGCGGCGGAGGCGATCCTCGGGCGGATGCTGGCGCTGCACCCGGGCGAGGCGTTCCCCTCGCCGGAGCGGCTGCTGGCCGTGGCGCCGGAGGCGCTGCGGGCGTGCGGGTTCTCGGGCGGCAAGATCGCGGCGATCCGCGGCATCGCGGAGGCGGCGCTGGGCGGGGCGGTGCCCACGCGCCGGGCGGCGGCGCGGCTGTCCGACGAGGCGCTGGTGGAGCGGCTGACCGCGCTGCGCGGCGTGGGGCGCTGGACCGTGGAGATGCTGCTGATCTTCACGCTGGGGCGGCCGGACGTGCTGCCGGTGGACGATTTCGGGGTGCGCGAGGGGTGGCGGCGCATCCACGGGCTGGCGGCCCAGCCGAAGCCTGCGGAGCTGGGCCGGCTGGGGCTCGCGTTCGCGCCGCACCGCTCGGCGGCGGCGTGGTACCTGTGGCGCGCGGCGGACGAGGGCAAGCCGGGGGCGGCCGCAGGCTAGGCACGACCGGGACGACGACGTCGGCCCGCCTTGCTACGCCCGGTGTCCGCGGCGGGTCGGGCAGCCTTGACTGGCCCGGGTGGGCTGACCAACTTCCCCGGCATGATCAAGCAAGGTCCCGCCCACACGTCGCCCTGGTCGCATCCGGCCACGCCGACGCTGGACATGACGCTGGACGGCGGGTTCGCGGCGCCGCGAGCCCGGCCCGCCTGGGGCCTGCGCATCGGGGGCGCCGCCGCGCTGGTCGCCGTGATCGGCCTGGCGGTGATCGGCGCGGCGCTGGCGATATGGCTGGTCGCGACGCTGCTGCCCGTGGTGCTGATCGCGGGCGTCGTGGCGTGGGTGGCGTTCAAGGTGCAGGCGTGGCGGATGCGCCGCGGCCGGGCGATGACGCGGGCCTAGCACCGCCCTGGCGTCTCCCGGCCGGTGCCGGGCGGGGATTGCCGGCCACGGCGCACCCGGGGGCGGTCCTGCGTTCCCCTCGTCTGGCGGCGCAAGGCTCCTGCGACGACCGACCTGTGGGGTCGTACATCACGTCGGCGTGTGACACGCCCGCCCATCGGCAAAGACAACCTGGGTGAGTGCCCGCGCTGCCCGCGAGTGACAAAGCCACCCGCTTCCGCCGTTCCCGAGCGCGAGGTGCCTGTTGCCGCCGTCCCGGCCCATTCCTGTCCGAAACCGCCTGCTCGCCGCCCTGCCGCCGGATACGCTGGCGCAGCTCATGCCGAAGTTCAGGCGCGTCCCGCTCGTGCTGCGCGACGTGCTCTGCCCTCCCGACGCCGCTCTCGAGGCGGTGTACTTCCCGGAGGCGGGCATGGTCTCGATGGTCGCCGTCCTCGAGGAAGGGATGCAGGCTGAGGTCGGACTGATCGGCTTCGAAGGCATGCTCGGCCTGTCCGCCCTGTCCGGGAACCCGGTCTCGTTCGTCGAAGCCGTCGTGCAGCTGTCCGGGACGGCATGGTGCATGGACATCCGGGAGTTCCGCGGCGAGCTGGACGCGAGCGCCGAACTGCGCGCGATGCTGCTCCGCTACAACGACGCGCAGCTGTCGCAGGTCATGCAGACCGCCGCCTGCAACGGCCGCCACGACCTGGAGCAGCGCCTCGCCCGCTGGCTGCTGATGGTGCACGACCGCACGCCGGGCGACGAGATGCTGCTGACGCAAGAGTTCATGGCGGTGATGCTCGGCGTGCACCGCCCCAGCATCACGGTCACGGCCGGCATCCTGCAGCGCGCGGGCCTGATCCGCTACGCCAAGGGCTGCGTGACGGTGCTCGACCGGGCAAGCCTCGAGGCGGCGTCCTGCGAGTGCTACCGCGCGGTCACGCGGCGCTACGCCATGCTGTTCCCCCCGCCTCCCTGATGACGGGAATGTCGCCTAGCTGACAGCCGGGGCGGGCGGAGACGTCTACATCGTAACGAATGATCCGCGCGCATCCGGATACCGGTATCGGCCGCCACACGGCCAGCGGGCCGGGCCTACGCCGCCATGCCACGGCCCGGCTCGCGTGTGCCGCCCTGCCCGCGGGCCGGGCCTGCGCGTCACGGGCGGCGGGCGGCCGATCCGGGATGCCGCGTGGGATCGCGCCGTGGCCGCAGGCGTGCCCGTCCGGCGCATGGGCGCGGGACCGGGGCAGGAGCAGGGAGCCGGGTTGACCGACCGCGAACAGCTTCTGAGACGCCAGCAGGCCCTTGCCGATTTCGGCGACCTGGCGCTGCGCTCCGAGAATCTCGACCACGTCCTGGCCGAGGCGTGCCGTCTCGTCAGCGAGGCGCTCGGCACGACGCGCGCCAAGATCCTGGAAGTGCGGCATGGGGAGGGGAGCCTCCTGGTGCGCGCGGGCGTCGGCTGGGACTCCGACGTCGTCGGCCGGGCGCGCGTGCCGCTGGACGAGCGCTCGTCCGAGACCTACGCGCTCGAGGCGGGCGAGCCCGTCATCACGCAGGACATCGCCAGGGAGGAGCGCTTCGGCGTGCCGGCCTTCATGCGCGAGGCGGGGGTGGTCGCGCTGGCCAACGTGCCGATCTTCCTGCCGGGCGGGCGGGCCTACGGCCTGCTGGAGGTCGACGACGTCCGGCCGCGCTGCTTCGGTCCGGACGACACGAAGTTCCTGCGCACCTACGCCGCGATCCTGGGGCCGGTGATCGACCGGCTGCTCCAGGTCCGCGACCTGCGCGAGAGCAGGGAGCGCTTCCGCCTGACCGTGGCGGCGGCGCGCGACTACGCGATCCTGGTCACCGACGCGCAGGACCGGATCGTCGACTGGCTTCCCGGCGCGCAGGCGGTGTTCGGCTGGACGGCGGAGGAGGCGGTCGGGCAGCGCGCCGCCATCCTGTTCACGCCCGAGGACCGCGAGGCCGGGCAGCCCGCAAAGGAGGCGGAGGAGGCCCGCCGCCGCGACGTCTCGCCCGACGTGCGCTGGCATCTCCACAAGGACGGCTCGCACGTGTTCATCGAGGGCTCGGTCACGGCGCTGCGCGATGCCGCCGGCGCGGTGACCGGCTTCCTCAAGATCGGCCAGGACGTCACCGAGCGCCGCAGGACGGAGACGCGGCTGCGCGAGAGCGAGGCACGCCAGCGCGCGCTGATCGAGGGCCTGCCGCAGCTGGTCTGGCGCTCGGGCGCCGGCGGAAGGTGGACCTGGGTCAGCCGGCAGTGGATCGACTACACCGGGCAGCAGGCCGGGGCCAGCCTCGGGCTGGGCTGGCTCGAGGCGCTGCATCCGGCCGACCGCGAGGGCGCGATGCTGGCCTGGGAGCAGGCGGAGGCGAACGGCCTGCTCCAGGCGGACTACCGCATCCTCCACGCGGCCTCCGGCCACTACCGGTGGTTCCAGACCCGGAGCACGCCGGTGCACGGCCGGGACGGCGAGGCGGTCGAGTGGATCGGCACCTCGACCGACATCGACGAGCAGATCCGGGCGCGCGAGGTCCTGACCAGGAGCCGCGAGGAGCTGGAGGCGCGCGTCGCCGAGCGCACGTCCGAGCTGCAGCGGGCCATGGCCTCGCTGCGCAGGGAGGTGCTGGAGCGCGAGCGGGCCGAGGAGCGGCTGCGGCAGAGCGAGAAGCTGAAGGCGATCGGCCAGCTCACCGGCGGCATCGCCCACGACTTCAACAACATGCTGCAGGCCATCACCAGCGGCCTGAGCATGATCCGGCTGCGCGTGCAGCAGGACCGGCTGGCCGACGTCGCGACCAACGTCGACCGCGCGGAGAAGGGCGCCAAGCGGGCGGCCGCCCTGACGCACCGGCTTCTGGCCTTCGGGCGGCAGCAGACGCTGGCGCCCAAGGTCCTGAGCCTCGACCGCATTGCGCAGGGCATGGAGGACATGATCCGCCGCAGCGTCGGTCCGTCGGTGCAGACCGAGCTGAACCTCGCCGACGGCCGCTGGCTCGTGATGTGCGACCCCAACCAGCTGGAGAGCGCGCTGCTGAACCTGTGCGTGAACGCGCGCGACGCCATGCCGGACGGCGGGTGGCTGGTCATCACCACCGAGGAGCTGGTGCTGTCCGAGGCCGACGTGGCGGACTACGAGGACGCGGCGCCCGGCCGCTACGCCGCGATCGCCGTGTCCGACACCGGGACGGGCATGACGCCGGAGGTCGCGGCGCACGTCTTCGAGCCGTTCTTCACCACCAAGCCGCTGGGCCAGGGCACCGGCCTCGGCCTGAGCCAGATCTACGGCTTCGTGCGCCAGTCCGGCGGCGTCGTGCAGTTCGAGACCAAGCTGGGCAAGGGGACCACCTTCCGGCTCTGCATGCCCTACCACCAGGACAACCCCGAGGCGGGGGCCATCGTGCTGCCGAGCCTTGGCAGGACGGTGCTCCTGGTCGAGGACGAGCAGGACGTGCGCGAGATGACCGCCGAGCTGCTGCGCGAGCTCGGCTGCCGGGTGCTGGAGGCCGAGGACGGGGCCGCCGCGCTGCGCCTCGTGCAGGCCGGGACGCCGCACGTCGACCTCCTCGTCTCCGACGTCGGCCTGCCCGGGAGCCTGAACGGCCGCCAGGTGGCCGAGGCGGCGCGCGCACGCTATCCCGGGCTGCCCGTGGTCCTGGTCACCGGCTACGCGGCCGGGCTGCAGTTCCCGGGCATGGAGGTCGTGCACAAGCCGTTCGACCCGGGGACGTTCGCCGAGCTGGTCAAGGCCAGGCTGGAGGCACTCGGCCCGCCCCGGGCCTAAGTCTTTTCCTACCCGGAACGAATCGTGTTCTGCTCGCCCCTGGCGGGTCCGGGCAGCGCCCGGCCTTGCCTGCGGCTCAGGGCGTCGCGTGGCCGAAGACGAGCCGCAGCATCCCGTAGAGCACGCCGCCCGCGAGGAAGCCGACGAGGGTGCCGTTGACGCGCACGTACTGCAGGTCCGGTCCGACGCGCAGCTCGATGCGCTCGACGAGGGTGGCGGTGTCCCAGTTGGCGACGACGCTGCTGATGAACGCGGCCAGGCGCTCCTGCATCATCGGCAGCAGGCGGGCGACCAGCGTGTCGGCGCCGCGTCGCAGGCGCACCTCCGCCTCCGGGCCCTCGGTCAGCGCGGTGGCAAGGCGGGCGAGACTGGTCTCCAGCACGCCGACGATGTGCCCCTGCGGCCGGGCGGCGTCGGCCTCCGCTGTGCGGCGCAGGCGCTGCCACACGTCGCCGGCCCAGTTCTGCACCGTCTCGTGGCGGATGACGTCGCGCAGCGTGCGGCCGATGTCGGCGGCGCGCTCCGGGTCGTCCTCCATGCGGCCGATCTCGTGGCGGATCCACGCGTCGAAGGCGTCGCGGATCTCGGAGTTGTCCGGGTCGATCTTGTCGAGTTCGGCCGACACCGAGGCGAGCACGCGCGTGGCCACAGACGCGCCGATCGCCCAGCCGAGCATGCGCCCGCCCTGCTCGCGCACGCGGTCCTCGATCAGCGCGCGGAGCTGGTCCTGGCGGGCGGCGAGGGTGTCGCGGAGCTGCTCCAGCAGGAAGGCGAGGACCTCCTGGTGCCGGCCGCCGTCGACCAAGCCGCGCAGGGCCCGGGCGAGCACGCGGCTGCCGCCCGGCCCGCCGAGCAGCCGCCCCGCGATGCGCCCGGCGACGCGGGCGGCGCGCCCGTCCTCGACGGACACGAGGAGCGCGGGGACCGCGGAGGCGAGCGCGCGGGCAAGCGGGCGGATGGTGTCCGGGTCCGACAGGAAGCGCCGCAGCAGGTCGGGGACATCGAGGCGGGCCAGGGCGCGCGAGACCTCGGCCTCGGTGACGACGTGGGACGCGACGAAGCGGCCCAGCGCCGCGCCGAGCCGGGCCTTCTGCGCGGGGATGATCGCCGTGTGCGGGATGGGCAGGCCCATCGGGTGGCGGAACAGGGCCGTCACCGCGAACCAGTCCGCCAGCCCGCCCACGAGGCCCGCCTTGGCCGCGGACTGCAGCAGCTCGGCCGGCCAGCCGGGCGGCAGCGCGAAGGAGGCGAGCGTCAGGCCGGCCGTCGCGCCGAGGAGGCCGGTCGCGAGGGCCTTGGCACGGCGCAGGCGCGCACGGGCGCCGGTGTCTGGGTCGGGGGCGGACATCGGGGGGAGGTAGCACGCGCAGGCGCCGCGCGGGAAGGAAGGCCGGGGCGTCGGCCGCAAGGGAAGGCAAGCGGCAGGAAGGCCTTCTTTTTCTGAAGAAAAAGAAGCAAAAAGACTTTGCAACTAAGGACTCCCGCGAAACGCGGGTGGCACGATGCCAATGGGGAAAGTTCTTTGGTTCTTTCTTTCAAGAAAGAACTGCTTGCTTGCTGCGCTGCGCGCGCCCTAGCCGAACACCGGCCCCCATGCCGCCCGCAGCGCGTCGTCGACCTGCGCGAGGCTGGCGTCGACGCCGAGGGCGGCGAGGCTGGTGACGCCGTGCGCGGCGATGCCGCAGGGCACGATGCCGGCGTAGTGCGACAGGTCCGGGCGGACGTTGAGGGCGACGCCGTGCCAGCTCACCCAGCGCGTCACGCGCACGCCGACGGCGGCGATCTTGGACTCGGCGCCGGTGGCGGGGTCGGTGACCCACAGGCCGACGCGGCCGGCACGGCGCTCGGCGCGCACGCCGAGGCGGGCCGTGGCGTCGATCAGCCAGGACTCCAGGCCGTGGACGAAGGCGCGCACGTCGCGCGGCGGCACCTGGCCGTGGCGGCGGGAGAGGTCGAGCAGGACGTAGGCGGTGCGCTGGCCGGGGCCGTGGTAGGTCCACTGGCCGCCGCGGCCGGCCTCGAAGGCGGGAAAGCGGCCAGGGTCGGTGAGGTCCTCGCGGCGCGCGGAGGTGCCGGCGGTGTAGAGCGGGGGATGCTCGGCGAGCCAGACCAGCTCGGGCGCGGCGCCGGCTTGGATCGCGGCCGCGCGGGCCTGCATCGCGGCGATCGCGTCGGGGTAGGCGAGCAGGCCGGGCTCGGTGCGCCACTCGGGGGGCGGGGCGCCGGTCTCGTTCCCGGTTGTGGTCGCTGAAGCCATCGGTTATACGCCGGTCCGTCGGTTGTGCGGTCGTGGCGAAATGGTAGACGCGCAAGCTTGAGGTGCTTGTGGGGGAAACCCTGTGGAAGTTCGAGTCTTCTCGACCGCATATCCGACCAGTGATCTTCTGAGGCGCGCCCGGGCGGCGCGCCGCCGCCGCGCTTCCCCGGGGGGAAGGTGGCTCTGGCCCGCTGCGGGGCCGGCTGCGCTCCAGGCGCGTCCGCATTGCACGATGCCGGCTTCCTGAGGCTCCGTCGCTGGGGCATCGTTGCGACTTGCACGTCGTGGCCGCGGGCCTGGCGAGGAGAGCACGACGATGGACGAGGATTTCCGCAAGGCCGCACTGGACTACCATCGGCTGCCGAGGCCGGGGAAGCTGACGGTCGAGCCGACCAAGCGCATGGCCACCCAGCGCGACCTGGCGCTGGCGTACTCGCCGGGCGTCGCGGCGGCCTGCCTGGAGATACGCGACGACGTGTCCAAGGCGCGCGAGTACACCGCGCGCGGCAACCTGGTGGCGGTGATCACCAACGGCACGGCGGTCCTCGGCCTGGGCAACATCGGGCCGCTCGCGTCCAAGCCGGTGATGGAGGGCAAGGCGGTGCTCTTCAAGAAGTTCGCGGGCATCGACGTGTTCGACATCGAGGTCGACGCCGAGGACCCCGAGCGCTTCATCGAGGTGGTGGCCGCGCTGGAGCCGACCTTCGGGGCGATCAACCTCGAGGACATCAAGGCGCCCGAGTGCTTCGCCATCGAGAAGACGCTGCGCGAGCGCATGCGCATCCCGGTGTTCCACGACGACCAGCACGGCACCGCGATCATCGTCGCCGCCGCCGTGCGCAACGGGCTCGTGCTGCAG
>JBPBQX010000267.1:0-22322 GCA_050955025.1 Janthinobacterium lividum
GGCCAGGTGGCCCGCACCTGATGGCGCCCGGCCGCCGCCCCTGGCGTCCCGGCACCGCGCGGCCGGGTGATGCCGTGCCGGGGGCCGCGTCGCGCCCGGCACGGCGGCCCGCCGGCAAGGCTGCCGCACGCCCTGCGCCCGGCGCGGCGGATGGCGGCGAGCCCGCGGAGGACGCCGCTCCGCCAGGGGGTGCCGCGGTTCCGCACGACCCCGCCGCCACGGGCCTGCCCGCCGCGTTCGCCGGGCTGCCGGAGCTGTCCGAGGACGACGCCGACGACTGGGACGACGCTCCGGACCAGCCCATTCTCGACGACGCGCCCGCCGAGGCCCACGAGCCGCCGCTCGGGCACCAGGGCGGCCCGAGCGCGGAGCAGATCGAGGCCGGGCGCGTGCTGTTCGCCGCCAACTGCCGCTTCTTCTACGCGGCGCAGCGCTCCGACCAGCTTCCCGAGCCGCGCGGCCCCGAGATCGCCTTCGCCGGCCGCTCCAACGTCGGCAAGTCCAGCCTGATCAACGCGCTGGCCAACCACCACGGCCTGGCGCGCGCGTCCAACCAG
Source organism: Janthinobacterium lividum (assembly GCA_050955025.1). Lineage (GTDB taxonomy): Bacteria > Pseudomonadota > Alphaproteobacteria > Acetobacterales > Acetobacteraceae > CAXSEF01. The sequence continues at coordinate 558 of JBPBQX010000267.1, forward strand.
CCCGGGCGCACGCGGCAGCTCAACTTCTTCGACCTCGGCGAGCGCCTCACCCTCGTGGACATGCCGGGCTACGGCTACGCCCAGGCCGCCAAGGAGGTGAAGCGCGACTGGCAGGGGCTGATGCTCGACTTCCTGCGCGGGCGGCCCACGCTGCAGCGCGTCGTGCTGCTGCTCGACAGCCGCATCGAGCTGAAGGGCTCCGACGAGGCGGTGATGGAGCTGCTCGACCTGTCGGCCGTCACCTTCCAGATCGTGCTCACCAAGACCGACGGCACCAAGCCCGCGGCGCTGGCGCGCAAGCTCGCCCAGGTCCGCGGCTACGTGCGCGAGCACGCCGCCGCGCACCCCGACATCATCGCCACCAGCAGCACGACCTTCGCCGGCATCCCGGAGCTGCGCGCCACCCTGGCCACGCTGGCGCTGCCGAAGCAGTCGTAGGCACGGCGCTTGCCTTGTGTGTGCCGGTCCAGGGGCGCTGCCCCTGGCGGAGTTTGAGGCAGAGCCTCAACCTTGCTTCCTGCCCCGCGCCCCGAAGGAGCCCTCGCCGGATGTCCCTTTCCCCCGAAGCCCTCGCGGTCGCCGCCGAGCAGGCCGCCGTGCTGGCCCACGCCCTGCCGTTCCTGCGCCGCTATGCCGGCGCCACCATCGTGGTGAAGTACGGCGGCCACGCCATGGGCGACCACGCGCTGGCCGAGCAGTTCGGCGCCGACATCGCGCTGCTCAAGCTGGTCGGGCTCAACCCGGTCGTGGTGCACGGCGGCGGCCCGCAGATCAACGCGATGCTCCAGCGCCTGGCGATCCAGTCCACCTTCGTCGACGGGCTTCGCGTCACCGACGCCGCCATGGTCGAGGTCGTCGAGATGGTTCTGGCCGGCACGGTGAACAAGCAGGTCGCGGGGCTCATCAGCCGCGCCGGCGCCATGGCGGTCGGCATCTCCGGCAAGGACGGCGGCCTGATCCGCGCCCGCAAGCTGCAGAGGACGGTGCGCGACCCGGACAGCCGGATCGAGCGCGTGCTCGACCTCGGCTTCGTCGGCGAGCCGGTGCAGATCGACGTCGGCGTGATCTACGCGCTCACCGGCGCCGGCATCATCCCGGTGATCGCGCCGATCGGCATGGGCGACGACGGGCAGACCTACAACATCAACGCCGACACCGTGGCCGGCTTCATCGCGGGCGCGCTCAAGGCCACGCGGCTGCTGATGCTCACCGACGTGCCGGGCGTGCTCGACGCGGACCGCCAGCCGATCGCGGAGCTGTCGGTCGCGGACGCCAACGCCGGCATCGCCAGCGGCATGATCTCGGGCGGCATGATCCCCAAGGTGGAGAACTGCCTGGAGGCGGTGCAGCGCGGGGCGCGCGGCGCGGTGATCCTCGACGGGCGGGTGCCGCACGCCTGCCTGCTGGAGCTGTTCACCGAGGCAGGGCCGGGGACGCTGATCCGGAGCTGAGGCAAGGCAAGAAAGCAGTTCTTTCTTGAAAGAAAGAACCAAAGAACTTTGCCCATGGGGCCTGTGCCTTCATGGGCAAAGTTTTTTTGCTTCTTTTTCTTCAGAAAAAGAAGGCCTTGCTTCCTCAGCCTTCCGCCGGGTCGTGCGACACGTACCAACGCCCGCGCCCCGAGGCCTTGGCGTAGCGCAGGGCCCGCTGCGAGCGGCGCATCAGGCTCTCCACGCTCTCCGCGGTGCCCGTCTGGCGGCAGGCGATGCCCATGGACACGCCGAGCAGCAGCGAGCCTTCCGTGGCCAGCGCCGCGAACGTCCCCGGCGCCTCCAGGCGCAGCTTCTCCGCGCGCTCGGCCACGGACAGCTCGTCGGCGTTGTCCAGCCAGGCCGCGAACAGGTCGCCGCCCAAACGCCCGATCAGGTCGGCGGGGCGGAAGGTCCGGCGCAGCATCTCCGCCGTCGCCAGCAGCGCGGAGTCGCCCAGCTCCTGGCCCCAGCAGGCGTTCATGCGGCGGAAGTGGTCGAGGTCGAGCAGCAGCAGCGTCCCCGGCACGCCCTCGCGGTCCAGCCGGTCGATGCGCCGCGTCATCTCCTGCGTGAAGGCGTCGCGGTTGAACAGCGCGGTCAGCCCGTCCGAGCGCGACTGCGACGACAGCTCGCCCGCCACCAGCTCCTGGCCGAGCAGCAGCCGAAGCAGCCCGATCGCCGCCTCCGCCGCGCCGACGTCCGCCTCGTCCCAGGCCGCCGCGCCGGGGCTGCGCCACAGCGCCAGCACCGGGTCGCCGGCCTGGGAGCCGGCGCACACCAGGACGCCGTGCCCGCCCGCGTCGATCATGCGCCGGCCCGCCGCCCCGGCGCGCGCCGGCATGGAACCCGGCGGCAGCGCCAGCACGGTGCCGCTCAGACGCAGCACGAAACCGATCGGGTCGAGCAGCGTGGCGCCGGCGGCGCCCATGCGGTCGCACACCAGGTCCAGCGCCAGCTCCAGCGGGCACACCAGCGCCGCCGGGCCGCGCAGCCCGTCCAGCACCTGCTCGGACACGGCGGCGCGGTGCAGCGCCACGGAGAACGGCGCGACCTTGCGCGTCACCTCCTGCGCGAAGCCGCGCACGCCGGCCTCGCGGCCCAGCACGTCGTGCAGCGGCGCGGCCGTCACCAGCAGGCACGCCGTGGAGCCGTCCGCGCGGCGCATCCACACGCGGCGGCCGCACGACGAGGTGCCCGGCGCGAACGGGTCGCCGTCCGACGGGTCGACCAGAAGCGCGCGCGCCTCGCGGCCGAGCAGCGCGCCCGCGTCGTGGCCCAGCGCACGCTCCGGCGCCACGAGGCACAGCCGCCCGTCCGCGTCCGTCTCGAACACCAGCTCCGCCGCGGTGCCGAGGATCTCCGGCCAGGAGGCGTCACCCACGCGCGGCAGGTCCTGTTCGGCGGCGATGGCAAGGTCCTCGTTCATCAATGCTGCGCACTCCCGTTGGCGTGATCCTGCCAGCGGGGGGTGAACAGCCGCTTAACCCGGGGCGGCCGGGCGGGACAAGCGCCCCGTGCGCCGCCGCGTCGTTGACACTGCGGTGCGCTTCGGGCACGGGGCGGGCGCCCCGGCCGACGGTCGCGGCCGAACCGCGGGGCCAGGGTGCATGGGCGACGACGACACGCTGCGGCTGCGGATCGAGGCGCTCTGGGACGCGCGCGACACCCTCTCGCCCGCCACCGGCGGCGCGCCGCGCGAGGCCGTACAGGAGGCGCTCGATGCGCTCGACTCCGGCCGCCTGCGCGTCGCCACCCCGGGCGAGGGCGGCTGGGTCGTGCACCAGTGGCTCAAGAAGGCGGTGCTGCTGTCGTTCCGCCTCAACGACAACGTCCTCGTCGGCGGCGGCTGGGACAAGGTGCCGCTCAAGTTCGCCGGCTGGGGCGAGAACCGCTTCCGCGAGGCCGGCTTCCGCGCGGTCCCCGGCGCCGTGGTGCGCCACTCGGCCTACATCGCGCCGGGCGTCGTGCTGATGCCCTCCTTCGTCAACATCGGCGCCCACGTCGGCGCGGGCACCATGGTCGACACCTGGGCCACCGTCGGCTCCTGCGCCCAGATCGGCGCGCGCTGCCACATCAGCGGCGGCACCGGCATCGGCGGCGTGCTCGAGCCGCTCCAGGCCGGGCCGGTGATCATCGAGGACGACTGCTTCATCGGCGCACGCTCCGAGGTCGCCGAGGGCGTCGTCGTCGAGCGCGGCAGCGTGCTGTCCATGGGCGTCTTCCTCGGCGCCTCCACCAAGATCGTCGACCGCGCCACCGGCGAGGTCACCATGGGCCGCGTCCCCGCCTTCTCCGTCGTCATCCCCGGCACACTGCCCGGGCGGCCGCTTCCGGACGGCACGCCCGGGCCCGGCCTCGCCTGCGCGGTCATCGTCAAGCGCGTGGACGAGCGCACGCGGTCCAAGACGTCCATCAACGAGCTGCTGCGCGAGTGAGAAGGCAAGCAAGGCCGGGCCCTGCCCGGACCCGCCAGGGGCGAGCCGCCCCTGGACCGGCCTCACTTAAGTATGGGTTTCCAAAGGCGAGCCTTTGGCGGAGTTCAGAGGCAGAGCCTCTGGCCTTGCTTCCTTGCTGACTCCCGACCCCGTCCCCCTCGCGCAGGCCCTGCTGCGCTGCGCCTCCGTCACCCCCGCCGACGACGGCGCGCAGGCGGTCCTCGCCGCGGCCCTGGAGCGCCTGGGCTTCACCGTGACGCACCTGCCGTTCGGCACCACGCCCAACCTGTTCGCCCGACGCGGCGACGCCGGCCCGCACCTCTGCTTCGCCGGCCACACCGACGTCGTCCCCCCCGGCGAGCGCGGCTGGACCAGCCCGCCGTTCGACGCGGCCGTGCGCGGCGACACCCTGTTCGGACGCGGCGCGGTGGACATGAAGGGCGCGATCGCCTGCTTCGTCGCCGCCTGCGAGCACCACCTGGCCACGCCACGCGCCGGCTCGGTCAGCCTGCTGGTCACGGGCGACGAAGAGGGGCCGGCCACGGACGGCACGACGCGCGTGCTCGACTGGATGGCGGCGCACGGGCACGTCCCCGACCTCTGCCTGGTCGGCGAGCCCACCAACCCCGAGGCGCTCGGCGACGCGGTCAAGGTCGGCCGGCGCGGCAGCCTCAATGCCACGATCACCGTGCACGGCACCCAGGGCCACGCCGCCTACCCCGAGCGCGCCGACAACCCCGTGCACCGGCTGCTGCGCGTCCTCGCGGCCCTGACCGCGGCGCCGCTCGACGAGGGCACGGCGTGGTTCGCGCCGTCGGGGCTGCAGGTCGTCGACCTCGACGTGGGCAACCCCGCGTTCAACGTGATCCCCGACCGGGCGCGGGCGCGCCTCAACATCCGGTTCAACGACCGCCACACCGGCGCCTCGCTGGAGCGGTGGCTGCGCGCCGTGCTTGCGCAGCACGCGCCGCGCGCGTCGCTCGACGTCGTGGTCGGCGCGGAGTGCTTCCTGACGGAGCCGGGCCCGCTGGTGGAGCGGCTGTGCGACGCGATCGAGCGCACGCTCGGGCGCCGCCCCAGGCGCGAGACGGCCGGCGGCACGTCCGACGCGCGCTTCGTCGCCCGGCACTGCCCGGTCGCGGAGTTCGGCCTGGTCGGCGCCTCCATGCACGCGGCCGACGAGCACGTGCCGCTCGCCGACCTGCGCGCGCTCGCCGGCTGCTACGCCGCGATCCTCGCCGAGTTCGTGCCGTGAGCGGCCCCGGCCGCCCCGGACCCGATCGCCCCGGCCTCGGCGCACGGCTGCGCGCCCTGCTGCCCGCCGGCCTGCGCGCGCGCCTGCCCGGCGGCGCGCCCGGACCCCGCGAGCGCGCGCGCGACGACGTCCCGCCCGGCATGGCCCGCCCGGACGAGCCGCCCCCCTTCGTCGCCCCCGACGACGTCTGGAACCGCCCGCGCGCATCCGGCCGCCCCGCCGGTCCGTTCCGCCTGCCGCGCCGGGGGGCGGAGCGGTCCGACGCCGCCAGATCCGGGCGTGACGAACCGGCCGCACCCCGCCGCCCCTTCTCGCTCGGCAGCGTCGCGCGCGCGCTGTGGCGCCTCGGGCGCGGCCATGCCGACGGGCTCGACGGCTTCAACGCCACGGTCGCGGGGTTCCTCGCCTCGCTGCTGCCGCTGCTGCTGCTGGCCGTGCTGATGGCGGCCGGCGGGGCCCCGGACGCGGCGCGCGGCCTCGCCGGGGCGGTGGTCGGGCTGCTCGCGCCGCCGGTGCTGTCGCACGCCCTGGCCACGCGCTGGGGGCGCGAGCGCGAGTGGCTACGCTACGCCGTCGCCGTGAACTGGTGCCAGTGGGCGCTGCCCATGCTGTTCGCCGTGCTCCTCCTCCTCGCCCAGCTCGTGACCGGCGGCGGCGACGGGGCGGCGCTCGCCGTGCGCGTCGCCGTGCTCGGGCTGGTCGCTTACTGGCTATGGCTCAACTGGTTCATCGCCCGCCACGCCCTGTCGATCCAGGCCGGGCGCGCGGCGCTGCTGGTGTTCCTGGTCAGCCTCGGCAGCGGCGCGATGGTTCTGCTGCCACAGCTCGCGGCGGGGCTGCTCGCGCGGGGCTAGGCAGGCAAGGTCAAGGCTCCGCCTCGAGCTCCGCCAAAGGCTGCTCTCCTGGAACGCGCCACCGCGGCGGGGCTGCGGGTTCCCGACGCGCCCCGGGCCGGACCCCGGGGCCAGCCCCGCGCGCGCCGGTCAGACGGGTGCGTCGCGGCCGCGCGCCAGGAGCGGCGTGGGGTCGGGCTGCCCCTCGTAGTAGCCGGATTCGCGCAGGAAGCCGTGGCGGCCGAGGGCGTCGACGACGAGCGCGCCGCTGTCGGGGTAGGTGCAGACCTCCGCGGGCGGCTCGGCGCCGATCGCGAGGTAGACCAGGTCGCCCGTGTTGTCCGGGGTCGCGGGGTTGGCGATCTGGTGGGCGATCCCCGTGTCGGCCGGGCAGGAGATGCAGTCCCCGGGGCGGATCTCGCACACGCGGTCGCCGTAGCGGAACAGGCCGCAGCCTTCGAGCACCACGAAGATCTCGTCGGCCTGGAGGTGCGTGTGCGCCGGGCATGCGCTGTGGCCCGGGGGCACACGCACGGCGCCCATGCCGAGGCGGCCCATCCCGAACCGCCCCGGCCCCGCCTCCCTCAGCGCGGGCGTCAGCGCGCGCCGGAAATGCGTCCAGGCGGCGGGCACGTCGGCCGCGACCTCCGGCGCCGTGTGCATGTTGACGATCGTGGGCGCCTTCCCGGTCATGTCCGTCCTCCCGTGTCCGCGCCACACGGGCGCAGGCCGACCTTGCGGCATGCGAACACGGGGATCAAAGCGTTCCCCGGGCCTTTGCGGGTTCAGGCAGAGCCCTGGCCGGCTTCCTTCCGCCCGCCCCCTGGCGGACCGGCCCGCGGGGTTGGCATGGTGTCGCGAACCCACGGGAGAGAGCCATGACCACCGCGAACGCGCGCACGTCCGAGCACGACATCGACCCGCTGTTCCTCGAACGCTGGTCGCCGCGCGCCTTCACCGGCGAGGCGGTGCCGCGGGCGGAGCTGCTCGCGATGATCGAGGCCGGGGGCTGGGCCGCGTCGTCCTACAACTCGCAGCCCTGGCGGTTCCTCTACGCGCTGCGCGGCGCGCCGTCGTGGGACGGCTTCCTGGGCCTGCTCGGCGAGTCCAACCGGTCCTGGGCGCAGCAGGCCGGCGCGCTGGTCGTGCTGGTGTCGAACTCGCTGATGCGCGTCCCCGGGGCGGAGCGCGAGGTGCCGTCGCACAGCCACTCGCTCGACGCCGGCGCGGCGTCGGCCAACTTCGCGCTGCAGGCGGCGCGGATGGGCTGGCAGGCGCACGGCATGGTGGGGTTCGACCGCGAGCGCGCCTTCTCCGAGCTGCGCGTGCCGCAGGGCTACCGCGTCGAGGCCGCCTACGCTGTGGGCCGGCTGGGCGACCCCGCGCAGCTTCCCGAGGCGCTGCGGGCGCGCGAGGCGCCGAACGGGCGCAGGCCGCTCGCGGAGATCGCCCTGGAAGGCGGGTTCCCGGCCTGAAGCAAGGAAGCTTGGGCTCTGCCCAAACCCGCCAGGGGCGAGCCGCCCCTGGACCGGCTCTACTTAAGTGATGCGTTCCAAGGGCGCAGCCTTTGGCGGAGTTTGAGGCGGAGCCTCAACCTTGCTTCCCTACAGCCGCGCCAGCCGCCCGTCCGGCGTGAACAGGTAGTTGCCGGCGCGGCCGAGGTAGTCGTGCAGGATCAGGAACCGGACGCTCTCCACGTTGCGGCTCATGGCGTGCAGGTTGAGCGCGAGGAACTGCGGCGAGACCTGGACGCGCGCGTCCTGCCCGCCGCCGAGGTGGATCACGAACGCCGGCGCGTCCGCCGAGGCCAGCAGCGTCCAGTGCACGCCCAGCGCGGTGGTGTGCTGCCCTGCCCGGACCAGCGGCGGCGCGGCGGCCTCGGCCGAGGACGCCGCGGGGTTGTCGGGCGGCGGGGTGTCGCCCGGCGCTGCGTCGTCCGTGGACCGCGCGGCGTCCGGGGGCAGCGGGTCCGGCGGCGCGGCGGGGGGGGCTGCCGCGTACGGCTGCGCGGGGATCGCGGCGTCGCCTGCGGGTGCGGCGGGCAGGCCGGCGCGGAGACGCTCCACGGTGGCGGCCAGCGGGTCGGGCGGGGCGGGTGCGGCGTCGGCGGCGGCGGCAGGGGGCGTGTCGGCGGGCGGGGGCTGCGCCGGGGCGGCGAGCGCGGGGACGGGCGGGTCGCCGGGCATCCTGGACAGGTCGGCCTTGTGGCCTGCGACGAGCATGTAGAGCCCCAGGACGCCTGCCGCGAACAGGCCCGCGGCCAGCAGTGTCAGCCATCTCATCCGCCCGAACCTTCCGCACGCGACGCCGGCATCCTGGTGCAGGCTGCCCTTCAGGCCCGCAAGCCGCGACAGAAAGCAAGACCGCCGCAGTCCGCCCCCTTCTAGAGCCTCTTCCTTAAGTACCGGATTCCAAAGGCGAGCCTTTGGCGGAGTTTGAGGCGGAGCCTCAACCTTGCTTCCCTTCGCCGCACCCTTCCGCGCGAACCGTGCCCCGTGCCGACCCCGCCGGCGCGTGCAGCTCGAACGCCAGCCCCAGCAGCCGGTGGTCCGCCGCGACCCACGCCTCGGCCCGCGACGACGCCGCCCGGTCCAGCGCCGGGTGGCGCAGGGCGACGTCCCACTGCCGCGCGGTGCCGGGGGGCGCGTCCGGGCCTGGCGCGCGGGCGACGGGGTCGAGGGGCAGGGTGGCGTCGCGCTTGAAGCCGGGCAGCACCACCGGGACCGTGCCCGTGGGCTCGGGCAGCCAGCGCGTCCAGAAGAACGCCGTCGCCAGCGGCGTGCGGGTCGCGGGGTCGGCGGCGGGGAGGTCGAGGTCGGGGCGGCGCTCCGGGGCGGCGGCGTCGTAGTCCGCGAGCCAGGGGGCGCCGAACGCCCCGGGGTCCCAGTGGGCGGCGAAGGCGGGGTGGCGGAGGCGGAACTGGGCGAGCGTCCTGGCCTGCACGCGGCGCGCGGCGAGGGTGTCGCCGTCGCGGCGGAAGTCGTCCCAGGACTGGCGCACGACGCGGCCGCCGCTCAGCGAGCGGGTGTTCACCGCGACCTCGCGCAGCACGCCGGCGCGCCAGGTGCTGCGCTCCTCCACGAGGTATCGGACATCCAGCACCCACCAGACGGTGGCGCGGACGTCGAGCAGCACGTCGACGGTGCGCTCGCCGCCGGGCGCGTCGGAGACGTCGACGAGGGCCTCGACGCGGCCGGCGTGGTCGGTCTCGCCCGTGAAGCGGCAGCGCTCGCCGGCGTGCGCGGGGCCGGCGAGCAGCGCGCAGCAGAGCGCGGCGCAGGCGGGCGCTGCGGGGCGCCGAGGATTGACGCCGCGGCCGCGTGCTGGAACAGCATCGGCGCGCGATCCCGCCGCCGGCCGGGACGCCACGCCGGAGCGGCAGGACCTGATGGTGCGCGTTGTCCCCATGCTGCTCCTGCTCCTCGCCCTCGCGCCGGCCGCCGCCGCCGCGGAGCCTCACCGCGGCGGCACGCTGCGCCTGGTCGCCCACGCGGCCGCCGGCTCCATCGACCCGCAGGTCAACGACACCGCGCAGTACTGGCAGCTCTACGCCGTGAGCTATGACGGCCTGCTCGCCTTCCGCAAGGCCGAGGAGCCGGCGGGGCTCGAGCTGGTGCCCGACCTCGCCGAGGCGCTACCCACGGTCAGCGCGGACGGGCTGCGCTACGACTTCCGCCTGCGCGCCGGCGTGCGCTTCAGCGACGGGCGGCCGGTGCGCGCGTCCGACGCCGCGGCCTCGCTGCGGCGCGCGTTCCGGGTGGCGGGGCCGGGCGCCGGGTTCCTCGCCGCGATCGAGGGTGCCGACGCGTGCACGACCGCGCCCGACACCTGCCGGCTGGAGGGCGTGGAGGCGGACGACGCCACGGGGCGGCTGACGCTGCGCCTCGCGCGCCCGGACAGCCAGCTCGCGGCCAAGCTCGCGCTGCCGCCCGCGGTGGTGCTGCCCGCCGACGCGCCGCAGCACGACGCCGGCCTGGTGCCGCCGCCCGGCACGGGGCCGTACGCGATCGAGGGCTACGACCCGAACCGCGGCCTGCGCCTGGTGCGCAACCCGGCGTTCCGGGCGTGGAGCGAGGCGGCGCAGCCCGACGGGCACCTCGACTCGATCGACTACGAGTTCGGCCTGGACGAGGAGGCCGCGGTCACCGCGATCGAGAACGGCCAGGCCGACTGGACCTTCGACCAGCCGCCGTTCGACCGGCTTCCGGAGCTGGGCGGGCGCTACGCGTCGCTCGCCCACCTGCACCGCACCGACGCGATCTGGCGCCTGACGCTGAACACGCACGAGCCGCCGTTCGACGACGAGCGGGTGCGGCGCGCGGTGGCGCTGGCGGTGGACCGCGACGCGGCGGTGCTGGTGTACGGCGGGCCGCGCATGGGGCTCGCGTGGTGCGGGATCCTGCCGCCGATCCTGCCCGGCGCGGAGCCCGGCTGCCCGATCGGCCACGACCCGGAGGCGGCGCGCCGCCTGGTGCGCGAGGCGGGCGCGGTGGGCGCGAAGGTGACGCTGGTGGCCGACCAGAGCCCGGTGCAGCGCCAGCTCGGCGTCTACCTGCAGAGCGTGATGGCCTCGATCGGCCTGGACGCCCGGCTGTCCACGCTGTCGGGCGACATCCAGTTCACCTACATCCAGAACAGCGCCAACCACGTGCAGGCCGCGGTCACGCCGTGGTACGCGGACTTTCCCGACGCGTCGGACTTCCTCGACGTGCTGCTGAGCTGCGGGGCCTTCCACCCCGGCTCGGACTCCTCGCTCAACATGTCCGGCTTCTGCGACCCCGCGGTCGACGCGGCGATCCACGCGGCGGAGGCGGCCACCGGCGCAGACGCGGCGGCGCGCTGGGCGGCGATCGACCGCGCGGTCGTGGCGCGCGTGCCGATGGTGGTGCTGCTGGTGCCGTCCTACGTCGACGTCGTCTCGGCGCGGGTGCGCGGCTACCTCTACACGCCGCTCTACCACATGCTGCTGTCGGGGCTGTGGCTGGACTGAGCGGACGAAGCGCGCCGGCCCTGGTGGACGGCGTGGCGTGGGCCGCGGTCTCAACGGTTTCTTAGGGTCCTGAGGCTCTAGTGGGCGGCGCACCCGGAGCGGGACGTCCACGGCATGAGGCTGGCCTTCCCTTCGTGGCGACGCCGCCCGCGCCGGCTGCATGCCGGCGTCATCGCCGCGGTGCTTGCCGTGTGCCTGCTCCTGCTCGGCCTCGACGGCTGGAGCACCTGGCAGGCGGGCGAGGCCAGGGTGGACGCCGACAAGGCGGAGACCGCGAACCTCGCGCGCTCGCTCGCCCAGCACGCGCACGACACCATCCACGTCGCCGACGTGATCCTGTGCGGGCTGCGCGAGCGGGTCGAGGCCGAGCCGCCCTCGCCCGAGCGCTCCGCCCGGCTCGAGCGCCTGATCGCGATGGGCGCGGGCGACGTGCCGGCGCTGTCCGGCCTGGCGGTGTTCGACGCGCAGGGCCTGCGGGTGGTCGGCGAGCGCGACAGCCCGGCCGGCGGCTTCTCGGTCGAGGACCGCGCGTATTTCGAGTTCCACCGCACCCATGCGGACCGCGGCGTCCACGTCGGCGGCGTCATACGCTCGCGCGCCGACGGGCAGTGGAGCATCACCGTGTCGCGCCGGGTGGACGACGCGCAGGGCGGCTTCGCCGGGGTGGCGCGGGCGAGGATCTCGGTGGCGTTCCTGCAGGACTTCTACCGCAGCTTCGCGGTGGGCGAGCGGGGCCTGATCACGCTGATGTCCACGCGCGGCATCGTCGTCGCGCGCACCGACACCGTCCGGGCGACGATCGGCAGCAACGTGTCCGACGGCCCGCTGGCGCGCAGGGTCGGCGCCGGCCAGTGGTCGGGCAGCTTCCGCTACGACTCGCCGCTGGACGGGGTCACGCGGCTGGGCAGCTTCCGCAGGCTCGACGACTACCCGCTCTACGTCATCGTCGCCCATTCGCTCGACGAGGTCCTGGCCCCCTGGCGCGCCAGCGCCCGGCGCCACCTGGCCGTCAGCCTGTTCGTCTCCGCCGTGCTGGCGCTGGCCGGCCGCCGCTTCGCAGCCCAGGTCAGGACGCGCCAGCAGGCCGAGCGCCGCTTCCGGCTGCTGGCGGAGAACTCCAGCGACGCCATCGTGTGCATGGGCCTGGACGGCAGCCGCCGCTACGTGTCGCCCTCGTTCACCGCGCTCACGGGGTGGAGCGCCGAGGAGGGCGTCAGCGGGCGCTCCGCCGACATCATCCATCCCGAGGACCGCCAGGAGCATGCCCGCCTGGTGGGGCGGCTGCTGTCCGGGGCGGCGCAGGTGACGTGGTGCTTCCGCTACCTCTGCAAGAGCGGCGCGCCGCTCTGGGTGGAGGCGCGCGCGCGCCTGCTGCAGGGCCTCGACGGCGAGACGCAGGTCATCTGCAACGTGCGCGACATCACCGACCGGCGCGCCGCGGAGGACCAGGTGGCGACGCTGAACCGCGAGCTCGCGGAGCAGGCCTACACCGACGGGCTGACCGGCCTGGCCAACCGCCGGCGCTTCGACGAGGCGCTGGAGCAGGAGTGGCGGCGCGCGGCGCGCGAGGAGGTGCCGCTCGCGCTGCTGATGATCGATGTGGACCGCTTCAAGCTCTACAACGACCGCTACGGCCACCAGCGCGGCGACGAGTGCCTGCGCGCGGTGGCGGCCGCGATGGCGCAGGTCGCGCGCCGCCCCGCCGACCTCACCGCGCGCTACGGCGGCGAGGAGTTCGTCGTGCTGCTGCCCGGCGTCGACGAGGCCGGCGCGAGCGCGATCGCCACCCGGATGCTCGCCGCGATCCGCGCCACCGGGATCGAGCACGCCGGCAACCCGCCGCCCGGCATCGTCACCGCGAGCATCGGGGTGGCCAGCGTGCTGCCGCGCCAGGGCTGGGCGGAGTCGAGCCCGGCCGCCCTGGTCGAGCAGGCGGACGCCGCGCTCTACGAAGCCAAGCGGGCCGGCCGCGACCGCGCGGTGACGCAGGAGCGGGCGGCCCCCGTCGCCGTGCCGGGCGCGGCGGTGCGGGCCTGAGCGGGCGGGGGCGTCCGACGGCGGAAGTCAGCAAAGCCTTCTTTTTCTGAAGAAAAAGAAGCAAAAAGACTTTGCCACGAGGTTCTTTTCCCCGTACGCCGGTGCAAAGCCCATGGGCAAGGCTCTTTGGTTCTTTCTTTCAGGAAAGAACTGCTTGCTTGCCTTGCGGCGTCCTCAGGCGATCAGCACCGCGCGCAGGTCGTTGACGTTGGTCAGCGTCGGCCCGGTCACCACCAGGTCGCCGATCGCGGAGAACAGCCCGTAGCTGTCGTGCCCCGCCAGCACCGCGCGCGGCGACAGCCCCGCCGCGCGCGCGCGGGCCAGCGTGTCCGGCGCGACCAGCGCGCCCGCCGCGTCCTCGGTGCCGTCGATGCCGTCCGTGTCGCCGGCGACCGCCCAGACCCCCGGCTCCGCGTCCAGCGCCACCGCGAGGCCGAGCAGGAACTCGGTGTTGCGCCCGCCGCGCCCCGGCGTCGTGTCGCCGATCGACACCGTGGTCTCCCCGCCGGAAAGCAGCACCGCGGGCGCGCGCGCCGGCTCGGCGTGGCGGCGGACGCTGCGCGCGATCCCGGCCATCACCGTGCCGAGCTGGCGGCTCTCGCCCTCCAGCGCGTCGCCGAGCATCAGCGTCGCCAGCCCTTCTCCCCGCGCCGCCTCGGCCGCCGCGTGCAGCGCCATCGCGGGGGTTGCGATCATGCGCACGTCGGCCTCGGCCGCGCCCGCGCCGCGGGGGGGCTCGCCGGCGGCCAGCAGTGCTGTGACCGCAGGGGGCAGGGCAAGGCGGTAGCGCGCGACGATCTCCTCCATCGCGCCCGGCGGGTCGCGGTTCGGGATCGTGGGGCCCGACGCGATGGTGCCGGGGTCGTCGCCAGGCACGTCGCTGATCGCCAGCGTCACCACGCGGGCGGGGGCGGCGGCCTGCGCGAGGCGCCCGCCCTTGATCCCCGAGAGGCGGCGCCGCACCACGTTCATCTCGCCGATGGCCGCGCCCGAGGCGAGCAGCGCGCGCGCCACCGCCTGCTTGTCGGCGAGCGTCAGCCCCGCCGCCGGCAGCGCCAGCAGCGCCGAGCCGCCGCCCGAGATCAGGGCCAGCACCAGGTCGTCCGGCCCGAGCCCGCGCACCGTCTCCAGCAGCCTGCGCGCGCCCAGCTCGCTGTTGGCGTCCGGCACGGGGTGCGAGGCCTCCAGCACCTCGATGCAGCGCGTCGGCACGGCGTGGCCGTAGCGCGTCACCACCAGCCCCGACAGGCGCCCGGACTCCGCGAGGTCGGGCCAGGCGGCCTCCAGCGCCGCGGCCATCACCGCCGCGGACTTGCCGCCGCCGACCACGACGCAGCGGCCGCGCGGCTTCTCCGGCAGGTGCGCGGCCAGCACGCGGTGCGGGTCGGCGGCGGCAACTCCCGCGTCGAAGATCCGGCGCAGCACGGCGCGGGCGCGGGCGTCGTCCCAGGTCCCGGAGGCCGGGGGCACGGGCGTCGAGGGGTCGGTGGACATCGCTGGAGGCTCCCCATGGCCCGCGCCTGTTCCGGCGCGGTGCGACCTGTTAGCAGGCGCGCGGAACGGGCGCGAAGGGGCAATGCGCGCTACGCCAGCCCGGGCCGCCCCCCTCGCGGTCGTTGCGGCGGCGCTGCTACACTCCGGCGTCCTGTGGGAGCCGCGATCCATGCTGACCGTCCACCCCGGCGGAGCGCCCGCCCGCGTGCTCCCTGCCCCCCAGGCCGGCCCGGCGGCGGGCGTGTGGCTCGACCTGTTCGACGGCACCGACGCGGAGCGCGCGCTGGCCGCGGAGCTGACCGGCCTGCGCGTCCCCGCGCGCGAGGAGATCGCCGAGATCGAGACCTCCAGCCGGCTGCAGCGCGCGGGCGACACGCTCTATCTCAGCACGTCGATCGTCGCCCGCCCCGACGACGGCGGGCCGCTGCTGGTCACGCCGCTCGGCCTGGTGCTGTCGCCGCGCCACCTGCTGACCGTGCGCTACAGCCGCCTCGCCGCGTTCGACGGCTTCGCCCGCGCGCTGGCCGCCGGCTCGCCCGACCCCGTCGGCCCGGAAGGCGGCGGGGCGGCGTCCAGCACCGACGCCTTCCTCGGGCTGCTGGAGGCGATGGTGGACCGCGCCGCCGACATCCTCGAGCACGCCGGCGCGGAGCTGGACTCCCTGTCGGCCACGATCTTCCACGCCGAGACCCGCCCGGGCCGCGGCGGGCGCAGCGACGCGACGCTGCGCGCCGTGCTGCGCCGCATCGGACAGGCCGGCGACCTGGTGTCGCACCTGCGCGACAGCCTGCTCGGGCTGGGCCGCATCTCCGCCTTCGTCGCCGAGGCGCACATGCCGTGGATGCCGCCCGACCTGCACGGGCGCTGCGTCTCGGTGCGCGCCGACATCGCCTCGCTGGCCGACCACGACGCCCAACTCACCAACAAGGTGCAGTTCCTGCTCGACGCCACGCTCGGCTTCCTCAACATCGAGCAGAACAACGGCATCAAGGTGCTCACCGTGGTGAGCCTGATCGGCATCCCGCCCACCCTGATCGCCAGCATCTACGGCATGAACTTCAAGAACATGCCGGAGCTGGACTGGACCTACGGCTACCCCTACGCGCTGTGCCTGATCGTGTTCAGCGTCGTGGGCCCGCTGGCGCTGTTCCGCTGGCGGGGCTGGCTGTGAGCGCACGGACAGCGAAGCAAGAAAGAAGTTCTTTCTTGAAAGAAAGAACCAAAGAACTTTTCCACATTGGCCTTGTGCCAGCCCTGGAGGCGCAGATGCCAAGTTGGTAAAGTCTTTTTGCTTCTTTTTCTTCAGAAAAAGAAGGCCTTGCTTCCTTCACCGCCGCTCCGCGAAGAACGCCCGGAGCAGCGCCGCCGCCTCGCGCTCGCGCACGCCGCCCACGACCTCCGGCCGGTGCAGGCAGCCCGGCCGCGCGAACACCCGTGCCCCGTGCTCGACGCCGCCGCCCTTCGGGTCGTAGGCGCCGAACACCACCCGCGCGACCCGGAAGTGCACGCACGCCGCCGCGCACATCGCGCACGGCTCCAGGCTCGCGACCAGCGTGCACCCCACGAGGCGCGGCGAGCCCAGCAGCGCCGCCGCCGCGCGCATCGCCCGCAGCTCCGCGTGCGCCGACGCGTCGTGCTCCGCCTCCACCGCGTTGCCCGCGCGCGACAGCACCGCCCCGTCCGGCCCGAGCACCACGGCGCCCACGGGAACCTCGCCGCGCAGTGCGGCCGCGCGCGCCTCGTCCAGGGCCGCCTGCATCGGAGGCTCGGGGAGCTCTGCCATGGGCCGTTCCTGCCCGCGATCGGGGCGGCGGTCCACCTCGCCGGACGCGCGCAGGGGCGCCGCGCCCGTCCCGCCGGCGCCGGGCGGGATTCGTGCCGTGCCCGGCTTGCCGGAATGCCGGTCGGTGCCCAGGTCGGGCGGCCCTGCACGCGTCGAGGTCCATGCCCGAAGGTCACACCATCCACCGCCTCGCGCGGGTGTTCGAGACGCGCTTCAGGGGCCGCGTGGTCGCCGCCTCCAGCCCGCAGGGGCGCTTCGCCGCGGGGGCCGCGGTGCTGGACGGCCTGCGGCTGGCGTCCGCCGAGGCGCGCGGCAAGCACCTGTTCCTCCGCTTCGAGGACAGCGAGCGCCCCGAGGCCGCCCCGCCGGTGTGGCTCAGGGTGCACCTGGGCCTCTACGGCGGCTGGCGCTTCGCCGGGCCGGGCCTCGCGGGCGAGGGCGGGCGCAAACCCGCCGCCGCCGGAACCACCGCCACCGCGGGAGCCGCCTACGATGCCTCGGCCGGGCGCGCCGACGCCTCGCAGGCCGACCCGGGCGACCCCGACAGCGTGGCCGACGACGCGGACGGCGCCGACCCGGGCGAGGACTCCGGCGGCGTCGACCTCGCCTCGGCCCGCCTCGTCGCGGCGTCCGGCACTGGCGAGGGCGAGCGGATCGGCCAGGACGGCGCGGACGGCGCGTGGCCGCCCGAGCCGCGCGGCCTGGTGCGGCTGCGGCTGCTCGCGGGCGACAGGATCGCCGACCTGAGCGGGCCCGCCGCCTGCGTGATCGAGACCCCGGACGGCCGGGTGGCGGCGATGGCGCGCCTCGGCGAGGACCCGCTGCGCGACGACGCCGACGCCGACGCTGCGGGCCGCAGGGTGCGTGCCTCGCGCTCCGCGGTGGGCCTGCTGCTGATGCGCCAGGACCTGGTCGCCGGGATCGGCAACATCTACCGCGCCGAGGTGCTGTTCCGCGCCGGCATCGACCCGCACCGCCCGGGCCGCGAGGTCACGGAGGCGGAGTGGCGCGCCCTGTGGGCCGACCTGCGCGCGCTGATGCAGGACGGGGTCTCGCGCGGGCGCATCGTCACCACCCGCCCGGAGCACCGCGCGTCCGGCCGGCGCGGCGGGGCGGTGAAGCGCGGGGACGCGAGCTACGTCGCGCATCGGGCGGGGCAGCCTTGCCGGGTCTGCGCGACGCCGGTGCGCGCGGAGGCGATGGGGGGACGGACGCTCTACTGGTGCGAGGCGTGCCAGCCGGCGTGAAGCAAGGTCGAGGCGCTGCCTCGAGCTCCGCCAAAGGCTGCGCCCTTGGAACGCATCCCTTGAGCAAGTGGGATCAAAGGGGCCTCGGACCCTTTGCGGGTTTGGGCGGAGCTGGCCGAAGGTTCCGACAGCCCCCTTCGGGCTGTTGGAAGGCCAGCGGAGGGGGAGCCCATGCTTGCTTCCTTGTCCGGCCCCGTGGCACCGCCCATTGTCGGGGCGGGACGGAAACTACCAGAGGGAAAACCCATGGACGACATCGTCATCGTTTCGGCCGCGCGCACCCCGGTCGGCTCCTTCAACGGGGCGCTCGGCTCGGTGCCCGCGCACATGCTCGGCGAGGTCGCGATCCGCGCGGCGCTGGAGCGGGCCGGCGTCTCCGCCGAGGAGGTCGACGAGGTGATCCTCGGCCAGGTGCTCACCGCCGGCCAGGGCCAGAACCCCGCCCGCCAGGCCGCCATCGCCGCCGGCATCCCGCAGGAGCGCACCGCCTTCGGCATCAACCAGGTGTGCGGCTCCGGCCTGCGCGCCGTCTCCCTCGCGGCGCAGCAGATCATGAGCGGCCAGAGCACCGTGGTCCTCGCCGGCGGCCAGGAGAGCATGAGCCAGTCCACGCACTGCGCCTACCTGCGCCAGGGCCAGAAGATGGGCGACATGCAGCTCGTCGACACGATGATCAAGGACGGCCTGTGGGACGCCTTCAACGGCTACCACATGGGCACCACCGCCGAGAACGTCGCCACCGCGTTCCAGATCACCCGCCAGCAGCAGGACGAGTTCGCCGTCGCCTCGCAGAACAAGGCTTCCGCCGCGTCGAAGGGCGGGCGGTTCCGCGACGAGATCGCGCCCGTGACCATCAAGGGCCGCAAGGGCGACACCGTGGTCTCCGAGGACGAGTACATCCGCCACGACTCCACGATCGAGACGATGGCCAAGCTCCGCCCGGCGTTCAGCAAGGACGGCACCGTGACGGCCGCCAACGCCAGCGGCCTGAACGACGGCGCCGCCGTGCTCGTCGTGATGTCGGCCGCCGAGGCGCAGCGCCGCGGCCTCACGCCGCTCGCGCGCATCGCGTCCTTCGCGACCGCGGGCGTGGACCCCAAGGTGATGGGTACCGGGCCGATCCCGTCGAGCCGGCGCGCCCTGGAGCGGGCCGGGTGGCAGGCGCACGACCTCGACCTGATCGAGGCCAACGAGGCCTTCGCGGCGCAGGCCTGCGCGGTGAACCGCGACATGGGCTGGGACACGGAGCGCGTGAACGTCAACGGCGGCGCCATCGCCATCGGCCACCCGATCGGCGCCTCGGGCGCACGCGTGCTGACCACGCTGCTGCACGAGATGGTCCGGCGCGACGCGCACAAGGGCCTGGCGACGCTGTGCATCGGCGGCGGCATGGGCGTAGCCATGTGCGTCGAGCGGTAAGGCAAGGGGAAGCGAAGCAAGGCCAGAGGCTCTGCCTCTGGACTCCGCCAAAGGCTGCGCCCTTGGAACGCGCCACTTAAGTCAGGGGATCAAAGCCCTTTGCGGGTCCGGGCAGGGTCCAACCTTGCCTCAGAACGGGCGTGCACGCGCCCACAGCCGCAGGCGCCGGCGAGGCGCGGCCGCTGCGAGGGCGGTCGCGACGTCCGCGAACGGCGCCGGCGGCTGCGAGCCCTGGCGCATCATGACGCCCTCGCCCTCGCGCCAGAGCGACACCCGCCACAGCCCGCGGCCGAGCGGCGCCAGGTAGAGCACCTCCTCCAGGCCGTGGCCGCGCTCGATGTGGTCGAGGCGGATGCGCAGCACCAGGCCCTCGCGCTCCGCCCAGGTCCGGGCACGGACCAGGTCGTCGATCTCGAACGCCATGCCGCGGTCCGCGGCCCGTGTGGTCACCGGCATCGCCAGGTCCCTTTCTGGGAAGGTGAGGATCGGGCCAGCATGGGCGCGGCAGGTTAACGCGGGGTTTCCGCGGCCGCGGCGAGTCGCGCGTGCCGCCGGGGCGTCTTGCCGGGGCGGGCGGGCCGATCCTACCATCACCGCAACAACAAGATTGGGGGAGACGCCGGATGGCACGCATTGCTCTGGTGACGGGTGGCACGCGCGGGATCGGCGCCGAGATCAGCCGCGCGCTGAAGGCGGCCGGGCGCACGGTGGTCGCGACCTACGCGGGCAACGACGAGGCCGCGCAGGGCTTCGCGTCCGAGACCGGGATCGCGGTGATGAAGTTCGACGCCGGCGACTACGCGGCCTGCGAGGCGGCGGTCGCCGAGGTGGCGCAGGCCCACGGGCCGGTGGAGATCCTGGTCAACAACGCGGGCATCACCCGCGACGGCACGATGGCGAAGATGAGCCGCGACATGTGGGACGCGGTGATCGACACCAACCTCGGGTCCTGCTTCAACCTGTGCAAGCTGACCTTCGACGGCATGCGCGCCGCGAAGTTCGGCCGCGTGGTCAACATCGGCAGCATCAACGGCCAGGCCGGCCAGTACGGCCAGGTGAACTACGCTGCCGCGAAATCAGGCATTCACGGCTTCACGAAGGCGCTTGCCCAGGAAGGTGCCCGTTTCGGCATCACGGTGAACGCGATCGCGCCAGGATACGTCGACACCGAAATGGTCCGTGCCGTGCCTGCGGACGTCCTGGCCAAGATCGTGGCACGCATCCCGATGGGCCGGCTGGGCCACGCCGAGGACATCGCCCGCGGCGTGGTGTTCCTGACCGCCGACGACGCGGACTTCGTCACCGGCTCGACGCTGTCGATCAACGGCGGGCAGCACATGTACTGAGCCGAAGGCCAGGGCTCTGCCCTGGACCCGCCAGGGCGAGCCGCCCTGGACCGGCTTTACTGTAGGGGTGCGTTCCAAGGGCGCAGCCTTTGGCGGAGTCCAGAGGCAGGGCCTCTGGCCTTGGCCGCCTGCCCGCCGCGACGACGAAGGCCGCCGGAACCATGCCGGCGGCCTTCGCGACTCTTGCCAGGCGTGCCGAATCAGGCCGCGAGGGCCATCGACGACGCCATGCGCTGTGCCACCGCCGCGTCGTAGAGCGCCTGCTCGTCCTGCTTGTGCTTGATGGAGAAGCGGATGGCGGCCGCGCCGCATGCGCAGACGATGGCCGCGATGCCGAGCACCTCGAAGCAGAACGCCGGCCGGCCGGTGAAGCGCAGCAGCAGCCCGGCCGCGACGCCGCCGATGTTGCCGCCCGCGCCGATGATGCCGCACACGCCGCCGAGCACCTTGCGGTCGATGAACGGCACCAGCGCGTAGAGCGAGCCGCACGCCATGTGGGTGAACAGGCCGAACACCAGCATCATCGAGACCGCCGCCGTGACCGTGCCCGCCTGCGAGAAGGCGATCAGGAACACGCCCTCGCCCATCATCAGGCCGAACAGCAGCCAGGTGCGGCCGTCCAGCCCGCGCGTCTGCGCGATCCTGTCCGAGATCAGGCCGCCCACGGCGCGCGCGAACAGCGCCAGCAGGCCGAACGCGCCGACCGCCAGGCCGGCGTCCTCGAGCGAGAGCTGGTAGCGGTTGAAGTAGTAGGTCGCGGCGATCGAGTGGACGAACAGCTCGACGCCGAACGACGCGCCGTAGCACGCGCCGAGCAGCCACACGCGGTAGTTGCGCGACGCCTCCTTCATGACGTCCCAGCCGCCCTTCTTGCCGACCATGGTCGACAGGCCGGCCCGGCGCATGTCCGCGAAGTTCCCCTCGGGCGTGTCCTGCGTGTACTTCCAGTACAGCACCGCCGTGATCAGCATCAGGGCGGCCGGCAGGACCTGGGCGTAGCGCCAGGACATGCCCTTGCTGAAGCCCCAGGCGCCGACGAGGGCGAGCACCATCGGCATGATGCTCTGCGTGACGCCGCCGCCGGCGTTGCCCCAGCCGCCCACGGTGGCATTGGCGGTGCCGACCACGTTGGGCGCGAACATCACCGAGGTGTGGAACTGGGTGATGACGAAGCTCGCGCCGATGATGCCGATCAGCAGGCGGAACACCAGGAACGAGGTGTAGTCCCAGGCGAAGGCGACGCCGATCACCGGGAAGGCGCCGAAGAACAGCAGCGCCGTGTAGGTGAGGCGCGGGCCGTACTTGTCGCACAGCGGGCCGATGATGAAGCGCGCGAGCACGGTCGCGAACACGCCGGCGATGCCGATCGAGTAGACCTGGTCGTTGGTCAGGCCGAGGTCGCCCTTGATGACGGGCATCAGCGGCGCGGTGGCGAACCACGCGAAGAAGCAGAC
>JBPBQX010000268.1:0-22127 GCA_050955025.1 Janthinobacterium lividum
ACCCATGGCGTCGAGCATCCGCGACGCCCTCGCCTCCGCCCGCGCCAGCCACGGCGGCGCCGGGCTGCCCCGGCAGGAGCGCGACCTGCCGATCACCTGGGTCGGCGCCGCCACCCTGGCGCTGTCGCTGCCGCTGGCCGGCCTGCTGGCCTGGTTCGCGCTCCCGGCCGAGTCCGCCCTCGGCATGGCGGCCTTCGCGGCCCTGATCGTCGGCGCGACCGTGTTCACGATGGCGTTCGGCTTCCTGATGGCCACCGCCTGCGGCTACATGGCCGGCCTGCTCGGCTCCTCGAGCAGCCCGATCTCGGGCATCGGCATCCTCGGCACCATCGTGGTCTCGCTGCTGTTCGGCGCCATCCTCGGCCACGCCGGCGGCGACCCTGCCGCCTCCGGCCGTTTCGCGGTGGCGCTGGCGCTGTTCCTGACCGCGGTGGTCGTCACCGTTTCCTCGATCGCCAACGACAACCTGCAGGACCTCAAGACCGGCCAGATCGTCGACGCCACGCCCTGGCGCCAGCAGGTCGCCCTGCTTGCCGGCGTCGCCGTGGGCGCCATGGTGATCGCACCGCTGCTCGACCTGCTCTATCAAACGTACGGCTTTCCCGGCGCCATGCCCCGCCCCGGCATGGACCCCGCCCGCGTCCTGGCCGCCCCGCAGGCCTCGCTGATGGCCGTCATCGGCAACGGCATCGTGTCCGGACAGCTCGCCTGGGGGATGGTCGCGATCGGCCTGGCCCTCGGCGCCGTCCTCGTCGCCGTCGACGAGCTGCTGCAGCGCCGCTTCGACGCCCAGCTCCCCGTCCTCACCGTGGGCATCGGCATCTACCTGCCGCCCACCGTCGGCCTCACCATCGCCGTCGGCGGCATCCTCGAGTGGCTCACCCGCCGCCACCTGCGCGCCGCCCCGGAGGCAACGCGCGAGTCCGCCCGGCGCCGTGGCGTCCTGCTCGCGTCCGGCTTCCTCGTCGGCGAGAGCGTCGCGGGCATGGTCCTCGCCGCGGTCGAGGGCGCCGCCGGGCACAGCTTCCCGTTCGCCGTGGTCGGCCCGGGATTCGCCGGCACGGCCGCCTGGATCGGTCTCGCCGGCTTCTCCGCGGCCGCGGTCCTGCTCTACCGGCTCGTCGTCCGCACGCGCTAGCGGCCGTCGCTGAAGTCCAGGAAGAAGCAAGGCAGAAAGCCCTTCTTTTTCTGAAGAAAAAGAAGCAAAAAGACTTTGCCCGTTTGGCTGCGGTGCTACACGCCTGGCACCGGACCAATGTGGGAAAGTTCTTTGGTTCTTTCTTTCAAGAAAGAACTGCTTTCTTGCTTCGGCACGAGCCCGCAGGCGCAGCTACCGGCGCAGCTCCATCTGGATCGGCCCGTCGCGGCGCCCGTGGGTGAACTGGTCCACCATGGCGTTGCCGCTGTCGAGCAGCCCCTGCGCCTCGCCTTCCCAGATGATGCGGCCGGCGAACAGCATCGCGGCACGGTCGCCGATCCGGGTGGCGCTGGCCATGTCGTGGGTGATCGCGATCGCGGTCGAGCCCAGCCGCCGCACGCAGTCCAGTATCAGCCCGTCGATCACCGCGCCCATGATCGGGTCGAGCCCCGTGGTCGGCTCGTCGAAGAACAGGATGTCCGGCTGCGCGGCGATGGCGCGCGCCAGGCCGACCCGCTTCTGCATGCCGCCCGACAGCTCGGACGGCGAAAGGTCGCCCACCGACGGCGACAGCCCCACCTGCGCCAGGATGTCGCCCGCCTTCGCGCGGGCTGCGTCGCGGCCGATGCGCGGGCGCCCGGGGGCACGCGCCAGCAGGCCGAACGCCACGTTCTCCCAGACCGGCAGGCTGTCGAACAGCGCCGCGTTCTGGAACAGCATGCCGATCCTGGCACGCGCGGCCTCGCGCTCGGCGCGGGGCAGGGCGAGGATGTCGCGCCCGTCGATCTCGATCGTGCCCTCGTCCGGGGTGACGAGACCCAGGATCGACTTGATCAGCACCGACTTACCCGAACCCGAGCCGCCGATCACGACCATCGACGTCCCGGGCATCACGTCCAGGTCCACGCCGTCGAGCACCTGCTTGTCGCCGAACCGCTTGCGCAAGCCCCGCACCCGGATCTTCGGCGTGGCGGCAGGGTCCGCGAGGACGGCGCTCATCGGGCGAAGAACAGCTCGGTGAGCACGTAGTCGAACGCGAGGATCAGGATGGACGCGGTGACCACGGCCGAGGTGGTCGCCGAACCCACGCCTTCCGCGCCGCCGCGGCTGTTGTAGCCGTGGTAGCAGCCCATCAGCGCGATCAGGAAGCCGAACACCGCCGCCTTGGCCAGCCCGACCACCACATCGGCCGTCGTCATGAACGAGGCGGTCGCGTGCAGGTAGGCCTGCGCGTTGAAGCCGAGCTTGACCACCGCGATGATGAAGCCGCCGAGCACCCCGATCACGTCGGCCACCAGCACCAGCAGCGGCAGCGCGATCGTCGCCGCCAGCAGCCTCGGCGTGACGAGGTACTTCATCGGGTTGGTGGACAGCGTGCCCAGCGCGTCGATCTGGTCCGTCACCCGCATGGTGCCCAGCTCCGCGGCCATCGCGGCGCCGACGCGACCGGCCACCATCAGCCCGCCCAGCACCGGCGCCAGCTCGCGCACCACGGACAGCACCACGATGTTGGCGATCGCGCTCTCGGCGCCGAAGCGCGCGAAGCCGGTGTAGGACTGCAGCGCGATCACCATGCCGGCGAACACCGCCGTGAGCGCGACCACCGGCAGGCTGAAATACGCGAACTCGATGAACGCGGCGAGGAAGATGCGGCCGTAGAACGGCGGCCGCAGCAGGTGCGACACGCCCGAGGCCGCGAACAGCGCCACGCGCCCCGCCGACACGCAGGCGGCGAGCACCCCCGCGCCGAGTGCCGCGACAGCCCCCGCCACGACCGCGCCCGGCGTGCGCCCGGCGTCCGGCTCCCGTGTCGCCGCCTGCGAACCGGGCGCCTCGGCCCCGTGCGGCACGGCGATCCCCGGACGGCGGCGCGCGTCCCCGGCCATGCCGCTCACAGGGCGGTGTAGTCCCGCTCGTAGCGCGACCCCAGCGAGGTCAGGATCTCGTAGCCGTTGGTGCCGGCACGCGCCGCCACCTCGTCCGGCGGCAGGTCCGGCCCGATCAGCTCGAGCCAGGTGCCGGGCCCGATCGCGGGATGGTCGGTGACGTCGAAGGTGGTCAGGTCCATGGAGACACGCCCTACCAGCGGGACGGGCCTGCCGTCAAAGCTGGCCCGACCCGCATTGGACAGCGACCGCGGCAGCCCGTCCGCGTAGCCCGCGCCCAGCGTCGCGATCCTGCTGTCGCGCGCGGCGATCCACGCGCCGTTGTAGCCGACGCCGCCGCCGGCCGGCACCGCGCGCACCGACAGCACGCGCGCGGTCAGGCGCAGCACCGGGCGCATCGGGTTCGCCCGCCCCGGCACCGGGTTGATGCCGTAGAGCGCAGCCCCCGGGCGCGCCAGATCGGACGCGAACGCCTCGCCCAGGAACAGCCCGGAGGAGTTGGCCACCGAGCGCGGCACCGCGCGGCCCAGCGCCGCATCGAGGCGACCGGCTGCCTGCGCGAAGGCCAGGCCCTGCGCCGCGTTGACGGGGCTGTCCGGCGTGTCCGCCGCGCACAGGTGCGTCATCACGTAGCGCAACGCCACGCCGTCCAGCAGCGACGGCCGGCGCACGAGCGCGTCGAACTCCTCCGCGTCGAGGCCCAGCCGGTTCATCCCGGTGTCGACGTGCAGCAGCGCTGGGAGCGCCCGCCCGAGGCGCCGCGCCGTGTCCCCCCACTCCCCGATCTCGCGCAGCGTGCCGAGCGCGGGCAGCAGGTCGTCCTCGGCGAAACCTCCTGCCTCGCCGGGCGGCAGGCCGTTCAGCACGCCGAGCATGGCGTCGCCGATCAGCGGCCGGATCGCGCGGGCCTCGCCGGGATGGGCGGTGAAGAAGTGCCGGCAGCCCTCCGCCAGCAGGCGCGGAGCGATCCTGCACGCGCCGAGGCCGTAGCCGTCCGCCTTGAGCACGCCGGCCACGTCGCCGCCGTGGCGGCTGCGCAGCAGCCGCCAGTTGGCCGCGATAGCGTCGAGGTCGATGGCAAGTCGGGTCGTGGCTGGCGTGGCACCCTCGGCGGAACGGCACGGCGCCCAGGATGGACCCGCCCGGTTAACACTCTGCATCCGGCTGCCCCGCCCACGCCCGCGGCACCCCGGGGCGAGGCGCGCGTTGTCGCGCCATGAACGAAGCCCGACCACGTCCGCCCGAAGCTCTCGCGGGCATGCCGGATGCCGCACCCGGCAGCAAGATCCACGCCAGCCCCGCCTTCCCGGAGGCGTCGCACCCGGCGCCCCGCCCAGGCGGCGTCAGCCGTCGCGTGCTCGGCGGGATGGGGCTCCTGCTGGTCGCCGGATGCTCGCCGGCCAGGATCCTCAACGACCTGGCGCCGCGCCGGCGGGTCGCGGAAGGCATTGCCTACGGTGACGGGCCGCGCCGCACGCTCGACGTCTACGCGCCGGACCCCGTGCCCGGGGCGGGCCCCGCGCCGGTGATCGTGTTCCTCTACGGCGGCGGCTGGAAGGACGGCAGCAAGGCGATGTACCGCTTCGTCGGCGGCGCCCTGGCAAGCCGCGGCGCGATCGTCGTGATCCCCGACTACCGGCTCTACCCCCGGGTGCGCTACCCGGACTTCCTCAGCGACTGCGCCGCCGCGGTCCGCTGGGCCACCCGCAACGCGAGGACCGTGGCCGAGGCCCGCCCCACCGACCGTGCGGCCGCGCCGGAGCCGGTCTTCCTCGTGGGCCACTCCGCCGGGGCCTACAACGCGGCGATGCTGGCCTTCGACCCGCGCTGGCTCGGCGCCGAGGGCCTGGTGCCGCGCGATGCGCTGCGCGGGCTGGTCGGCCTCGCCGGTCCCTACGACTTCCTGCCGCTGCACACCGCCGAGCTGGCGTCGATCTTCGGCGGCGCGGACCGCGTCGACACCCAGCCGATCACCTACGCGGGCGGCGGCGGACCGCCGGCCCTGCTGTGCGCGGGCAGCAGGGACACCACGGTGCTGCCCGCCAACACGCTGCACCTGGCCGCCCGCATCCGTGCCGCCGGCGGCTTCGCAGAGGACCGGATCTACCCCGGCATCAACCACGTGGAGATCATCGGCGCCATGGCCGCGCCGCTGCGCTTCCTGGCGCCCACCCTGCACGACACGCTCGCCTTCGCCGGGCTGGGCGCCTGAAGGCAAGGCAAGGCCAGAGGCTCCGCCTCTGGACTCCGCCAAAGGCTGCGCCCTTGGAACGCCTCCCTTAAGTCAGGGGATCAAAGGGTCCTCGGACCCTTTGCGGGTTCGGGCAGAGCCCGACCTTGCTTCCTGGCCCGCGCCGCGACAGGTCTCCGGGACCCGCTCCGCGCCGTTTTCTTTCCCGCAGACCGCCTCCGGCTTTGCAGAAATGTCGCGAACCGCGAAAGCAGGGGTTTGAGCCGGGCGGTGCTCTGGGCTATTGGTCCCGGCCAGCGACGCGGATGCCCCGGCGGACCCACCGCTTCCGGGAACAAGACGCGATTGGGAGGACTGCATGACTGGACGCCACTTCCTCAACGTGCCCGGACCCACCAACGTCCCGGACCGCATCCTCAACGCGATGCACGTCCCGATGGAGGACCACCGCAACCCGAACTTCCCCAAGCTGACCCTGCCGATCTTCGAGCAGCTCAAGCGCCTGTTCCGCACCACGACCGGCCAGGCCTTCATCTTCCCCTCGTCGGGCACGGGCAGCTGGGAGGCGGTGCTCACCAACACGCTCAGCCTCGGCGACAAGGTGCTCTCGCCGCGCTTCGGCCAGTTCAGCACGCTGTGGATCGACCTGGCCCAGCGCGTCGGCCTCGAGGTCGTCGTCCAGGACGAGGAGTGGGGCACCGGCGCCTCGCCCGAGCGCATCGGCGCGGCGCTTGCCGACGACAAGGCCCACGAGATCAAGGCCGTGCTCGTCGTGCAGAACGAGACCGCGACCGGCGTCACCAGCGACATCGCGGCCGTGCGCAAGGCCATCGACGCTGCCGGCCACCCCGCGCTGCTGTTCGTCGACGGCGTCAGCTCGATCGGCTCGATCGACTTCCGCATGGACGACTGGAAGGTCGACGGCGCGATCACCGGCAGCCAGAAGGGCCTGATGCTGCCCGCCGGCGCCGGCATCGCCTGCGTCAGCCAGAAGGCGCTCGAGGCGCAGAAGGCCGCGCGCAACAACAACCCGCTGCGCCGCGCCTACTTCGACTTCGATGACCAGTCCAAGGCGAACAAGGACGGCTACTTCCCCTACACTCCGTCGCTGCCGATGCTGTACGGCCTGCGCGAGTCCCTGACGATGCTGCTCGACGAGGAAGGCCTCGACAACGTCATCGCCCGCCACGCCTACCTCGCCGGCGGCGTGCGCGCCGCGGTGCTCGACGGCTGGAAGCTGAAGCTCTGCGCGCAGGACCCGAAGTGGTACAGCGACACCGTCAGCGCGATCATGGTGCCCGAGGGCTTCAGCGGCGCCGACGTGATCAAGCGCGCCTTCACCCGCTACAACCTGGCGACCGGCGCGGGCCTGGCGAAGATGGCCGGCAAGCTGTTCCGCATCGGCCACCTGGGCGACCTGAACGAGCTGATGTGCCTGGCCGCGATCACCGGCGCCGAGATGGCCATGCGCGACGTGGGCATCAAGGTCGAGCCCGGCAGCGGCGCCGCCGCGGCGGAGGAGTTCTACCGGGCCAACTCCCTGGAGAACAAGCTCCAGAAGGCCGCCGAGTAGCCGCACCGGATCCCGGCGAATAGGGAAGGGCGAGGCGCAGGCCTCGCCCTTTTTCTTTGGTGCCCGCAGGGAAGCAAGGTTGAGGCTCTGCCTCAAACTCCGCCAAAGGCTGCGCCCTTGGAACGCACGACTTAAGTCAGGGGATCAAAGGGCTTTCCGGCCCTTTGCGGCTCCGGGCGGAGCTGGCCAGAGGTTCCGACGACCCTCTTGGGTCGTTGGAAGGGCCAGCGGAGGGGGAGCCCGGCCTTGCCTCACGCCGCGGTCAGTAGGGCCGCACCGCCCGGAACGGGTCGGCGAGCGGCGCCTCGCCGCCCCCGGTCCGCGGCGCCTCGACGCACCCGCTGCCCATCCGCGCCGCCGCCCGCTCGCACGGCGAGCGGTCCGGGTACTCGCACTCCAGCGTGCCGCCGGACACCACGATGCAGTAGCGCCCGGTGCCGACCGCCGGCCTGGGCTCGGCGGGGTTGGCGACGCACTCCCCGCCCTGGGCACGGGCGTTGTTCCGGCACTCGCCGGGATCGACATACAGGCAGCGCGACGGCACCGACGGCGTGCGGATGCAGAACGGCGCCGCCCCGGCCCCGCCCGGCATCGGCGCCAGGGCCGCCGCAACCATGCCCGCGCGGAATGCCGTCATGCCGCGAAGCGACGGGACGGGCACGACCCCACGCGCCCCCGGTCGCCTCAACCCTCGGCCAGCAGCCGCGCAAGGGCTTCGCGTCCCGTCTGCACCTGCGCCCAGGGAATGTCGCCGAGCGGGAAATGCCCCGCCAGCACGGTGCTGAGCACGCCGTTGACCGCCTGGAGCCGTGCCTGCGAGGCCGGCGTGACCCCGTCCCGGCGCTGCGCCTGCACCAGGATGTCGCGGAACCCGCAGAGCATCCGCGTGGTCTCGGAGAAGTCGTGCCCGAGCTGCGTGCGTGCCGCCCTCGGGGTGTCGTCGTCCGGCTTCTCGGCGAGCACCCGGTCGAACGCCTCGAGCGCCCGGCGCCCGGGATCGGGCTCCGGATGCTCCACCGCCCGCGCCTCGACCGACAGCGCCGCCCGGTCGCGCGCGAGGCCCGGATCACTGGCCATGGTTCTGCCCCGCCGGGTTGGACAGCCGCCCGCGCCGCAGGTTGCAGGTCAGCGCCTTGGTGGAATGGATGCCGGTGTTGGCGTCGCCGTAAATGCCGAGCAGCACGTTGGCCGACGCCCCGTGCGCGATGCCCTCGCCGCCGAACACCCAGGGCATGGCGATCTGGTGCACCGTCCTGCCGCCGATGGTGAACGGCTTGAGCCGGCGCGTGACCATGGCCTTGACCTCGATCTCCCCGCGCAGCGTGGACACCACTGTCCAGTCGAGGTGCCCGATCCCAAGCTCGTCGGCCAGCTCCACCGGCACCTCCACGAACGACTCCGGCTGCAGCTCCGCGGTGTGCGGCGTCACCCGGCTCATGATGCCGCCGCAGTGCAGCTCCGTCAGCCGGAACGTCGAGAACACGTAGGGGAAACGCGGGTCCTCTGCGCCGTGCGTCTCGTTGCCCGGCCGCGGCCAGAGCTTCAGCGTCGGGTTGTCCTGCTGCCCCGGGTGGATCTCGTTGCGCACCGGGCTTTCCAGCGGCTCGTAGTGCGTGGGCAGCGGGCCGTCCTTCAGCCCGGACGGCACGAACAGCTGGCAGCGGCCGTCCGCCTCCATGATGAACGGCGCATCGCCGGCCAGCGCGTCCATGCCGTGCGGATGGCTGGCCCAGTCGGGCCGGTAGCCGGGATGCTTGGTCGGCTCGAAGTCGGGCACGTCGGTGCCGGCCCACTTGCCCTCCGCGTCGTCCCACCAGACCATCTTCTTGCGCTCCGACCACGGCTGCCCTTCCGGGTCCGCGGACGCGCGGTTGTAGAGCGTGCGGCGGTTGGCCGGCCAGGCGAACGCCCAGCCGAGATGGCTGCCCGGCCCGTCCGGCCCGTCCGGCCTGCGCGAGCGGGCGACGTTGTGGCCCTCGCGCGGGAAGATGCCGCTGTACATCCAGCCGCCGCACGAGGTGGAGCCGTCGGCCTTGAGGTCCTTGTAGGTGGCGATCAGCTTGCCGTCGGCCACCGTGCGCCCGTTGATCTCCTGCAGCACGGCTTCCGCGTCGGGCTCGGACCTCTCGCCCTTGACCGGATAGTCCCAGGTGAGCGCCCGGATCGCCGCGTCGCGCGGGTCCGTGCTGTCGGCATACATCGCCTTCAGGCGGCGGCCGAGATGGTACATGAACCACAGCTCGGAGCGGCTGTCCCCGGGCGCCTCGATCACAGCGTCGTGCCACTGCACCAGGCGGCTGGTGTTGGTGACGGTGCCGGACTTCTCGCCCGACAGCGCGCACGGCATGAAGAACACCTCCGTGCCGATCTGCTCCGGGGTCAGCTCGCCGCGCTGCACCAAGCGGCCCTTGCGCCAGAACTCCGCCGTCTCCGTCATGGCGAAGTCGCGCACCACGAGCCACTCCAGCTTGGACAGCCCGCGCTCCACGAGGTCGGCGTTGACCGCGCCCACCAGCGGGTTCTGCCCGAGCACGAACTGGCCGAGCACCACCCCGTCCACCATCGCCAGCGTCATCGGCAGCTGCGACAGGTCGCCGGTCAGGCGCGGCAGGCTCGAATAGCCGAAGCCGTTCTCCGCCGTGGCGGAGTCGCCGTACCAGGCCTTGAGCAGGCTCACGGTGTACTTGGGGAAGTTGTGCCACCACCCCGTCGCCGGCGTTTCCGTGTGCAGGTACTGCTCCAGCGTGGCGTGCGGCTTCAGCGCGCTGGGCTGCGGCAGGTAGGTCGGCAGCATGTTGTAGAGCGTCGGGATGTCCGTCGAGCCCTGGATGCTGGCGTGTCCGCGCAGCGCCATGATCCCGCCGCCGGGACGCCCGACGTTGCCGAGCAGCCCCTGGATGATCGTGGACGCGCGGATGATCTGCACGCCCGTCGTGTGGTGCGTCCAGCCGACCGCGTAGCAGAACGCCCCGGTCCGCTCGCGCCCGGAGTTGCGCGCCAGTGCGTCGGCGATGCGCAGGAACACGGCCTTCGGGCAGCCGGTGACGCTTTCCACCATCTCCGGCGTGTAGCGCGCGTAGTGCCGGCGCATGATCTGGTAGACGCAGTTCGGGTCCTGCAGCGTCGGGTCGGTCGGCGCCGGGCTGTCCGCCATGGATTCGAAGTCGCTGCCGTCGTGCCCCTTCTCGGCCGCGCGGTGCTCGGCAATCGAGGACGGCACGACCTTGCCCTTGTATTGCCAGGTGTCCGTCTTGTAGTCGCGCTGTGCCGCGTCGAATCCGGAGAACACCCCGTCATGCTGGTCGGGGTCGCCGTAGCCATCCTCGATGATGTTGGCGATGTTGGTGTAGGCCATCGCGAAGTCGCGGAACCACAGGTCGTTCTCGAGGATGTGGCGGATGATGCCGCCCAGGAACGCGATGTCGCTGCCGGAACGGATGGGCGCGTGGATGTCGGCCATCGCCGAGGTCCGCGTGAAGCGCGGGTCGACGTGGATGATCGTGGCACCCCGCG
Source organism: Janthinobacterium lividum (assembly GCA_050955025.1). Classification (GTDB taxonomy): domain Bacteria; phylum Pseudomonadota; class Alphaproteobacteria; order Acetobacterales; family Acetobacteraceae; genus CAXSEF01. The sequence continues at coordinate 10,302 of JBPBQX010000268.1, forward strand.
CCTTGGCCTGCATGACGAAGCGGAACCCGATCGGGTGGTTCTCCGCCATGTTGGAGCCCATGATCACGATCACGTCCGAGTTCGCCAGGTCCCACAGCGCCATCGTGGCCGCGCCGCGTCCGAAGGAGGTCCCTAGACTAGGGACCGAGGAGGAGTGTCATATCCTCGCCTGGTTCTCGATGTTGACCACGCCCAGGCCGCCGCCGAGCAGCTTCTTGATGAGGTAGTTCTCCTCGTTGTCCAGCGTCGCCCCGCCGAGCGAGGCGATGCCCAGCGAGTGGTTCACCTCCGTGCCGTCCGGCAGGCTGGCCACGTAGGTCTCGTCGCGCGTGCGCTTGGTCAGCATCGCGATGCGGTCCATCGCCCATTCGAGGGGCTTGGGCTCCCAGCGGTCGGAGTGCGGCGCGCGCCACATCACCTGGTTGACGCGCTCCGGGCTGAGCAGCAGGCCGAGCGTGCCGGCGCCCTTGGGGCAGAGCGTGCCCTGGTTGACCGGCGAGCGCGGGTCGCCCTCGACGTGGATCGGCTTGCCGTCCTTCGCGTAGATCAGCTGGCCGCAGCCCACCGCGCAGAACGGGCAGATGCTCGTGCCCACGGTGTCGGCGTGCTCCAGGCGCGGGCGCAGGGTCTCGGACGCGGTGGAGCGCGCCGCGACGTCGCGCGAGCTCTGGCCGGCGAGCTGGCGGGGCAGGGACCAGTCCTTGAGGAACTTGCCCACGCGCGCTGCGGGACCGCGGCTGATCTTGCCCATGCGAAGCACTCCGGATCTCGAGAAGGGCGGCGCGACAACCGCCGCCGGCCGCCGGTGGAACCGGCAGCGCTGATGACGCGGACGCTGACGCGGCACGGCCCCCGCGGCAACCCGGCCCGGCCGCGGGCGCTGTCACGTTCACGCCAGAAGGGCCCGATCCGCGACGCCGTGGCTTGCCGGGGTCTCGCCCCGCAGGCGCATATGCCGCAGCCCAGCGTGCGGCCGGAGAGTGCGATGAAGAGTGTCGAGGGCGTGATCACCATCGTGCAGGAAGGCCGCTTCCAGATGACCGACCGCGAAGGGGTGTCGCGCATGTTCGTGCTGTCGCCCAACGCCGCGATGGAAACCGAGCAGCTCGTGCCGCTGGGCCGCAACCAGGTCCCGGTGCGCGTCACGTACCGCTCCGGCGACAACGCGCTGGCGCACGTGGCGACGCGCATCGACGCCACGGGGGACGCGCGCTGATGGACATGCACCCGAGGGCGCTCGACTACCACCAGTCCATCCTGGACCGCGTGATCCCCAACGAGAGCGAGCTGACCGCCGGCGTGCTGATCCAGCCGGGCAAGTCGTACGGCTTCTTCACCGACACCACGCTGTGCATCGGCTGCAAGGCCTGCGAGGTGGCGTGCAAGGAGTGGAACAACCTGCCGGCCGACAACATCGGCCTGACCGGCGAGAGCTTCGACAACACCGGCGCGCTGTCCGCCAACACCTGGCGCCACGTCGCCTTCGTCGAGCAGGACGTGCGCTCGGACCTCGAGACGCCGTTCCAGAGCGGCTGGGTGATGCTCAGCGACGTGTGCAAGCACTGCCACAACGCGCCGTGCCTGGAGGCCTGCCCCACCGGCGCGCTGTTCCGCACCGAGTTCGACACGGTCGTGGTGCAGCAGGACATCTGCAACGGCTGCGGCTACTGCGTGCCGGCGTGCCCGTTCGGCGTGGTCGACATCTCCACGATGGACGGCAAGGCCCACAAGTGCACGCTCTGCTACGACCGCCTCAAGGGCGGGCTGGAGCCGGCCTGCGCCAAGTCGTGCCCGACCGAGAGCATCCAGTTCGGCGAGGTCGAGCTGCTGCAGGAGCGCGCCGCCAAGCGGGTCGAGACGCTGCACGGCCTCGGCCAGACCGCCGCCTACCTCTACGGCGTGCCGGACAGCCCGGGCGCCACCGGCGGCCTGGGCCACCTGAACGCGTTCTTCCTGCTCACGCAGCGTCCCGAGGTCTACAACCTTCCCGCCGCCCCGACGCGCGCCTCGCGCAGGGTGCGGCCGTCGCTGCTGACGGGCCTCGCCACCGTGGCCGGCCTCGCGCTGGCCTCCATCGCCCTCCTCGCACGCAAGGACTGAGAATGCCCGACGACCAGAGCGCGCTCGCGGGCGCCGGAGCACCCATCGGCCGGGGCGAGGCACCCCCGGGCAAGTGGCAGGGCGAGACCTACTACGGCCGCAACCAAGTCAAGCACGCGCCCTTCAACAACTGGGTGGTGGGCGGCTACATCTTCCTCGCCGGGCTGTCGGGCGGGGCGCAGATCCTGTCCACGCTTGCCGACCTGGGCCGGGGGCCTGCCGCAGCACCCACCGTGCGGCGTGGGCGCTACCTCGCGATGCTGGCGCCCACGATCGGCAGCGCGATGCTGGTCTGGGACCTGCACACGCCGGCGCGCTTCTACAACATGTTCCGCATCTTCCGCGCGACCTCGCCCATGTCGATCGGCACCTACGTGCTGACCGCGTTCACCGGCTTCGCAGGGCTGACCACGGCCGCGCAGATCGTGGAGGACCGCAGCCGCGGCACGGTCCGGCGCCTCGCGCGCCGCACCGCCGGGATCGCGCAGGTGCCGGCTGCCATCGCCGGGGCAGGGCTCGCGACCTACACAGCGGCGCTGCTGTCGTCGACGAGCACGCCGCTGTGGGCGGCTGCGCCCAAGAGCATGGCCACCCGCTTCGCCAGCGCCTCCGTCGCCGCCGGCGCCGCGGCGCTGTTCCTGGGGCGCGAGGACCGCACCGCCGAGGCGCTGCAGCGGGTCGCCCTGCTCGCGCTCGGCGTCGAGCTCGCGGCGGGCGTCACCCAGCACCAGGCGTTCCGGGTGCGGGGCGTCGCCGCGGCGCTCGACGGGCCGGCGGGGCAGGCGGAGAAGGGCGTCACCGTGCTCGGCACCATCCTGCCGATGGGCCTGCTGGGCGCGTCGCTGCTGTCGCGGCGGCTGCCCAGTCTGGCGAACGCGGCCTCGGTGGCGGTCATGGTCGGGAGTGCCGCGCTGCGGATCTCGATCATGGCGGCGGGCAACGAGTCGGCGAAGCGGCCGGAGATCAGCTTCGCGTTCACGGAGAAGGCAAGGTAGCAAGCATGGGCTCTGCCCAAACCCGCAAAGGGTACGAGGACCTTTTGATCCCTTGACTTAAGAAGCGGATTCCAAAGGCGAGCCTTTGGCGGAGTCCAGAGGCGGAGCCTCTGGCCTTGCTTTCTCGCGGCTAGTGGCGGGCGAAGTGTTCCTCGACGATCGCGAGGTTCCGCAGGTTCGCCTTGAAGACGACGTCCATCGCGTCGCCGAGCAGCGGGATGGCGCCCATCGCCGCCTCGATGCCGACGTTGCCCAGCATGCGCGCCAGCTTGTGCGACGGCACGCCGAGCGCGCGCGCCTCCCAGACGATCCACAGCGAGATCCCCGCCAGCACCGCGTCGCCCACGCCGGGCGCCAGGCCGATCAGGCTGTTGATCCCGAAGCGGAACCGCGTCCCCGGGATGCGCGCCGCCCCGTCGAGCAGCCAGGCGAGGCGACGCAGCCGCCCCAGGCGGTGCTGCAGGTCAACCAGCTCGCCGCCCGCCACGCCCGCGTATCCCGACATTGTCCGCTCCTTGGTTTTGGCCGACATCGTGTCGCCGCCCGGCAGGCTCAAGGCCCGGGCTCAGGGGCGCTCGAAGATCGCGGTCATCGCACCCTTGGCCAGGACGTGGCCGGTCATCATCGCGACCAGGTCGCCGCGGCCTGTTGTCCCCGCGTGCCCCTGGTCGACGTCGAGCGCGAACACCTGGAACACGTAGCGGTGCGGGCCGTGGCCCGGCGGCGGGTCCGGCGGCAGCCAGCCGCTGCGCAGGAACGAGTTGCGCCCCATCTCCGCGCCGCCCTCGCCGGCCGGCCCCGTCATCGCACCCTCCGCGAGGCCCCCGTCGGCGCCGGGCAAATCGTGTACGATGGCGTGCACCAGCGGGCTCGGCGTCGGGCTGTCGGCGTCCTCGACCAGGAGCACCACGGATTTCGCGCCCGCGGGAACGCCGGTCCAGCGCAGCGGGGGGGAGACGCCGGCGCCGTCGGCGGTGAACCGGGCGGGGATGGCGCCCTCGGCCTCGAAGGCGGGGCTGGTGACCGCGATCCCGGACGGCGCCTCGATCCTGTTCATCGTGAGCGCCTCGGTCCCGGCCCGCGTTCCGCTCAGGGCATGTCCCAAGGCGCCGGGCAGTTTCTCGAGCATGACGTGTTCCCTTCCGGTCCGGCATGCCGACGCGGGGGACGGACAAGGGTTGCATGCCGCGGCCGAGAGGCATGGCGGTCACGCAGTCGGCGGCCGGCAACGCGTCGGCCGGTGCCGTCGACCCGCCCGGCTCAGAACCGCCCGTCGGCCTCGCGTATGCGGATCAGGATGTAGATCACCGCGAACAGCACCAGTGCGAGCGGATTTGCGAGCAGCAGCTCCTGCCCGGGCAACGCATCCCGGCGCACGAGGACCAGGGTGCCGACCAGACCGACGACAGCCAGCCAGGCCAGGCGCTCGCCGGTGATCCACGCGGGCAGGGCGCGGGGGGCGGTGATCTCGGCGCTCGCCTCATGGCTCTTCATGGCACGCCCTTCCGGTCGGCCGGCCCGGCGCAGGCCGGGTGACGGGGTTCAGCGGGGTCGGACCCGAGGCGCATGTCGCGGATCCGCGCACGGGCGAGGGCCGCTCCGCCGATGGCCACGCGCGACGTGCCGCGCGGTTGTAGGCGATTGTCATTAACAATTCGTCTCAATTATCAAGGATCATCCCAGGATTCGTTCAATGCCTGGCGGCCGCCGTGCGGCGTGCCCGGGGATCGTGCCGCGCGGACGGCTATCCGAGCAGCCGGCCGAGCAGCCGCGCGGTGTAGTCCATCACCGGGATGATGCGGCCGTAGTTGATGCGCGTCGGCCCGATCACGCCGATCGCGCCGACGATGCGGTCCGCCTCGTTGCGCGCCGGCGCCACCACCATCGCCATGCCGGAGGTGCCGAACAGGCCGCTCTCCGCGCCGATGAAGATGCGCACGCCGTCGGACTGCTCGGCGAGGTCGAGCAGCTTGAGCATGGTCTCCTGCGCCTCCAGCCGCTCGAACAGGGTGCGGATCGAGGCGATGCGCTCGACGTGGGTGATCTCGGCGAGCAGGCGGGACTGGCCGCGCACGATCAGCGCGCCGCCGCGGCCCTCGCCGGTCCAGGTCGCGAGCCCGCTTTCGACCACCAGCGAGGCGGTCTCGTCGAGCTGGGTGCGGTCGGCGGCCATGTCCTCGGCCACGGTGCGGCGCAGCTCGGCGAGCGAGCGGCCGGCGAGGCGCGCGTTGAGGTAGTTCGCCGCCTGGACCAGGGCCGAGGGCGGCAGGCCGGGCGGGGTCTCGATCACCCGGTTCTCCACCTGCCCGTCGGCGGCGACCAGGATCACGAGCGCGCGACTGGAGCCGAGCGCCACGAAGTCGATGTGGCGGATAGCGCCCTCGGTCTTGGGGGCGAGCACGAGGCCGGCGGCGGCGGACAGGCCGGAGAGCATGGCCGACGCCTCGCCCAGCGTGTCCTGCAGCGAGCGGCCCTTGGACTCGAGCGCACGGCCGATGGTCTGGCGCTCCTCCTCGCCGAGGTCGCCGAACTGCAGCAGGCCGTCGACGAACAGCCGCAGGCCGCGCTCGGTGGGCAGGCGCCCGGCCGAGGTGTGCGGCGCGAACAGCAGGCCGGCGTCGGTGAGGTCGGCCATGACGTTGCGGATGGTCGCGGGCGAGAGCGCGATCGGCAGGCGCCGCGACAGGGTGCGGCTGCCGACGGGGTCGCCGGTCTCGACGTACTGCTCGACGATCTCGCGCAGCACGGCGGCGGAGCGGGCGTCCAGCTCTGGCGGGATGGCACGGGGCGGCTTCGGGGAATGATCCATCTGTCTGCCCTCGAAGCTGGGGCCGTGCCGGTGCGGGGTCAATGCGGCCGCCCGTCCGAACCCGGCCGCGCGCGCTGCGATCCGGAGCCGGGATGCGGCCCGCCCCGGCCGGCGCCGCGACGGGTCAGGCGCGCAGCAGCCCGGGCCCGGGCGTGGCGGGGGGGTGGCGACGTGCGGCACCAGGGGCGGGCCTCGCAGGGCCGGTGCGGGGCCTGGCCGGCAGGACGGGGGCATGCGGCGTGACGCCTTCGAGGTGCAGCGCCCGCAGCGTGGGTCCGCGCGGACCACGGTGCAGCTCGCCGGACAGCAGCAGGTCGATCTGGCCGGAACGGGCGGACTCCTCGAGCTGGGGGGCAAGGTGCATCGGGCCAAGCAGGACCGCGGCCTCGAAGCTGCGGTGGCTGTCCAGGTCGCCCACCGTGGCCTGGCACGGGTCCGCGCTGCACGGCGGGTGCTCGTACACGCGGAAATGGCCGATGGGTGCTGCGCCATCCGCACGGCGACGGGCGAACGGCCGCGGCACGGCGGAGGGCGACGCGGGCGCGGCTTCCGGGTCCGCCGGGCCGGCATTGGCGGGCGGCGCTTGCGTGGCGCCGGCATCGTCCTGGCTGTCCGGTGTCTGCCGTGCCGCGTCGCCGCTGGCGTCCGGAGTCGCCGGAGGCGGCGGGGTCGCGGGATCTGGCGCTTCGTCGACGGGCGCCGCGGCGAGGCGGAAGGTGGGCCCGCACCCGTCCCGGGCGCACGACAAGGCCGGAACGGATGCCTGCGGCCCGGCCATCGCGGCGCGGGCAGCGGCCGGCGCCTGGCCGGCAGCAAGCAGGGCGGCGGCGATCATCCAGGCGGGGCGGACGGCAGTCTGGCGCATCCCGCGTGTGTATCGAAGCCGCCGGGCGAAGGTAAGGCGGTGCGGTGGCGCGACGGTGGCGAGGCGGGTTCCGGCCGGGCGGCAGGCGCGCTATTGCGCCGCATCACCTGCGGGACTCCAGCCATGCGCGCATCCGGCCGGGCCGACGACGCCCTCCGCCCCGTCTCCATCGAGCCCGGGTTCGCCCGCCACGCCGAAGGCTCCTGCCTGATCCGGGTGGGCGGCACCGAGGTGCTGTGCGCCGCCAGCGTGGAGCCGCGCGTGCCCGGCTTCCTGCGCGGCAAGGGGAGCGGCTGGATCACCGCGGAATACGGCATGCTGCCGCGCGCCACCCACAAGCGGGGCGAGCGCGAGGCCGCGCGCGGCCGCCAGTCCGGCCGCACCCAGGAGATCCAGCGCCTGGTCGCCCGCGCGCTGCGCGCCGTGGTGGACCTTCGCGCGATGGGCGAGATGACGGTCACGCTGGACTGCGACGTGCTCAACGCCGACGGCGGCACGCGCTGCGCCGCGATCACCGGCGGCTACGTGGCGCTGGCGCTGGCGTTCCGGCGCCTGGTGGCGCTGCGGGTGATCGCGGCGAGCCCGCTGCGTGGCCAGGTCGCGGCGGTGTCGTGCGGGCTGTGGGAAGGCCGTGCGCTGCTTGACCTCGACTACGGCGAGGACAGCGCCGCGGAGGCGGACGCGAACTTCGTGCTCACGGCCGCGTCCGGCGAGCAGGCGGGCGGCATCGTCGAGGTGCAGGCCAGCGCCGAGGGCGCCCCGTTCAGCGACGCGCAGCTGGACGAGCTGATGCGTCTGGCGCGCCTGGGCACGGCCGCGCTGCACGCGGCGCAGGCCGCCGCGCTGGAGGCCGCGTGATGGCGGGGGTCGGGCCGACGGGCGGGGGCATGCCGCGTCGGCTGCGGCGCGGGGACCGGCTGGTGCTCGCCACCCATAACGCGGGCAAGCTGCGCGAGATCGCGGCGCTGCTGGCGCCGTTCGGCGTCGCCGCGACGTCGGCCGGGGCGCTCGGGCTGCCTGAGCCGGAGGAGGACGCGCCGGATTTCGCGGGCAACGCCCGGCTGAAGGCCCTGGCGGCGGCGCTCGCGAGCGGCGAGCCGGCGCTGGCCGACGACTCCGGGTTCGGGCTGGCCGCGCTGGGCGGGGACCCGGGCGTGCTCTCCGCGCGCTGGGCCGGGCCCGGCAAGGATTTCGGCGCGGCCATGGCGCTGGTGGAGGCGCGTCTGGGCGCGGCAGCGGACCGTCGGGCCTGGTTCAGCTGCGCGCTGTGCCTGGCGTGGCCCGACGGGGCCAGCGCCACCTTCCTGGGCCGGGTGGAGGGCACGGCGTGCTGGCCGCCGCGCGGCGCCCTGGGGTTCGGCTACGACCCGATGTTCGTGCCGGCCGGGTCGCCGCTCAGCTACGGCGAGATGCCGCCCGCGGCGAAGCACGCCGGCAGCCACCGCGCCCGCGCCTTCGCCCAGCTCGCGGCCGCGTGCCTGCCGGAGCCGGCGAAGCAAGGTTGAGGCTCTGCCTCAAACTCCGCCAAGGGCTGGGCCCTTGGATCGCCTTCCCTTAAGTGGAAGGGATCAAAGGGTCCTCGGACCCTTTGCGGGTTTGGGCGTAGCTGGCCAAAGGTTCCGACAGCCCGCTTGGGCTGTTGGAAGGCCAGCGGAGGGAGAGCCCATGCTTGCTTGCTGGCGACCTGTCCCGCCCGTGCGCCGGCGCGCGAACCAGGCGGCGATCGGGCGCTCGATCCCCCCGTGCACCGCGAGTCCGGCTGCCGTGCTCAGCGCCATCGCGGCCGCCAGCAGCGTCCAGGCGGCGGGCAGGTGCAGCGCCGCCAGCCCGCCCAGCACGAAGCCGTGCGCCAGGTAGATCGCGTAGGACGCGTCGCCCAGACGCAGCAGCGCGTGGGGCCAGCGCACCGTGCCTCGACGCTCCAGCGCGAGCAGGGCCGCCACCAGCAGCGTCGCCGGCCCGCCCCAGTCCAGCGCGCGCCACCAGGGCGTGCCCGCCGGCAGCCAGACGAGTGCCAGCGCCGCCGCGATCGCCAGCAGCACCAGGCCGAGGATGGCCGCCGGTGCGCGCGCAGGCTTGCCGGTCGGGTGCAGCACCCAGAGCCCGAGCATGGCCCCGGCGCCGAATTCCAGCACCAGCGGATCGGCGAGCACGGCGACCGCGGGCCAGCCCGGCGCGCGCGCCAGCCCGGCCAGCGACAGCACGAGCAGCGCGGGCAGCACCACGCGCAGGACGACGCCGCGCAGGCCGTCGCGTGGACGCAGCGCCAGACCGGCCGCGAACACCAGGTAGAACAGCATCTCGAAGCTCAGCGTCCAGCCGGCCGGCAGCACGGGCCGGATCTCGCCCGCGGCGTTCGCGGCGGGCAGGAACAGGAACGAGCAGGCGGTGTTGACCCAGTCCGGCCGGGTGTGCCGGGCCAGCGACGGCACGCAGAGTGCCAGCGCGAGCTTCGCGGCGGTCGCGAGCCAGTAGAGCGGCACGATCCGCTCCGCCCGCCGGCACAGGAACACACGCCAGCCGTCCGCGCGCCCCGCGAGCCGCGCCGAGGCCGCGATCATCACCACCCCGCTGATCACGAAGAACAGGTCCACCCCGGCGGCCCCGTTCGGCCAGGCAGGACCCGCCGCCGGGACGGCGCCGGGCCACGCGTCGGGACGCTGCGGGCCGTGGGTCGGGTGGGCCTCGTGCCATTGTTCCAGGGCGTGGAACGCGACCACCATCAGGGCTGCCACGCCACGCAACGCCTGCATGCTGCACCACTGACGTGCGGCGTGTCCTGGCATGCAACCTCCGATCGCGACACGGTGGATTCATGCTATCGTGTCCGGCCGGCGGGACGCGACCGGAAACTTCGCCCCGTCCGCGGCCGGTGTCCGCCCGGGGGTGTCTTGTTCCGCCGCCGTTCCTCGCCTACCTGACCGGCCATGAGCATCGACACCCACACCGAGGCCACCATGGCGGCGGATCCCGCGCCGGACGTGGCCGCAGCCGACGGCGCGCAGTCGCCGGAACAGGTCATGCAGGCGGCGGCGGCACGCCTCGCCGCACTGGAGGCGGAGCGCGACGACTTCCGCGACCGCTGGATGCGCTCCGAGGCGGAGGCGCAGAACGTGCGCGCCCGCGCGCGCCGCGAGGTCGAGGACGCCCGGCAGTTCGCGGTGCAGAAGTTCGCCCGCGACGTCGCCGAGGCGACCGAGAACCTGCGACGCGGCCTCGACAGCCTGCCGCCCACCGCGCTGGGCGAGGCGGAGATCGTCGCCAAGCTGCGCGACGGGTTCGAGGGCGTCGAGCGCGCCATGCTCGCGGCGCTGGAGCGCAACGGCGTCTCGCGCGAGGACCCCACCGGCAAGCCGTTCGACGCCAACCTGCACCAGGGCATGGGCGAGCAGGTGTCCGACGCCCACCCGCCGGGCACCGTGCTGCAGGCCTACACCCCGGCCTGGACGCTGAACGGGCGGCTGCTGCGGCCGGCCATGGTCGTCGTCAGCAAGGGCGGCGGCGTCGACCGCAGCGCCTGACAGGGAAGGCAAGGCCGGGCTTCGCCCGAACCCGCAAAGGGTCCGAGGACCCTTTGATCCCGCGACCCGAGGCAGGTTCTTCCTGCCGTCGCCGCCCCTTGCGATGGGGGGGGTGGCTCAATACATCCCGCATCACACCCTAGGGTCGCGGTCGGTGCTTCGGGCCGGCTGCCACCGCTGACAAGGAGACTACACGGATGAGCAAGGTCATCGGCATCGACCTCGGCACGACCAACTCGTGCATCGCGATCATGGAAGGCTCGACCGCCAACGACGTGCGCGTCGTCGAGAATAGCGAGGGCGCCCGCACCACCCCGTCCATGGTGGCCATCACCGAGAACGGCGAGCGCCTCGTCGGCCAGGCCGCCAAGCGCCAGGCCGTCACCAACCCGACCAACACGCTCTACGCCGTCAAGCGCCTGATCGGCCGCCGCTTCGACGACGCGACCGTGACCAAGGACAAGGGCATGGTGCCCTACTCCATCGTGCGCGGCGACAACGGCGACGCCTGGGTCGAGGCGCGCGGCGAGAAGTACGCGCCCGGCCAGGTCAGCGCCTTCATCCTGGGCAAGATGAAGGAAACCGCCGAGGCGTTCCTCGGCGAGAGCGTGACGCAGGCGGTCATCACCGTGCCCGCGTACTTCAACGACGCCCAGCGCCAGGCGACCAAGGACGCCGGCCGCATCGCCGGCCTCGAGGTGCTGCGCATCATCAACGAGCCGACGGCGGCCGCCCTCGCCTACGGCATGGACAAGAAGAACAGCGGCACGATCGCCGTCTACGACCTCGGCGGCGGCACCTTCGACGTGTCCGTGCTCGAGATCGGCGACGGCGTGTTCGAGGTGAAGTCCACCAACGGCGACACCTTCCTGGGTGGCGAGGACTTCGACAACCGCATCATCGACTTCCTGGCCAGCGAGTTCCAGCGCGACCAGGGCATCGACCTGCGCAAGGACAAGCTCGCCCTGCAGCGCCTCAAGGAGGCGGCCGAGAAGGCGAAGATCGAGCTGTCCTCGGCGAAGGAGACCGAGGTCAACCTGCCGTTCATCACGGCCGACGCCTCCGGGCCGAAGCACCTCGTGACGAAGCTGACGCGCGCCAAGCTCGAGAGCCTGGTCGACGACCTGATCAGCCGGACGATGGACCCGTGCCGCGCCGCACTGAAGGACGCCGGCGTCAGCGCCAACGAGATCGACGAGGTGATCCTCGTCGGCGGCATGACGCGCATGCCCAAGGTCATCGAGGCGGTGAAGTCGTTCTTCGGCCGCGAGCCGGCGCGCAACGTCAACCCGGACGAGGTCGTGGCGATCGGCGCCGCCGTGCAGGGCGCCGTGCTCAAGGGCGACGTGAAGGACGTCCTGCTGCTCGACGTGACGCCGCTGAGCCTGGGCATCGAGACGCTGGGCGGCGTGTTCACGCGCCTGATCGAGCGCAACACCACGATCCCGACCAAGAAGAGCCAGGTGTTCTCGACCGCCGACGACAACCAGGGCGCCGTGACCATCAAGGTGTTCCAGGGCGAGCGCGAGATGGCGG